>NZ_JAVRCP020000040.1:0-58300 GCF_034530675.2 Nostoc sp. DedVER02
CAAGCACTTATTCAATATAACGAACCTAATTCATCCTGTCAACTATTTTTCCAAAAATCTTTTGGGACTCTTTTTCTGTCCCTTCTAACTCCCCACAGTTCAGCCTTCTAGGCAACAATGGTTTATGCACTGTGTCGAGTAATAAGGGGGGAACCATGAATTTTCAATCCGTTATATCTCTGTTGCATCAGTTCTGGAGCGAGCGCGGTTGTCTCATCGCCCAGCCTTACGATATTGAGAAAGGGGCAGGTACTAAGAATCCCCAGACATTTTTAAGAGCATTGGGGCCGGAACCGTGGGCTGTTGCCTATGTTGAACCGTGTCGTCGCCCGACGGATGGGCGCTACGGCGAAAACCCCAACCGTTTCCAACACTATTATCAGTACCAAGTTCTGATTAAGCCCTCGCCAGATAATATCCAGGAGATTTATCTTGATTCATTAAGGGTTTTAGGTATTCGTCCTGAAGACCACGATATTCGGTTTGTAGAGGATAACTGGGAAGATGCGACGGTGGGAGCTTGGGGTACTGGGTGGGAAGTATGGTTAGATGGGATGGAGATTACTCAGTTTACTTACTTCCAGCAGTGTGGAGGTATCGATTGTCGTCCGGTGTCTATTGAAATTACTTATGGTTTAGAGCGATTGGTGATGTACCTCCAGGAAGTAGAGGCAATTACTAAGATTCATTGGACGGACAATATTACTTATGGTGATATTTTTCTGCAAAATGAGATTGAGCAGAGTACATACAATTTTGAAGCGTCTAATCCTGAATTGCTGCTGACGCTGTTTAATTTGTATGAGCAGGAAGCTACTCAGTTAACGGAGAAGGGTTTGGTGTTACCCAGTTTGGATTATGTAATGAAGTGTTCGCACACGTTTAATCTGCTGGATGCTAGAGGCGTGATTTCGGTGACGGAGAGAACTCGCTATATTGCCAGGATTCGGCATTTGGCTAGGAAGGTTGCTCATTTATATGTTGAGCAAAGGGAGAAGTTGGGTTTTCCGTTGCTCAAAGATTTAAAGCCAGTTATACCTAGTGGGCAAGTAGGAGTGGCGGCTACATAAACAAAATTTGCCTCAGTAAATTAACAAACCCTTGATTTTGTATTCTATTGATCTAGGCACATTTTTAATAATGTGGCTATTGCTAAACGCCAAAAATACCGTTAAATCTTGAGTCTAGAACATTAAGGCTACAAGGATAAGGCCCGCCTCATCTGTGCGGGCTTTGTTTGTATAAACTTGATGGACTATACTTCACCACAAGCATAAAAATTTTTTGGTGTTGCTGATTAGAGAGATGCCAAGCTTATGTAGAGGGGATCTAGACATAGATAATAAGAGTTTGGAATATTTTATTTTTGAATTTAATTGCCAATTTCAGGAACGTGGGTTTTTCTTGATTGCTGCCTTAGCTATTTTTAAGCCAAATGTAAATTCGGGTTGTCAGGTGCTTTTACAAAAAATCTTATGATTCAAACCAGTGGTGTAATTATTTGTCTTGGTTATATTTTTGGGTTGCTGTTTACAGCAGTTCCTTGGGGTGGTGTGTGGATTTTGGTTTTGGGGATAGCGGGAGCAATTGTTTTTAGAAGACGCACCAGTTCACAACAACTTGCTCAGAAAGCAGAGAAGGCTGGAAGTAAAAATAAGGCAGTGCCTAACATTTGGCAAACTAATTCCCATCCTCGAATATGGTTAGCTGCTGGTTTGGTGGGATTATTGGCAACTCTATATTTTCAATGGCGAGTGCCTCAACCAGGTGCAAAAGATATTAGTCAGTTTGTTCCGCCTGGAAATAGCAATAATCAAGAACAACTTGTGATTGTTCGTGGGGAAGTGGCGAGTAATCCTCGCTTAACTCGCAGTCAGCGAGGACAATTTTGGCTGGAAGCGACTCAGATAGATGAGGTTAAAAATGAAAAAGGTTCAGTAGGTGTCCCGAAAGGGGTAACGGGCAAATTGTATGTTACAGTGCCTATACTTCAGGCTACTGGGTTATACCCTAGTCAACAAATTGCTGTGACTGGGATTTTGTACAAACCAAAGGCGGCTTCTAATCCTGGTGGTTTCGATTTTCAGAAGTTTCTCAAGCAGGAAGGAACGTTTGCTGGTTTGATTGGGCGACAAATAAATGTTTTAGATCAGGAACGCAAATGGGGATGGTGGCAAATTCGAGAACGAATTGTGCGATCGCAAGTTCGGTGGTTGGGTATTCCTGAAGGCCCTCTTGTCAGTGCAATGGTGTTGGGAAGCAAAGCTGTTGATTTACCTTACGATATCCGCGATTTGTTTGTACAAGCAGGATTAGCTCATGCCTTAGCAGCTTCCGGGTTTCAAACTTCTTTGATTTTGAGTGTAATTTTACAGCTTACGAGACGGGCAAAAAAAGGAACGCAATTTACCCTTGGCTTTTTGGCTTTAATTATTTTTCTGAGTTTAACAGGTTTTCAACCTGCGGTTCTCAGAGCCGTAATTATGGGTTTTGCAGCATTAGTTGGATTGCTATTAAAAAGAAAGGTAAAACAGTTCGGATCGTTACTATTAGCAGCAACTCTGTTACTGGTGTTTAATCCCCTATGGATTTGGGATTTAGGTTTTCAATTGAGTTTTTTAGCAACACTGGGATTAATTGTAACAGTACCTGCGTTAGTTAATCGCCTAGCATGGCTACCACCTGCGATCGCTTCTTTGGTTGCCGTTCCCCTGGCTGCGACTCTTTGGACTTTACCTGTACAACTTTTTGTGTTTGGGGTTGTACCATCTTATAGTCTGTTGCTGAATGTGGTTAGTACCCCATTAATTTCGATCATTAGTATTGGTGGAATCATTAGTGCCCTAGCGGGTTTAATTTGGACTCCGGCAGGGAGTTTCCTTGCTGCGGTGTTGCATTATCCGACAGACTGGCTAATTAAATTAGTGGAATTTTTCAGTAAGTTGCCAGGGAATTCTGTTGCTGTCGGTAGTATATCTACTTGGCAGCTTTTAGCGATTTACACACTGATTATACTTGTTTGGCTAGTCCCTTGGTGGCAGCGTCAGTGGTGGGTTGCTAATGTGATGGCGATTGGTTTAGTATTCATCCCCCTTTGGCATTCTACAAATACATTATTTAGGATAACGGTATTAGAATCTGGTACGGAACCAATTGTAGTTGTTCAAGATAAAGGGACTGTAACTGTAATTAATAGTGGAGATGAAGGGACTGGACGTTTCACAATTTTACCGTTTTTACAACAGCAGGGTGTAAATCAAATCAATTGGGCGATCGCAACTGATTTTCAAGGCAATGAAAGCAATGCTTGGTTGGAATTACTGCAACGTCTACCAATCAAAAACTTTTATGAATATTCCCCTAATCCAGAAAATTCTATTGCAACCCAGGCAATTCAACAAGAATTACAAAAGTATCAGGGTTCTTACCAACCGATGGCAGTTGGTCAAGCTGTCAAAACGGGTTCAATAGTGGCACAATTAATCAACGATCAATTACCTATTTTACAATTACAAATTTTAGATCAGAATTGGTTATTAGTTGGTAATGTCAAGTCTAAAGAGGTGCAGCAATTAGTTAAAAATGGGAGTTTGTCTCGGCCACAAGTGCTGTGGTGTGCCCCTCAGTCATTAAAAGATTTAGTTCTTGCTCTGCAACCAAAAGTAGCGATCGCTTCTTCTGCTAACTTTGATCCAAAAGCTTTATCTGAGCTAAATCAAAGCCAAACTAAATTGTTTTTTACAGGACGAGATGGAGCTATCCAATGGACTCCTGATGGTCAGTTTGAGGCATTTATTGAAGCAGCAGAAAATAAGTCTTCTATCTTATAGAAAATTCAAGAATAAGCAAAGATGTAACTAAGCCACAGAAGATTAATTGGTCTTTGTTGTCAGGCGAACAAAATCATCATTTTAGGACTTACGCATTGACATAAAATACTAAATATAGATGTTTTAAAAAACTATATCTGTAATTTTCTTTGCATAACAGCTTATTTTTCTTTTCTCACAATGATAGAAAATAGGTTAATTGCAAAGAGTGCGATCGCTCTCCTCCAATGCTGTGTTAGTTTTCAAATAATCTTTCACTAGGGCGCAAGCATAAGCTGGTGCATTTAAGTTGAGAATTCGCTGTAAATTCCAGAGAATCAGTGTGTTGTCATCTCCCCCTGAGACAAGCATTGTTCCGTCTCGGCTGATGGCAATTTCCCTAATTGCTGCGGTATGTCCTCTGAGAGTTGTGATTTCTGTACCATCCAATTTCCAAAGTTTGACGGTATCATCGACACTTCCAGAAGCAACTATTTTTCCATCGGGACTAAACGCAACTCCCCAAATTGCAGCCGTATGACCTTTAAAAGTTTTTAGCAAGTTGCCTTCAACTGTCCATAACTTCACAGTATTGTCGCCACTTCCAGTAGCTACCATTTTACTGTCAGGGCTGAAGGCTATTCTCCATACTGTCGCCGAATGTCCTACAAGGGTTTTGAATAACTTACCATCAAGCGTCCACAATTTAGCGGTACTATCGCCACTAGCTGAACCAACAAGCCGACCATCTGGACTAAATACGACGTGCCAAACTTCCGCCTGATGTCCTTTGAGAATCTGTGGTGTAGAGCGATCGCGTTTCCATATTTGAGCAATTTTGTCAACATTTGCCATTGCGATCGTTTGTCCATCGGGACTCAAGACTGCTGCTAAGACTTTACCGAGAGGATCTTTGTAAGTGGCGACTAAAGTGCCGTCTCGCTTCTTGAGTTTTACCGTATCATCGTAAGTGTGAAGCGCAATTAATTTGCCATCTTCACTAAATGAAACCTCAAAGATTGCGCCCCCAGATTCAGTAAAAGTTTTGAGCAATTTACCTTGGCGACTCCAAAGTTTAGCGGTGTTCTCGTGGCTAGCTGTGGCGATCGCTGAACTGTCGGAGGTAATAGCTATTGACCAAATCCCAGCTTTATGGGCAACGATCGACTTCTGGAATGGGTTTTGACTTTGCCAGAGTCTAACAACGTTTTCTGCGCCAGCTGTTGCAATAAAGCTGCCGTCTGGACTAATAGTGATTCCCCAAACAGATGCGGTGTGTCCTTTCAGTGTTCTCAGTTCTGTACCATCAATGTTCCAAAGTTTAATTGTTTTGTCAAGACTGGCACTGGCAATAGTTTGACTATCGGGACTAAAAGCGACTCCTGAAATCCCAGCGCTGTGACCTTTAAGCGTTTTATCAAAGTGGTAGTTGCCATCTGTGCTGTTTCGCTGCCAAAGTTTGACAGTTGCATCTTCACTCGCTGAAGCAATGGTCTGACCGTCGGGGCTGAAAGCTACTCCTACAACCCAACCTGTATGACCTTGGAGAGATTGTAAAAGCTTGGCGTTTTGCCAGCCTGAACCTTCACGTTTCCAGAGTTTTATTGTCTTATCGAGACTTGCAGCAGCAACTATTTGACCATCAGGACTAAAGGTGATTCCCCAAAATCCTACTGTGTAATCTTGAAACGTTTTCAGCAAGGTTCCGTCTCGCTTCCAGAGTTTCGCAGTTCTGTCAAAACTGGCAGAGGCAAGGAATTGACCATCGGGACTAAAGGCTACTCCCCAAACTGAAGCAGTATGACCTTTGAAGGTGTTTAGCAAAGTACCATTTCGCTTCCAAATTTTAATAGTGCCATCTTCGCTCGCCGAGGCGAGTGTCTGGCCGTCGGGGCTAAAATCGATTGCCCTAACTGCTGCCTGATGACCTTTGAGAGTTGCAACTTCTGTACCATCACGTCGCCAAACCTTGATTGTTTTATCTATACTTGCTGAGGCAATCAGAGAACTGTCAGGGCTGACATCTACCGCTAAAACAGCTGCTGCATGACCCGAAAAACGATTATACTCGTCTGCTCCGTAAACTGCTTGGCGTAATACATTGTCTACCTGACGCTGAATATTTGTGTTTGGTCTACCTAAATGTTGTAGTCTATGTTTGGCTTTAATTGCTTCTATAAGCGCATCCAATCTGCGATTTGAGGCTAATAATCCTTCAGAAGAGGATACGATCGCTCGAATTTCGCTCTTTCTGGCTTGACTTGCGCTTTTAAGAGCTTGACGGTACAAAATGAAACTTCCTATCCCCAAACAGGAAGAGACGAGCAAACCAATACAGACTGCGATTAGCAAGAATCTTTGCAGTCTAGCAGTTTTTTTCTCTTGGGCTAGTCTTGCTTCTACTTCTTTGGCGCGGGCTGCCTCTAATGCCGTTTGCACTTCGCGTCGTTCACATTCTTGACTAGCAGCTAAGAATTTATAATCCAAATCACTCAGACTTTTGCCCTGCGCCCAATTTTGAGTATCTTTTAGAGCCTGTCCTCGCAAAAGACGCGATTCATCTTTAAAGGAAGAGGCTACCCAAGAATTAAATGTTTGCGAATAAGGACGAAGATTGTCCAAATGCTTGATTACCCATTCAGTATTGAAAACATTCTGATAGATGGGATTTTTAATTTTGAGATAGCCGTTGTGTTTCTCGACTACACCAGATAACAACAGTTCTGCCTGTTCTTGACTATCATCAGTCGGGACAAGGAAATCAGATAATGAAGTATAAAGTTTATCTTTTCTCTGTCCCCTGCCCCCTGCTCCCTGCTCCCCTGCTTCCTCTGCTTGCAACACTCGTTGGTAAAGCCCTAGTAATCTTCCGGCTCGGTGTTCGTTAAAAAGTAGGCGATCGCGGATTGTGCGGAGGTGTTCGGGATCGTCCTTGGCTTCCCAGTGTTGAATAATTTGCGATCGCACAAATTGTTCTATCCAAGATGCTTCTGTCCCTGGCGGTAAATCAATTTTTCTATTAGATGTTTCTAAAGCTGCATGAACAATTAGCTGACAAAGTTTTTGGGTCAGAAATGGTTGTCCGCCACTCCAGTAAAGAATTTCTTGAAGTATTGCTTCCGGCTGAGTGATAACTTCCTCTAATCCCTTTAGCAATGGCGTGGCTTCATGGAGTTGAAAACCATGTAAATCTATTGCTGTACCAATATTAAAAGGTGTGCGACGTTTGTCAGAAATTAGGTCAGATGGACTGGCTACCCCAAATAGTGTAAATCCCAAGCGTTGAAAATTCGGATCGTCTGCCTGTTGGTTATAACAATGACGAATCCAGGCAAAAAAGTCACTGACAGGAAAACTTAAACTTAATAAGCTATCAATCTCATCAATGAAGATGAAAATACATTCGGCTTTGGTGTTTGGCAGCAACACTTCTTCTACAAACTGGTGTAGTTTTTGTACTGAGGAAAGACCCGCTTGCATCTCCCACCATTGCTTAAATTTGACTTTTTCTACTAGATTTAAGGCATAAAATAAGCTGATAATAACGCCTTTGTACCATTGTTCTGGTGTAGTATCTTCGCTACCCAATGTAGTCACATCTAAATAAACACAGCTATAGCCTTCCTGTCTGAGACGATAACTTGTGCGCTGTAATAGCGATGACTTGCCCATCTGTCGAGAATTGAAGACGTAACAAAAATCACCAGCTTTCAGACTTGTATAAAGTTTTTCGTCTGCTTGACGAATAACATAAGTGGGATCGTCACTACGGAGACTACCCCCTACCTGGTATCTCATATTGAACTATGATTATCAAACAAAGAGATTAACACAATGAATAGTAATTGAATGATGATTGCGGCGATATTTACAACAAGCTACACCTACACACTTATGCTTTTTGAAGATTGTAAACATTTGCTCTAGGCAAGATCATCCTATAATCAAGAGTCTTTATAACCTTTAAATCCCCTTAATTGTGGAAACTATAATTGTTTGGCAAAATCAGCGCGGTGGAGTTCGCAAGATGGTTAAGATGCGATCGCTATTTTTTACTTAGTATTCTAGATTGCAAGGTGTAGCAGCAAAGATGATTCGACATCCAGCTTAATGGCTGTGATATTATGGGAGACTGCTACATACATTTAGAAAAACTAGAAATTGAATCAATCATGGCTCTGACGCAACTGCGGAAACAAGAAATCATTTCCAATTACCAAGTTCACGAAACCGACACGGGATCGGCCGATGTCCAAGTTGCCATGCTAACTGAGCGCATTAACCGCCTCAGCGAACATCTCCAGGCAAATAAAAAAGACCATTCTTCTCGCCGGGGACTGTTGAAGTTAATTGGTCAGCGTAAGCGCCTTCTAGCCTACATATCGCAGGAAAGCCGCGAAAAGTATCAAGCTTTGATCGCTCGCCTCGGTATTCGTGGATAGGGAACTACCGCTTATGTCTGCTGAAGAATCTGAACGCAGTCGCTTGCCCTTTGAACCAAACAAAAAGCGCCAAAAACCCGCAAAAACTCAAAGTAAACCAGCAGCACAGCCACAAGAATCAGGCAAACAGGCTGATAGAAAACCGACTTACACCAAAGAAGAAATGGCTATTCCCCAAGTAGTCAGCCAAAGAATGATCCGTCGGGTAGCTGGATTCTGTGGTGTACCAACAGCTTTGGGCATTAGCGCCTTGATTATCAGCTATCTGCTTGCTATCTACTCCGATATCAAACTACCTCCCATCGCCGTGTTATTGGTGAACATGGGATTATTTGGTTTAGGAGTCTTAGGGATAACTTATGGCGTTCTTTCTGCCTCTTGGGATGAAGAAAGAGTCGGAAGTTTGCTAGGTTTGGGTGAGTTCAACACCAATTGGGGAAGAATGGTAGCAGTTTGGCGCGAAACTCGCCAAAAAAACTCATAATGAACGGCGCTCAGATATTAATTAGGTAACTGTGGTATTGGGTAAATTAAAAAGTGAATGTTGAAGTTGAAATTTTATTAGGAAAGAATTCAGGAGCCAGGAGCCAGAATTCAGAATCAATTAGTGGCGAGTCCAAATCTTGCGCTGATTTTATTCTGACTCCTGAATTCAGAATTCTGAATTCTTTTTCAAAACTTCAACATTACTGATTTAAAATTATATATTTTTTATACCCTATATCCAGTTACCTGGTAGTAAAACTACTGACTGAGCGCTATATTTTATTTGTAAATAAATTTGATTTTTAACTACTCGTAATTAAGGCAATAGGCAACAATAAGCTTAGACCATTTACAAAAAAATATTACTCAATTAATCAGGAAGTTTTACATGATTATAGTAATGAAGAGTGGTTCTCCAGAGGCGGAAATAAACCGCATTGATGAGGAATTAACTACCTGGGGGCTAACTCCAGAAAAAATTATTGGTCAACACAAAGTAGTTATTGGTCTTGTCGGTGAAACTGCTAGCTTAGATCCATTACAAATTCAGGAACTTAGCCCCTGGATTGAGCAGGTATTACGGGTAGAACAACCTTACAAACGAGCCAGCCGCCAATACCGTCACGGTGAAGCTTCGGAAGTAGTAGTTAATACTCCCAATGGAGAAGTGATATTTGGTGAACACCAGCCTTTGGTAGTAGTTGCTGGCCCTTGTTCCGTAGAAAATGAAGAAATGATTGTGGAGACAGCGCGGCGCGTTAAGACGGCTGGAGCTAAGTTTTTGCGCGGCGGGGCATACAAACCTCGGACTTCACCTTACGCCTTTCAAGGACACGGCGAGAGTGCTTTGGATTTATTGGCGAAGGCGCGGGAAGTTAGCGGACTAGGTATTATTACAGAAGTGATGGATGCAGTTGACCTGGATAAAATTGCCGAAGTTGCTGACGTGATTCAGGTTGGGGCAAGAAATATGCAGAATTTCTCCTTGCTCAAAAAAGTGGGAGCGCAGCCGAAACCAGTTTTATTAAAGCGAGGAATGGCGGCTACTATTGAAGATTGGTTGATGGCAGCCGAGTATATTTTGGCATCTGGTAATTCTAATGTGATTTTGTGTGAAAGGGGAATACGTACCTTTGACCGCCAATATACGCGAAATACGCTGGATTTATCGGTAGTACCAGTGTTGCGAAAGCTGACTCACTTGCCAATCATGATTGACCCCAGCCACGGCGTAGGCTGGTCTGAATTTGTGCCTTCAATGGCAATGGCTGCGATCGCAGCTGGTACAGACTCCCTTATGATAGAAGTTCATCCCAACCCTGCCAAAGCTTTATCCGACGGGCCTCAATCTGTGACACCAGATCGTTTTGATAAATTGATGCAAGAATTAGCTGTAATAGGTAAGGCAGTAGGACGCTGGCCGCAACCAGCAGTTGCTCTAGCTTAAAATTCAGTTTAACTTCTTGCTAGTACAAGGCGGCGGAAATAGATGTCAAATCAACCTGCACCAGAAATCGAATTGCTCCGTGCGGCTTACGCGGCTTTCAACGCGCGAGACATTGACGCTGCCCTTGCCCTCATGACTCCAGACGTGGCTTGGCCGAAAGCGTTCAAAGGCGGTTTTGTCCGTGGAGTTGAAGAAGTTCGCGCTTACTGGACGGAGCAATGGAGCGAGATAAATCCGCACGTCGAGCCGATTTCCTTTTATTTGGAGGAAGCTGGGCACATTTTGGTCGATGTGCATCAGGTCGTGCGTGATCTGGGCGGAGCAGTTCTTGCCGATGAACACGTGGGTCATCGATTTACCCTTGAGCAGGGCTTGATTCAAGGTATGGAAGTCTGTTCACTTCCATCGTCCACTCCAAAAACCTAACCACGCGCTCCAGCGAACAGGCATCGGTGGGCTGTTATATTCTCTCAGAACTTGTACATTTTCCAAAAGTGGATGTTCCTGCATAATAATAAATCCCCTTTAGAATATTTCTAAATGGGATTTTTAAACACTAAATGAATCTCTGAAAAAAGAACTCTGCAATCAATATTGATAGGCAATACTTTTTGCATTTGTAGGTCTTTTATCTTCTATATACATAGCGAGCAGGTATCCACCTACGGCCACGATTTGTTTGCACCCAACGTCCAGGAACTAATATTCTTCTTCTCGCTTGAGGGGTACGAACCCTAACTGGCGATGCTTTTCTGATGATTCTAACTGGAACTGGTCGCCTAACAGACCGTCTAATCTGAGCATCAGCCTGGGAAGGAATAAAGGTAAAAGCAATTGGTAAAATCAGCGCTGCACTAGCAAGCATTCTTTTAATACTCATTCGCAAACTTTCCTTCTGATAGATATAGACATCAAACTGATTAATATTTCGCAAAATATTAATCAGTTTCACAAATAAATAATATGGATGAAAAGAGCTATACACCAGTGAAAAAGGTAATTAACTGTACCATGACATTAGTCATGGATCAAAAATATAAAAATAACTCTGTTTTTAAAGAAAAGTTCTGATGTTTGTGGCAATGCCCACCTTATCTTTGCCGGCAAAAAAAGGGACAGGCAAAATACCCATCCCAATAAATTCACTTCGACTCAATAAAAAAACTTTTATTGTACTGGTTGGGTGGGGAAAGCACCAGGCTGTACGGCTATGTTAAGATTTTGTCCATTGCGACGTAATTCTAAACGCAAATCACCCCCGACTTGGCTATTTTCTACTACCTTTTGGACACTGCTAGCATCTGTGACTGATTGCCCGCCGAGTTTTTGGATAACATCACCAGCGCGTATACCTGCTTTAGCTGCTGGCGAATTTGGCACAACTTTCACAACTAATACACCTTTATCTTCATTCACACTCAAACCGCTATTAGGATCTGAGTTGATATTTTGTTTTAGCTGAGGCGTTAACCCCACCATTTGAATTCCCAAATAAGGATGTTCTACTTTGCCTGTAGCTATTATTTGACTGGAAATGCGTTGTGCTGTGTTGATGGGAATAGCAAAACCTAATCCTTGCGCCCCTTGGATAATAGCTGTATTCATGGCAATCACTTCGCCACGGGAATTTAATAGGGGCCCGCCGGAATTACCAGGATTAATGGCTGCATCAGTTTGAATATACTCTACTCGCTTATCGGGAGCGCCGATTTGATTGCTACTACGTCCGGTAGCACTGATGATTCCGGTAGTTACTGTATTATCTAGTCCAAGAGGGTTGCCGATCGCGATCGCCCATTCTCCCGGTTGCAGTTGATCTGAGTTACCTAATGCTACTAATGGCAGATTATCCGCCTGAATCTTCACAACAGCAACATCAGTCAACTCGTCTTTTCCTAAAACCTTTCCTTTAAAAGTACGTCCATCTTTAAGTGTAACTGTAACCGTATCAGCACCATCAACTACGTGAGCATTGGTGAGAATACGACCATCAGCACTAATAATAAAACCTGAACCAGTACCCCGTTCTACCCGATTCTGTTGTTCTGGCATTTGAGAGCCAAAGAACCGTTGAAAAAATGGATCGTTAAATTCATCTGGTATCTGGGCTTTTACAGTTCGGGAAGAATCAATCCGTACTACAGCCGGCCCAACCTTTTGCACCACCTGGGTAACAAAGTTAGGATCTGTGGCAGCTGCTAATGGAGGAGCAGCATTTACTCGACTCACTGCCAAATTAGATGCATTCTCAGACACCTGCTGAGAATGACCAGCCATGTAGCCACCTGCTAATGTCATACCTGATCCCAGCAGCACCAGCGATAGAGAGGCGGCAGCCTTTTTCCAGGGTGCTTGATTATGGTATTTGGTGTCAGCAGTGTTGGATAAAATGCTATTTGATGGGTTTTCTCCATCACGACGTTGGTTTTGCATTGCTGTCTGGAAAGATATTTAAATGTATTACTAATGTAGATATGATTTGTGACAGTTTTGTTGCGGAGGTATTGCGTTTTTGTGAAAGGTTTGATATTTAACTAAACCTTATTGGAATATACTCACATAGTTGTCATGCGTGTAAACTTAGAGCCAGAGAAATTTATAATCGCCAATTTAAGGTTAACTTGAATCCGTGTTCCCTACCATGTCTGAAGAAATAAAAATGCCACAGGGGAAAATCTTACTGAAACCTGGCACTTTATGGACAAGTGTTAAAGAACGAACTGAATATGCTTTGCAATGCGGGGCATTACTGTCGATACCGACAGAATTTGAATTTGTCGAACAGGATGGCGTGCGCTTTTTGGTACGGATTTTGTCTAACCTGAATCGCAAAAAAGCAGCTAAGGAAAAACAGGAAAAACAATCTGTTCTCTCTGGTGAAGAGTTTAACCCTTTTTTGCCTTATGAAGAAGATTTATTTGTGGCGGATATCTCCGATACTCATGTATGTATTTTAAATAAATATAACGTTGTCGATCGCCACCTGCTAATCATTACCCGTGCCTTCGAGGAACAGGAAAGTTTGCTAACTTTGGAAGATTTTGCGGCTATGTGGGCGTGTTTAGCTGATTTTGATGGTTTAGCATTTTACAACAGTGGCAAAACGGCAGGTGCTAGTCAGCGACACAAACACTTGCAATTAGTACCACTACCGCTTACATCTTCAGGGCCACAGATACCTATTGAACCTCTACTGACAACAACACAATTTCAAGACTCGAACGCAACTTTAACAAAGCTTCCTTTCATACACGCTTTTGCGCCACTAAATCCTGATTGGATGGAGTCACCATTGACAGCAGCCCAAGCAACACTAGAAGTTTATCGCACTTTGCTAGGGGCTGTGGGTTTGGATGCAAGGCAATTGGGTGCTTACAATATGCTAGCGACACGAGAATGGATGTTAATCGTACCGCGATCGCAGGAGCATTTTCACTCCATTTCTGTGAATTCATTAGGATTTGCTGGTGCTTTGCTAGTACGAAACGCAGTCGAAATGGAGATACTCAAAACCCAAGGGCCGATGACCATTCTCAAAAACGTTGCTCTATCTTAATCAAATTTATGTTGTGTATCAACGTAAATACTCGTTTCAGATTCTTATCAATCATTCTTTAGTGGGAAATAGACTTGCGCGGTAGGGGTAATTTATGAATTGCCCTACATTTCGTAGTTAATGCCTAAGCCCTATTTAATCTTAGATAGATGTTTTGCTATCATTTTCTTAAATGCTAGATTTATGGATTCTTATCAGGTTGAAACAGGTGCGCCTCTTCCTATAGAAATTGTTCAGATTGCCTCACCATCAACAACCCTCTCTTCAGCCTCAACACTCAGCCCTCGTATTTCTAAAGATGGTATTCGCAGAAGTTTGAGAGCTTCTACTGTGGATGGTGTTTTCGCAGCAGTTTTTTCTGTTGGCACTGGCGGAATTTTACTAGGTAATTTTTTGGTAGAGTTAGATGCCACGCCGATAGTATTTGGTATGGTGAGTTCTATCCCCATGTTGGTGAATCTCTTTCAACCGATGGGAGCTTATTTGTCTGAACGCAGCACTAGCCGCTTTCAGTATTCCCTTCGCACTCATGGGATTGGTCGACTACTATGGCTAATTTTAGTAATTGGCATTGTTAGCTTTAGTTGGGGAGGGCTGAATTCTAACCAATTAGTGATACTCTCGCTCTTTATTCTCGTATGTAGCCATTTTTTAGGAGGACTAGGAGCCGCATCGTGGTTGAGTTGGATGGCAATGTTAGTCCCACGGCAATTACGAGGTAGATATTTCGGGCTACGCAATAGCCTTGCCAACTTAACCGAGTTAATCAGTTTGCCAATAGCCGGTCTAGCTGTATCACATTGGTATGGGGGAAGTATCCAAGGTTATGGGGTGATTTTGTTCTTAGGCATTATTTTTGGAATTGTGAGTTTGGGGTGTCAATATTTCCAAGTAGATATAAATCCTCAATTACAAAATACTTATTATGCTAATTCATCTCAAACCAGTGAAATTAAGTTAGACTCGACACCAAATGAAGCTAGTGAAATATTTGAAGCAATCTGTCTGCCGCAAATACCAATTTCCGAAAACAACATAGATAGCAGCATTTGGAAAAACTCTAATTTTTTGGTATTTCTGCTTTATTTCGGCTTATGGACATTTGCAGTTAACCTCAGTGCCCCATTTTTTAATCTCTACTTGCTAGATACGCTAAACCTGGATGTGAGTTGGGTAACTTTTTATAATAGCCTGCGTGCGGGGGCACACATGCTAATGCTCATTCTGTGGGGTAGATTATCAGATAAAATAGGCAATCGTCCGATTCTAATTTCTAGTGGAATTCTAATTGCAGTTATACCCTGGTTGTGGTTGATAATTGGTTCTAGCCCTCTCGATCTCTGGCTGTGGTTGCCGCTATTACACATATTTATTGGGGGTAATTGGGGAGCAATTGACTTGTGCAGCAACAATCTTCAGATAGAGATTGCACCAATAAAAAATCAGTCTATCTATTTTGCAACAGCAGCAGCTGTTGCTGGGGCAAGTGGTGCTTTAGGAGCAACTATCGGTGGCTTCATTGCTCAATTTGCTGGGTCTTTTGGTATAGCGGAAGTATTCATTGCATCAGGTGTATTACGATTAGCATCGCTTCTTCCGCTCATTGTTAAAAAAGATTTGGGTAGTTAAAGTGAAATTTGTTGTTTACATTACTAAACAACAAATTTCACGCTCAAAATCGACATTTATCTAACTACAGAAAGAACTTATAATTTATATCTCTGCTCTATACTAGAAAAGTTTTGTAACCTAGTGATAAAGTTCTTGTCAGTAAAATATGTTCTAGAAATCTGTTGTTGCATAAGCTAATATACATTTAATTTGCAATCGGGTTGTAATTCCTGTTTCAAAATGCCATTTAAATGCCAATTAGGTTATCTGATCCAAAGAAGTTAAATTTCAAAATCGAAAAAAGTTAGGATGCTTAAGGTAGACACATCAAAAATCAGTCTTCAGCAAGTTGAAGCTTTTCAGCAAGACGGCGTTATCTGCGTTAAAAATGTTTTGGATGACATGTGGGTAGAACGCATACGAACAGCTGTTGACAGAAATGTATTAATCGCTGGCCCTTTAGAAGTTAAAGGCATTCCCAGATCAGAAGGTCATGTAGAACATGCTAGTAGCTTATGGCTGGTTGATAATGATTTCCGTGCTTTGGCTTTTGAATCTCCGTTAGCAAAGCTTGCTGCTCAAGTATTGAAATCAGAAAAACTAAACTTTTTGGCTGACGGTTTTTTTGTGAAAAAGCCGAAAGCGAACAGCCGTGTCGGATGGCATAACGACCTACCTTACTGGCCTATACAAGGTTGGCAGTGTTGTAAAATTTGGTTGGCTTTAGATAGCGCAAACCAAGAAAATGGTCGATTAGAGTATATCAAAGGCTCTCATAGATGGGGCAAAGAGCTACGTGAAGGATCAAATCCCTCGTGGTTCGTAGAGCCAGAACCTCACGAAATTTTATATTGGGATATGGAACCTGGAGATTGCTTGATTCATCATTTTCTGACAATTCATCATTCAGTAACCAACATATCTTCTACAGAAAGACGTGCAGTAGTAACGAATTGGACTGGTGATGATGTTACTTACTATCACCGCCCAAAAGCATGGCCTTTCAGACCTCTTGAAGAAATTGATCTACCAGAATTTAATTCATTCAAAGCCAAAAAATCTGGTGAGCCAATAGACTGCGATATGTTTCCTAGAGTTGAAGTGCGTCGCTAGTCGTAAATTTACAGGTGGTTGCTGCTATGTGTTAAGGATGCACTTATGAAAATTTTCCTCAACTTAGTGGCAACCATCGCTGAGATTTATTTAGCTGAGTAGATCAAAATTTTAAGTCAATATTATGATGTAATCTTATCAAGTTCATCGAGAATATTGCTATCTTTATTAATGTCAAATTTCCGAGCAAAATGAGCAGAAGATGCAAGTAGATTAGGCAAATCTTCCATTAGCAATACTTTTGGATGAGGGCCTCCAGTTGACCAATCAATGTATCGGCGACGGTCATTTTTTAGTTTAAGGTCAGGTGCATTAGCAAGTATAGTTTGAAAATAGGATTCGTCTGTATATTTAAGATTACTGTAGTACAAAGTTAAAGCATTTTTCTGACTGTGGAAATCAATAATGTATTTGGCAGCTTTGCGATTAGCGCAAAACCATTGACTTCCACTGAAGCAAGCAAGTTTTTTAGAAAAAGGAAGGAAAGCTTTTGTTAATAGTGGGTGTTCTAAGCGTATTTCTAAATTTAGTTGAGCAAAGTATTTTTTTGATAAATTAAAATAAAATGACTTTGTACAATATCGTTGATAAGAATTTTTCAGCCATAACATATTTTGTGTTAAATCGCTTTTATAAATTTTATATGTGATTGGCTCATACTGAATATAAGCATCATAAGGATTTGAGGCTAGATCGTCCAATATTTGTTTTGCAGTTTTAATGGGATAGTCTGCTCCACTGAGTAATACAAACCAATCTGGTGCATCTGGAACCTCATACATCAGTTGCAGTGCCTTTACTGTAGCTTCTACTAAAATAAATTTTGCCCATTCTGTCTGTAGATGAGGACGTACTACTAAGACATTTTTTGAAAGATTATCTACGGGTAAATCGCATTTGGAAAAATCATGATGACACACGATTAAAGGATAGTTAAACATCCTGTTTAACGTATTTATCAATCTGTAAATTTGTTGAGGGTTTGTATGAGTTAGTAAAATAAAACCTATTGAATTACTAGGGTAATTAGACATGTTGATATGGCTATTGAAAAGATTTGTTTTGCAGTTAGCGTTTTTGTTGGCACAGGAGAAGGAGAAAATAAGCCAATGGGTTTGAGTCTGGGAAATTAGATCGAATAGTAAATTATTAATTAAAAAACTTTGTAGAGCGATCGCTACCTCAACCGACTTCTTAATCTGCGCTCGCACCCGTACACTACAACAAGAAAAATCTATGCCAAGAAACTGACTATCAATTCTGCAATGACTTACTGCCCAAAGTTTCATTGATAGCAGTCATAAATAACTCATTTAGAGGGATTCCCACTGCTTTAGCCATAGAGGAAATCACGCTTTTGGGGGCAAAAGAACAATACAACCCGGCTTCTAAGAACCAAGGTTGCCCCATTGGATCGATCCGAAAGTCAAATAAACTGTAATGGCGACACCCCAAAGCCTGATGACACTTCTTTGCCACTTGCTGAACCTTTTGGGTAATTGGATCGTTAGGGTCTACAATCCAAGACTTCATATTATCTTTAGCAGCAAAACCCAAATTGCCATCGTCCGTTTTTTTGAGTTTATCTGCATGGCTACGGATGGGTTTCTCGTGGGGGTCTAACAGATACTCTTCAAGAGGTAAACCCACTAACTCCCCATCTTTGACGATGATGCCGCATCTAACTTCTCGACCGAGTTCGATGAATGTTTCTACAATCACCTCCGAATCATATTCAAATGCTTCCTTCAAAGCAGCGTCATATTCAGTAACATCTTGAACTAAGACTACTCCTAAAGAGTTATCAGAATTTGCGGGTTTGATGATTGCTGGAGGTGTAATTGTCGGAATGTCTCCTTGGCGGAGTAGTTCTCCATGAGGGACTTTTACCCCTGCTGCTTCGACAATTGCTTTGGTTCTGGCTTTGTGGGCAGCGATCGCCATAATATCTGGAGTATTACCAATGTAAGGGATCTCCAGCAGGTCGAATAAAGCGCGGTATTCAGTCATTCCAGGAATACAAAACATTTGTGGTAACACGAGGTCAATGTTTTGTGCTGTTATAAACTCTATAGCATCAGACAGAGACATCGCTTTGGTGTCAGCAATATCTTCAGGGCTGAGAGAGGGAGGAAATCGCCAGTGGCGATCGGGTGTGATGTATGCAATCTGAAAATCATACTGCGATCGCTCTGCCATTGCTGCTAGACAGTCTTGGGCGTAAAGGCGTGATAAATCACAGTAAAAATCATCCTGTGCAGACCCAACTAATTGAAGAATACGAAGTGCTGGCATAATTTATTTTTCTATCAATTCTTTAATTACGAATTACGTTAGCGAAGCGGGGCGAAGCCCATTACGAATTATTTTAATCTCCGCCTAATTCCACCAATTTACCAATATTGAAATCTATTTTCACCCAGCCTTTGAGTTGTTGCAGATTCTTCAACAAAAGTAAGGGAATTTGCCAGTGATGCAAAGTTAAAAATGGTAGAGGATCGTCAAGCTGATAAATAGCATCAGTTCCCCTTACTAAAATATTCAAACGTGTTTGCAATTGTTTCCAAGAACGGATACCAGTTAGTCGCCAGATTTCGTGATATATGAAGTAAGTGGGCTTACTACTTGCTAGAGGTTCCAGAGGTGCATCTAGGGGAGTTTTACCAAAATAGGCATCTGCAACACCAGGGTGATTGTAAAACATTGTGATTGCCGAATGAGTACGGGGATTGCATTCAATGGCGTAAACTGTACCGTCTTCAGCTTGGATAAAGTCGAAAGACACTTGTCCAGTCAGTCTCAAACTCTTGACGAAGTGTTGCACCCATTGACGAATTTGGGGATTTTCAACGTTTTCATAGTTGATTTGAAACGCCGAAGAGTCTGAACAGCAATGCAATCTTAATTCCCCGTCCCGCACTGTACTATGAGTGCATAATTCTTTGCCAGGAATAAACTCTTGCATAATCCAAGGTTTTTCTGGACTGATGGGTAAACTTTTGACGAAGGCTGCTGTCTCTTCTGGAGTGTCGCAGGGAAGTTTAGTTAAATTTAAACGGCGAACGGAGTCGTAATCAATACTTTTAAGAATATATTTACGGGTTTCTTGACTAAAGTCAAAGTTAATAACCTGCTGAGGATCGGTGATTTTAAATGACTTGGGGACAGATAAGCCAAGCGATCGCGCCCGATCGGTAAAGGCAAATTTATCATCCAACATCTTAGTTATATCTGCATCAAAGTGGAAAACTTCGCAGTATTCTGATAATGCAGGCTTTGCTAAAGAGTCATAATAGCTAGCTACAGGACTGCATACAGGTACGTAAATGTCAACATTTTCTTTCTTGACGATTTCTACTAGCGCCTGTATATAGCCTTCTGGGTCTGATTGCGGAGCCGGAACTGTGTAAAAACTACTTACAGCCTTAGAAAATCTATGACCAGACAACCAGTATTTATGACCTTCAATCAAAATAACTCTATGTCCTGCTGCATGGAAAGAACGGGCAAGTTGCAATGCTTTGGTCATCTTTGCCCCACTCACCAAGATAGTCAGAGGATGAGCCGCTACGACAGCTTTTTTCGTAAATGGCGATTGCACAATGCCCCACAGCAAAGATATCAATACTATCAAAGCATTGAACGGTAAGGCTATTAGTAATAAGGTCAAAGTACCGAGAGTCTTAAATAGAGCTACTACCTTTACCCTCACACCTGTTGATGAGGTTGGAGATTCAGGCAGAGATAAAGAAATTGATTGTGCCATAAGTCTTTCCTTTGTATTTATTGTAGAGACGTTGCAATGCAACGTCTCTACAAACTTCTTACGCTATGCGTCTAATCAGAGTCACACCATCTCGGATGGGTAACAAAACTTGTTCCACACGAGGATCGGCGGCGACAACACGGTTGAACTGAGCGATCGCTTCACCGTTGGCGGTACGTTGTTCCGGTGGTAGGTAAACTTGTCCTTGCAACAAAGTGTTATCTACGCAGATTAACCCGTCAGCAGCTAACAACTCACTATCTAAGATGATCTGGAAGTACTCTACATACTCCTTTTTATCGGCATCTATGAAGATTAAATCAAATGATTCTTTTTTGGCTGCCAGCTTGTGGAGTGTCTCTAAAGCGGGTGCTACTTCTACAACGATTTTATTGCCGTGGGGAGATTCCTGAAAACAAGCTTGAGCAAATTGGGCTACATAGGAGTCAACCTCACAACCGATGAGTTGCCCATCGCTTGGTAGTGCCTCTGCCATTGCCAAGGCTGAATATCCTGTAAACATCCCTACTTCTAAAATGCGCTTTGCTTTAGTCATGTGAACAAACATTTTCAATGTCTGTCCTTCCAGATGTCCTGACAACATTTCTTGTTCTAGTTGGCGCACTGTTTCACCATCGCTAAAACGTTTACTCCAGTCTTCTTTACTGGTTTTTTGCGCCAATGCTGTCAATGCACTCGATTCGGGAGTGGTGTAATCATCCAGATAGGGATCTAAACCCGCCGCTAATTCAACTCCCTGACGCAGAGAATCTAATATCTCTATGGGAATATTGCTGTCTTCTGCTAATTTCAGGGTTTGCTGTAGCTGGGCTACTAAAATACTGTGTGGCGTTATGGGCCTTGCTGTTTCTCGTCCTAAAACACTCGTCATGTCTTCACACCCCCAAGAGTTGAGCTTCTTGAGTTTCAATGTAGGCATCAACGCCTTCACCGCCACGAGGGTATTTAGCACAAAGACGTTTATGTTCAGCTAAGGCAGCATCAAGTTCTTCACGAGTCAAATCGTTGACAAAGAAGCACTCACCAATGGGACGAGGCATAGCTGCACGTTGTTTGCCGTCTCGTGTCAAACTTATAGACTCGGTAGCATCCCAGAGCAAATCCCCATCTAGTAAAGGATGATCGAGTGATAGACCAATGCGACTCATTAAGTCTAAAATGCGATCGCGCTCCTCTGTTGGAATATAGCCTCGTTGTGCTGCTATGGTTGCAGATAAAGCCATATCTATATTGACAGCGTGACCATGATATAGGGGTACGTGAGGCGCTAACTCTAAGGTAGGACTCCAAGTATGACCGTAGGCTATGACGCGATCGAGATCGATTTCATGCAAGTTTGGAGTCTCTAACTCCAACATAGTTTTAATTGCTTCGTAGTTGAGTTTATGGGCAATCTCTTTAAGTTCGGGTGTACCATTCACTTGTCCAAAGTGAGTGGAAAGTAGTTCTTCGCCATATTCGTATAGCATTTCAAAGACTTCAGAGTTAGAAACTACAGCAATTTTCACTAACTCTGCCATCCCATTACGAACTTGAGCCGTTGGTAAGGTTTTCAAAAATGAGAAATCGAGGATAACTTTCAAAGGTGCATGATATGCTCCCAAGCGATTTTTTAACTTGCGATGATTAACTGCTACCTTAATCGCTACACCTGCATCGATTAAACCAATTAACGTTGTCGGAACCCGAATGAAGTTACTCTTGCGACGATAAGCAGCGCAAGCAAAGCCAGCCACATCAGTAATTAGACCACCACCAACGACTAAGACCGGTTCCTTACGAACTAAGCCAAAGTCTGAAAAAGCATCAACAATTTTCTCAAAGCTTTCAAGGGTTTTAGCTGGCTCTGTAATGATGATGGGAAATACTGTCAGATCGATGTCATAGTGCCTAAAATATGACTTAATCTGCTTTCCATAAAGTTCATAAACATTGGCATCAATCACAGTCAGACAGCGACCAAATTTTGCATAGCTATCTGCTATTTCTCTATTTTTAATATCAAATGCACCGTTCACATAGACAAGACTAAAATCGATTTTTTCGTAACCTTGCACGTGAAATGCAGTTTCTGTAGCTTCAAAGGATGCTTGAACCTTATTCATGTTTGTTGACCTTTATTGCAAAAAATTGGAATCTTTCGGTAATAATTGTGATTTACCTGAATGCACGCCGCAAGAAATTGTGCTTTTTATCTTTATTAGATAAAAGTCACTACAAAATTAGCTTTCAATAAAAAGCTAACAGTTATTGCTGACTGGCAATGTTATTAAACACCACCACTCATTTGAATAAATTCTGTATGCGGGTTAACCTTTAATTCGGCATAACCTCAAAGTAATCAACTAGTCCCATAGCAAGAGTATTGGCATAATACTTGCCTGTTTTTTCCGGGATGTTGATTTTAAATTTTGGGAATTCATCTTAATTAAGATTGATTCCACTATGTTTAACCTAATGGCTTTCCAACTGTACGATTCCGCAAAAATTCTACTCTAGAAAACTGCTCGTATCGTTGCTCTCCAAGCTTCAATTTGAGATTGGAACCCTGATTAATCGTTAGTTCGCTGTTTTCTAACATTAGTATCAAACCTTATATCATTAAACTTGTTACATTGTATTTGCTTCAGAGTGACAGTAGAGTTTTAGGGAGTTTATCTACATTTTTACTAACTCCACTATTCACTATGTTTGTCTCCAGCAAATTTCCGACTATTAGACTTTGTAAAACTCCTACTTTAGTAAACTACTGATATTGTCTATTAATTGTCTATCCCCAGGATGACATTTGAGAGTGGAGGGATAATGAATCCTCAATTCACTGTTTTTTAACATTAGTCTCAAACCATAAAACGACTAAAAACAAACGTCAATCAGTACATTCTATTCAGAATAACAGTATGATTCATCTTAAAATTCAGTCAAGTTAATGCTCAGTATTCAACAAACTTACCTCAGTAACTCTTGAAAACTCAGAATTTAAATATATCTGAGTTAACGTAATAAAAGTTTAACTTTATTAAGGAATAGTTGGGTGCTAAAACATTTCTAAGTTTGCTTAAATTGCCTTTATGGTGCTAAATTGGCTTATTTTAGCTTAAATTGGCAAATAGCTTACTGATTGTTAACTGAAAAGCACAATACAAATCATAACATTAGAGCTATACAAATCATAATAGATTTAAATATTTTTAAGTCAATCCACCATCGGAAGTGTACTGCGCGACCAAATATTTTTAATAAAGTCTGTCTAAAGATAGATATTTTATACAGCAGCCATATCCAAGCCACTCACGAGTAATATAATGCTTCTCATTTGTATGCAATGCACTTTGACCTCGGAGAGGCTTTGAATCTTACTCCCCAACGCTAGTAGAAAAGGGCTGCTCTTGTGTATAAGCGTGACTCGTAAGGGTTATTCTGACTCCTTCTCGATCGCTTACAACAGCTTCTAAATAATCGGACAGAAATATTTACACGCAAAAAGATCGTCCTACAAAGGTTTCAGCGATCGCATTGCGAAAAAAATAGATAAAGTTGAGTTTAGTTGATCGCTGTTAATTTTCTCTCTAGGTCAAATAAGAAGCCGTGGATATACTCTTCAGTCCATTCGGCACCATAGAAGCGTTTGAACATCCCTCGTGCTGGATCTTTTTCAGCCCGATACCGCAGGTATCGCAGTTGGGCTTGCTCAATAGCTGCTAAATTTTGGGAATCTGTTACAGGTTCTGCCTGCTCTACGAAATCCAGATAAGCTTTTAAATAATCTTGGAAAGCGGCAAATACCTTAGTTTCTACTACAGCCGTTTCTTGGGGACGAGTCCACAAAAAAGCGGGAGAGAAAAAAGGCTGTGCTTCTTCAGGAAAATCTCCTCCCCAAGATAGATGCTGTTGATGGGTGTGAAAAATGGGCAGAATTGGTTCTGTATATTTTGCCTGATATGCTGGATCGTTTCGATATAAAGGCTGCATATCCAAAGCAATTAGGTGTCCTCCTGGCAAAGTCACCAAATCCGCCCCAAAAAAGGGTAAATCGTAGTTGAGGTGGGGGAAAATCACAAAATTCAGCACTTGCAGCGAATTACCACCTTGGACATGAGCAGCACGAATTTGGCGTAATTTTGCGGTTTGAAAGGCGTAACTAGTGGTGACAACCTCTTCCTGATTTTTGCCCTTGCCCACAACAGCGCTTTTAGACTCAAATCCAGTAGGAATCGGGTAGGGTTGTAAGTCTAAGCGCGATCGCATATAACCGATCGCATAATCGAGAAATGGTTGATACAGTGTCACGTCGCTTCGCTCCGAATTCAAAATTCAAAATTCAAAATTAATCATCCCCAATGCCCAATCGATTATCTTTTGCTAGCACTAACTACTAAAGGAACAGCATCTTCAAATAAGAATTCATGGAGAAAGCGCTCTGACCATTCATGACCAAAGTAACTGCTAAACAGACCAGATGCCGGATCGCGGTCTGCACTATATTGGTCATAGTCTTTTTGAGCTTTAACAATCCGTTGGATATCTTCAGGATCGTCGAGTGGTTTTGCATCTGCTAGCATTTGCCAATACAGATTTAAATAATCTTGGAAAGCTTCAAAGACTCGTGTTGCAACTGTTTCAGCGTCTGTTTTGGCAAACAATAGGTACTTAGAAAAATACTGATTAGCATCGTAAAACTTCATTTCTAAGTTTTGTGCCAAATCCGGGTATTTATTATGGAGATATTTTAGCGGAGCTATATATTTGTTTTGATAATCTGCATCCTGAAATAAAGGCTGAAAGTCAAGTACGATCAGATTTTTGACTTTACCAAAGGATAAAAAATCAATGCCTAACAAAGGTAGATCGTAGTGATGACTGGGATAAACCACGCTGTTAAAAATTTGGGCGCTTTCCCCAGCATCAATATAGGTATAGCGGATTTTCCGCAACTCTTGAGATTGGTAACACCAACTGCGAATAGTTGCAGGGTTTCTGCCGCGATCGCTAACTTTGAATTCCAAACCAGGGGGAATGACCCTACTTTGTAAATCAAACCGCTGAAATAGCTCTTTTTCTAAAAATTCCAGGAAAGGCTTATACATGGAGCATGATTTGTTAACCCTTGCATGAAAATAAATGATGTCAATCATGCACGTCTCATTTATGAGAAACAAAGCAACATTCCTTAATGGGGAATTGGGAATTGGGAATTGGGAACTTGTACTGAGCGTTCGCGTAGCGTCTCGTAGAGAAGCCGAAGTATTGGGAATTGGGATTGAGTATAGTTATTCTTTTTGTCCCCCTGCCCCCTGCCCCCTGCCCCCTGCCCCCTGCTCCCCTGCTCCCTGCCCCCTGCTCCCCACCCCCCCGCTCCCCACTAACGCCTAGCATGATTGCGAGCGATCATTTGCTCTAGTAGTTCTTGGGAAACACAGCGACGTTCAGAACAATAAGTCATTAAGTTGACACCGTTCATCATTCGCACGGTACTAACTCTGACACGAAAATCATTCGTAACAAACCAACAACGTTCTTGACCTTGGTTATTGTCATAGTCAGTATCAATGGTCAGCACTCCATCATCGGCAAACCGATACCGACTCACGACGGGAATACTTTCAACATAACCTTGATTGCGGATCAGTTTTCCAAAACGCTTCGTTTCGTCTGGAATATCAACCAAAATTGCAGCATTATCGCTATTAGGTAGCCTGGTATCTAGGTTAGCCTGCCATGCAAAGCTAGCACCACCTGTTGCTTTAGTAGGATCTATCCCCTGAGCTTTACAGACTTCCTGGACTTTCGGATCGTCTTTTTCTATAACTTGAATAATTAAATTCGACTCCCCCGATTCATCAGCCGCGGAGTCAAAATGATGAACGGAGCGTTCTGTAAACCATGTCCCCTCACTTTTACGGAAGAAGTCGATCATTGACAAGGGCGGTATTAGATGCATCTGTTTTAAAACCTCTTTTATCAAATTTTGGCGCTCTTGAATACTGACTAATGAGATGAAGTCCCGATTTCGCTAAAGTGTAGAATAACTCCAAAAGTTATATTTTTATCAACTGATGACAAATAGTGAAATTCAACTTATTACTAGAGAACGTCCCAGTCTAACTCCAGAAATATTAACAGCCCTGAAAGGCGGAACCCCTCTAGATTGGGCGGATTTGTATCAATTCAATCTCAGGGAAGTCGATTTACAAGAAGCTAACTTGAGCAAAGCCAAGCTACTAGGAGCCGATCTCAGGGAGGTAGTCTTGACTAATGCCGATTTGAGTGGGGCAGATTTGCGAGGTGCTAATCTGCAAGGAGCCGATTTGAGTAGAGCTAATTTGCAGGGAGCCTATTTAAATCGTGCTAATCTCCAACAAGCAAATCTCAGTGGCGCAAATTTGGAGGGAGCGAAACTGCAAGTGGCGCATTATGATACACAAACGAAATGGCCCCAAGAATATAACTACAAAGCTTCGGGAGCGGTGGGACCGGGTGCTAATCTCAATGGTGCTTTTCTGAATACAGCTTCTTTACGAAATGCAGATTTACAAGGTGCTAATCTGCGTGGAGCCTACTTGAGTGGTGCTGATTTGACGGGAGCAAATTTACAAGGTGCGGCTTTAAGTGGCGCTGATCTGACGAAAGCTTATTTGACTGGTGCTTGCTTGCGGAATGCTCGATTGACAGGAGCCGATTTGCGGGATGCAGACCTACGAGCAACTGACCTCTGTGATGCAGAGATGGAGCATCTTCAAAGTATCGCTGGGGCAGATTTTACTTTAGCGCAAGGACTCACGGAAGCAACTAAAGCTATGCTTAAAAGCCGTCCATATTCCGAACTTGACACTTGGAACGCCTACACTCGCAAAACAACTCGTGAGAGTTTGAGTGCTTTACCAATATAGTGCTGAGTTGTAAATAGCTGTAAAAAGTAATTTATATGCATTCAGCACTGTTCATAAAGGCTGCCAGTTCTTTTTTAAGAGCGCTAAAAATGTAGCGTATCCTTCAGAAAAACCCGGCGGATCGGGTAGAACATATTGGGGAAATTCTTTATACGATCGCCAAGGTTCCGAAGCGTTATGCCGCAAATGTAAAGCACATTCTGAGGAACCTGGTAGTCGCCAAGTCATTTGACCAGTTTGTATATTAGTCACAAATGCCTCCTCATCTTGAAAAAGTTGATCTTTTCTTCCAGATTTTGGCAGATTACCCGGATATTTTGGTCAATTTTAAGGTAAAATAATATATTAGCTATTGTTCAAATAAGTTTGATCGCAATATTCTGTACAAACCCACATCGCTATTGGGGCAACAAGTCTTCTAAAGCTGCTCCGACAACTCGGTGATCCTCATCTTGTCTGAGTTGGTTCAAGGCTGCTTTTGATTCTGGCTCGTCAAATCGTTTGAGGGCATAGCTAACTCGCACGCGCATCCGCCAAGATTCATCATTCACTAAGGTTAGTATTTGGGATAGTGCTGCACTATGTTGGCTAGAATTAGCTAGCAAGCCGAGTCCATCAACAGAGGATTCCTGAACTGTGAAATCTTCATCTTTTAAACCTTGAACGCATATATCAAATAGTTCTTCAGGACAATCCATTTCTGCGATCGCAGCTAAAATGCTCCGCTTAACTAGCCAGTGGTCATCCTGATAAAATGCCAGAACTAGATGAGAAACTGCGACTCTGCCAAATAACGATAACGAATTTGCCGCCTCAGCCCGCACATTAGGGGTATCGTCAAATTTCATAATTTGCATCAAAGCAGCAAAGGAATCTGCTGATTGTTGATTTCCCAAACCCCTGGCTACAAAGGAACGTACCAAAAATTCTGAGTCATGAAGTTTACTTGTTAGCAGAGGAACTGCAACTTCTGATTCATAATCATTGAGGGCTGCGATCGCCTTTAAACGATTGTGAAAATCTGGATTCTTCAGTTCAGCTTGGATTTGATGGATTTCCATAGATGCATTTGGTAGAGCTATCTTTACTTTATTTTACAGATGCTAAAAAATGGCGATCGCATTTGGGAAGATTTAATGGTGTGGGGCAGGGGAGCAGGGGGGCAGGGGAGCAGGGGAGCAGGGGAGCAGAGGAAAAATAATCAATGCCCAATGCCCAATGCCCAATGCCCAATTCCCAATTCCCAATGCCCAATTCCCAATTCCCAATTCCCAATTCCCAATTCCAATGACTCAATTAAGCGAAACTATCAAAGAATTAATAGCCAAAGCGAGAATTATCAGCTTTGCTGAGTGGGAACAGTCCCATTCAAAAGCAGCGATCGCCATATTCCAAGCTGCGGACGATGCTTTCCGCTATCTGAGTGACGAAGATTTATTGCAGATTACAAGTTTATCACCAGATAATTCTGAGTTGATTCCTGTTGCTGTATTGTTACGCGATCGCGCCGCCGAAATCGTTGATGAAGCTAGAGAGCAGGTTTTAGCAACTTACCCTAAGATTACCCAGCCTGGAGGTGGACTTTATCCGCCTGAACGCGCTCAAGCTTGCTGGCGCGATTTTTGGCATTTTCTTCGCTGCATTACTTATGGCATCGCGGGTGGACACGCTGAGTATACAAATCCTACAGGACTGCACTATATGAACATTCTCTATCAGGAGTTACACGTTCCATTAGATGCAATGCTATTAGGCTTAAAAAGTATCAAGGCTGCTAGTTTGAAGCGGTGTCCAGCCAATCAGCAGGAAACTCTTGCTCCCTATTTTGACCATTTAATCAGCCAATTGGCTACTTTCCAAATTCGGTAAAGTTTGTTGTAAGCCGCTCGATACGCTTACTAAAAACCAATTTTATTAACTTTACATTACGTAAGATAGTTTGATTTATTCTTGCCCAGCTACCAAGATAGACTTGGTGACTCAGCGCGATTGATACTCTTGCTCAAGGGAAAACAGCAATATCATCACCTGTACCTCAATAGCAAATCAAATGCTAAAAACAAGCTGAAATTTCTCTAAAGCCTTATTTAACTTCACAAATTTTAACAAATATGGCTTCGGCATCGTATCAGAATGTGTAAAGGCATTAACGATGTAAAAACTTAAACCATCGAGGCTAATAAGGATTAAAAGTCTCTATGACCTCTCCTTTGTCACAAAGATGTAAAGTTTTTTAACATCTGCTGAATATCCTTCTCATAAAATTTAGTTGTTACCTGGGAGATAGTGTGAATGGCTTTTGGAACAGCATCACGATTAGGGGTCGCTCTTGAAGATACCGATCCTATTGATCTGTGGCCAAGTCGCTCTAATGAGGAAGTTGAAACCGTAATTCGAGCAATTTATAAGCAAGTTCTAGGCAATGCTTACGTAATGGAAAGTGAGCGGCTTTCTGTACCTGAATCTCAACTCAAAGGACGTGAAATTGGCGTTCGTGAGTTTGTGCGTCAAGTAGGGAAGTCGGAACTTTACCGTTCGCGGTTTTTTGATAGCATCCCTCGCTATTGGGTAGGCCATTGATCGTTCATTAAAAGCGATCGCCGATCTGGGGTTTAATCAATTCTGCCGTCAGTTGTCATATACGTAGATATTTAACGCACTTTAAAAAACTAAAGTTTTACAAATGCTAGTCAGTAGCAAAAATAACTGACAGCTGAGGCAAAATCTACCTCCATAAGGGGTGGGATACTCGAAAATTTCATTTAATTCACGTTTTTAAGGAGATACTTCAATGTCACTTTGGGTTATTGATTCACCTAATGTTGAACTACGTCCCAATACCAGCGAAAGCGAATTACAAACATTGATTCGGGCAGTTTACAAACAGGTTTTGGGCAATGCTCACTTACTAGAAAGTGAGCGCCTAGCCTCTGCTGAATCGCAATTACGCGATCGCAAAATCAGCGTCCGCGAATTTGTCAACACCGTTGCAAAATCAGAACTTTATCAATCCCTATTTTTCAGTTCTTCTTCCCAATATCGGTTCATTGAACTGAACTTCAAACACCTGCTAGGCCGTCCACCTGCCGATCAAGCAGAAATTGCCGAACACGTTCGCATCTACAACGAACAGGGCTATGATGCTGAGATCGACTCCTATATTGATAGCCAAGAGTATCAGCTGAATTTTGGCGAGAATATTGTTCCTTATCCTCGCAGCAATACCTCCCAAATAGGAATTAAGAATGTTACCTTTAACCGCACCTTTGCCTTATTGAGAGGAGTAGCAACCAGCGATAGCGATCGCAAAGCCAAGCTGATCGGCGACATAGGTGCAAATTTACCCACATCCATCAAAGCGCCTGCTGCTGGTTCTAGTGTAAGCAGCACCAGCAAACGCTTCTTGATTAAGGCAGTCAAAGGTTCAGCTAATCTCCGTACTCGTCTGGGCAACCTTGAATATGTAGTTAACTACAATCAACTATCTGGGCAAGTGCAAAACATTCATAGAACAGGCGGCAAAATCATCAGTATTACTGAAGTTGCTTAAATAGGTGAATGGGGAATAGGGAATGGGTAATGGGGAAGAAGCAAGGGAGCAGGGGGACAAGGGGGACAAGGGGAAATTACTGAATAAGTCTCTCCCAAGTCTCCCCCCTCTTCCTTGTCTACCTTGTCTCTTCTTGATGCCCAATTCCCAATTCCCAATTCCCAATGCCCAATTCCCAATTCCCATTACTCTATGTCAGAGAATCCTTCCATCACAGTAACTTCTATACGAGATGCTAACGCGCAGTGCGTTTCGATCTAATTTTTTTTATACTAGTATGCAATAACCCACAACTAAAGTTTCTTTTGAATTTCTTTCCTCCAGACTCCTGCCTCCTGCCTTCTGCCTTTTTGTAAGGTACTTTTTTAAATCACTTTTCTAATGGAAATTACTGAATTCTTTGAACTTTCAATTGGACGATGGCGATCGCAGCGTAGTGGTCATCATTTAGCATTCGCCCACTTTGAACAAGTACTATCTAACATTGACATTGAGCCTTTATCCAACGACGATCCGGCAGTACTATCAATCTGCCAATTGTATAACACTGACCCAGGCAGTATCACCCATCCCTTTCGGATGACTTGGGAGGGTGAGTCAGACTGGGACGATAAACCAATCTCTGGTAGTACCGTATTAGTACCAATTCCAGATATAGAAAATCCTTCTAGAGGCAAACTTTTACGTGATAAAGGATACGCCGAAACAATCCCCGCAGTAGCTAAATATCATTTAAGTGATGATGGTATTTTTACCCTGGTGACAGAGTATGAACTCGCTGCTGCTGAGGAACGAATTTGGTTTGCTACCCCAAATCTGCGATTTCGGGTAGCGACCATTAAAACCAGTGATGGTAAAGGCGTGACAACAGCTTCCTTTTCTTCAGAGATTCGCTCTTTGTCTGGTTCAACCAATTAGCAATATCAAGTTACAACATAGAAGTAATCATCTAGTTTTGTCACTACTGAGGTTGAAGATGACAATAGCGCCCAGTGAATCTAGCACCAACGCTAGCGATTTGCTCACCTTAGCCTGTTGGATGGCAGGAGATTTTAGCAACTACAAGCAATCTTTTGCCAATCCGCAACTTTACGCCCACATTCACATTTTTTTTCGTCCTTTACCGATTGAATTTTTTTCTGCCATCGGTTTTTACTCAGAACAAGCTTATGACCACGATTTATGGACACCCTATCGTCAGGGAGTACATAAACTAGTGGATTGTGGCGATCGCATTTATATCGAAAATTACAGCTTGAAAGACCAGATGCTTTATGCAGGTGCTGCTCGTGAATTAGATATCCTCAAAACCATTACCCCAGAAAGTATCGAACGGCGTTATAACTGTTCAATGGTTTTCCAACGAGAGGGTGAAATGTTTCGGGGTAGCGTGGAACCTGGTAATCAATGCCTGATTAATCGCAATGGATGCCAGACATATCTAGTCAGCGAAGTAGAAATAACTGAGCATACTTGGATAAGTCTAGATAAAGGTATGGATATTGAAACCCACAAGCAAATATGGGGTTCAACTGCTGGGCCTTTACGCTTTGAAAAACGAGAAAGTTTTGCTGATGAATTACTTGCAGTGAGAGCATTATGTTGATCCAGCTTGAATCTGTTAAATATAAAATGTTACCTCCACAGGCTGAAAAAAAGATGCGTTGCTGGATTCGCAGTCGCCACTTGATTTGTTCGGGTAACTTTTTTATATTCGAGACATTAGAGTATACAACGATTGAGAGATTTTCTGAATGTGTTGGTTCTTTAGGAGGAACAGTAATATCCGTTGATCCCATTAATAAAATCTGGATGGGCGATCATCGTCAAGTGATTTTATATCAGGCAAAAGCTAGTTTACATACCCCACATCATAATTTGAAACAATACTGGATAAAATACGGTGGTTTCTACACTAGATTTGATGAGCGGGCTTGAAAATTAATATACTGCGGATATCCTTTTGACATTTTGGATTTTAAATACTCCTTAAGGGAGTTGACGGCTAATTGTTAATGTTTAATTGCTAATTGTTCACGATAATTAGCTGTTACTTATTAACAGTTAGCCGTCTAAGTTTGTTAGAAAATGTAACTAAAAAAGTCTCCAAAAGTTGATAAATTAATTGTGACTGGAAAAGTAGTTAAAATTTCAAGGCTTATACCATTTGGGATTGAGAATTCTTTTTCTTAAAAGTTCTATGATTCCATCTGCCGCAATAATTCAGGACTTACGCAAGAACCCTCTAAAACTCTTATTCCTTTGTGTCCTTTGCGGTTCGTTTTATCATGATTTTGCGTAAGTCCTATAATTTTCAAATTGGGATTACGCAAACAATAGCCGAAAAAAAGATTTTCTTCTTAGCTTAATTCCTGAACTACCTTTACAGACTGTAATTCTACGTAGTGTATCACAAATAATTTGGTATTAGCTTTACCACGCAAGCATTAATAAATAATTAGTTCTCATTCCCTTTAAAAACATAGATTTCTAGCGAACGTTCTCAAAACCATTAGTTACTCCTACCCACATAAACCCTATGCAGACTTTCGTAGATGACCAAACCAGACAACGCCAATATCAAGCCTTTCCCCAAGCAGAACCCATTGAACTGTGGACTAATGCTTCACTTGATGAGATTGAAATCGTCATTAGAGCAGTTTATCGGCAAGTGTTGGGTAATGCCTACATTATGGAAAGTGAACGGCTGATCGTTCCCGAATCTCAACTCAAGCAAGGTATAATTGATGTCCGTGAGTTTGTGCGTCAGCTTGCCAAATCAGAGTTGTATCGCTCCAGATTTTTTGATACCGTTTACCGCTACCGTGCTATTGAACTAAACTTTAAACACTTGCTAGGTCGCGCTCCTGATGACTATTCTGAGACGATATATCACAGCAATATTCTTGATGAGCAAGGTTTTGAGGCAGATATTGATTCTTATCTAGATAGCGACGAATATTTAGATGCTTTTGGGGAGAACATAGTGCCATATTACCGGGGTTACAAAACCCAGACGGGCAAAAAGATATTGGAATTTAGCAATATGCTGCAACTGCTACGGAGCAACTCTAGCAGTGATAAGAACCTAGCGACGAATAATGAACCTCAACTGGTGCGATCGCTAATTACCAACACTCCTTACGGTAGACTTAAACCTACAGATGTTAGTGCAATACTTGCTGAAATATTCAAGCCAAGACCAGAAACGGCTGATCCGGTGAATACATTTATGGCTGCTCGCACAGAAGCCGAACAAGGCTTACGGCAAAAAATTCAAGAGCAAGAAAGCCAGATTGCAACTTTGCAACAACAGCTAGCAGACTTAAAACCCTTTGCCAACATCGGGACAACAAAATTTAGTAGTAGTTGGCAGACTTCTAGTTACGTAACCAGCACAGGCGAATATACATCTTTGCAACAGCAAGCTGACGCGCAAGCAAAACAGATTGCAGCTTTGCAAGAGCAAGTTGCTGATGCTCGACGGTCTGCCACAATTGGAGAAGCCCGATTGAATAAGTGGCGCAGTCGCGTTTTTAATGGTTGATTTTTCTACTGTTTCGTTTTGTCAGGTGCGTTATGCTATATGCTAGCGCACCGCTTTTGTGTAAGTTAACAATGTAGCGATCGCTCTTTATAAATTAAGATTGATGCGATCGCTAAACTGTATCTTCAGGATAAACGGAGATATTTTTACAGATTATCTAATCTATATTTTTATTAATTATATTCTCGATACTTATAAAGTCATTTTTAACAAAGTGCCGCCAAAATTTCTGTACTTTATTCATTAATTCCTCAATATCACTCAATACGGTTCAGTTAAGGTTTAAGGCTTTGTGAAAGTAAATTTTTTTTAACGAACCGCTAAGAACGCAAAGTACACAAAAGAAGAGAAGGAAAAAATAAGAAAGAAATGCTTAACTGAACTGTATTTCAATATCACTATTTTCATAATCTTTAGGAAATGCTAAAAAATTTGAATGGCGTAATTCTTGACGTACTACACCGATCGCTTCGAAAATATTAAACTGAGCGAGTTTTGATTCCAGTTTTTCTAAATCTTCATTCTCAAGAATTAAACTTTCGAGCAATGCTCGTTCTGTTGGAGGCATTATCATTACTACTGAATTTTTTCTGGAATAACAGTTGTATTATTCCCATAAATTCAGCAATAGTTCTTCATTTAGGAAAAAATTGGGGATTTTTGCAAGAGCAAAGTTTTAAATTTTTAATTAAACGGCAGTAACGCTCAACCCGCTTCAATTAAGCTTCGTTCAGGTAGGGTGACTCCGTTCAATAAACAGTAGTGCAAATCAACTCCAGTCAAGTCTACTTCCGTGAAATCAACGTCACTTAAATCAGTTTTGCAGAAAATAGCTTTGGTAAGATTGGCATGACTGAGGTCTGTATTGCTTAACTTTGCGCCAGTCAAATTTGCACCACTGAGATTTGCCCCAGCCAAGTTTACACCACTGAGGTTAGCATAGCTCAAGTCTGCCCCAGCTAAATTTGCACTACTGAGGTCAGCATCATGCAAGTCTGCTAAACGCAAATCTGCTTTCATCAGCGAAGCTTTATGCAAATCTACATTCCTAAGAGTTGCTCGAATCAAATTAGCAGCCTTGAGATTTACTAATATCAAATTTGAGCCACTTAGATCCGTTCTCCATAAGGTTGCCGCAGTCAAATTTGCTTCAATCAAGTTTGCACCGCGCAAGTTAGTCTGTGATAAAGTTGCGTTAGCCAAGTTAGCTCGATTCAAATTGATTCCAGCTAAACACACCTCACCAAGATTAACTAAGTGCAGGCTCACTTGAGCGAAATTTCTCTCTCCTGCACAATAGCGTTTGAGAAGTTCATTAGCATCCATACAGCCTGCCTTCCAAATCTCCATCTCTTACCCAAAAGTTACAGAATCTAATCAAGAATTACTGAAAATATCTCTCATTACAAGACTTTTAAAACTCCGCACCAACATTAAAATTATTTAATAATTTTTTAGAATATTCTCGATGATACTAGTTGCTTTCCAATGCTTAAGCGTGGTGAAATAGCCATGTCTACGTTTACGCTCTTTTGCTCATCCACGCTTAAGCAACAACTAATTTAACCTCTACTTACGTACTAGGTTGAGTAGTTCTTTAGGAGAAGCAAGCAAGTCAATCGCTACGAAGAAGATTTTGCCTTGAGGATCGAGCAAAAACCGCCATGCAATATTCATTCCCACACTTGCACCAAACCAAGGAGTTTGGACTTTGCCGGTGACTTTAACTTGGGTATAGCCATCTTCCACTGGCTCGGATATACCACGCTCTGGTATCATCTTTAATCCTTGGCACTCCTCACGCATATAAGCGCGGATTGCATCTTGACCAACAATCGGTCTTTCAAAGGGAGGTTGCAAAGCACCTTCAGAAAGAAACAGAGCAACCGCAGCTTCAAAGTCATTAGCATTCATGTTGTTGATATAGCCAAGCACTGTAGGGTTGCTGACACCCTCAATGGTGACTTTAGTCCGAAACGCTGGTGCAGTGGGGGGAGCCACAGGTTCTGAAACTTTTTTGTAACTACCGGGAGCGTTCGGGTCAAATCCCATGCTGACTACGGTATTGCGGAGAATGGTGATTTGTTGGCCTGAATCAGCATTCCTGATTGCTTCTAACACATCAGCAGCCTTGGGAGAAAGCTTGTAGCCTTCTGGAATCGGAGCGACAATTCCTTGTGCCATCCATTCTCCTAATTGATACCAGAAGCCCAACTTGATGTTTACGGTAAAGGATGCATAAGAACGGCAAAGGGGTGTATCAGCACGGTTAGCCAAATCGTACATGACTCGTGTTTGAGCATCGAAAGGCATCTGCTTAATTTGTTCAAGTAAGCCTTGTGCGAGTACCATGTTAGCTGCTCCAGGAGCAGCAACCGTAATACTTCTACCCATTTCGGTATAAGCAAACCAAAGTAATGCTAGTTGATCTTCTGCATTGAGTTCAGAGAATGATTGGACAACAGTTGGAACAATGTCAGCAACTAAAGTCCCAGGAAAAATACTTTGAGCCGACTTGAGGGTAAAAGACATAGCAGGTATTCCCTAAAAAAATTACAGTTCTATCGAATGTGAAAAGATGGAGGTGAAATGCGTTTTGCTGTTAATAAAGGCACTCAGCAGTTTGGACATAAGCCATCGTAGGCATGACAATTTTGTTGCCGTTGAGTTTGGACACTCGGCAGAGTAAATTGTAGGCTCAACTGCATAGTTATTTAAAAAACCTTGACCAACAGTGCTTCAACGCATGGATATTGTTTTTGTTTCGCTATGTAAAGAAACATAACAATTTCGTTACAAATAAGCAATACTTCCTCAGCTATAATTCAATAATTTTTATTTATACTTAATATAAGTTTTACTGAAGTTAGAAAGGCAATTGACGCTTTTATGTGTATATATTTCTAAGAGCAATGCCGAATAACTAGTTGTAGACATCACTTATCTTCTTGCACGAATTTAAAATACCTTACCTGCTTAGTACGGTTATTACTACCTTTTACAGTACGTCAAGTGCTTGCAAAAAATATTTACAATAAATTAAATTTATTTACAGATAACAACAATAAAAAGTAAAAAATAACAAATAAAAGCTTTAGTATTAACGAACGCGGTCAACTCAACAGATTTACAATTGAACTCAAAGTTTATGTTGATGAAACGCCACGCGCAGGCTTCACCAAATATGTCGAAAAACTCAATGGTTGTTTGGCAATGATTGGTTTTCTCTCACTCATCGCCTGGTAAATTTTCACCGGATACAGTTTGATTGGATGGCTAACTACCTAGCTTTTAAAGAAGACGCTTTAGATTTACCAATTTTCTCCAGTTGACAAATAAAACAATTTAAAGGCAAACTTATGAAAACTGACTTTGATTACCTCAGAAAAGATTTGATTGAAGCAGTAGTTTTTAGACCTGCATTTCAACAAATTTGAGACCATCAATGTCAATTAAGCATGGTCATTGTTGGTCAATACGACAAGGGATAGGGACAAGAAATTGAATTCGGTTGATTTTTCACTACTCTTTTAATCGCTATTGGAATAAATGGAATGATTTGGGCGATTTACTTCAGCCAATAAGGACGAGTACGTTTGTTCATTTATCTAGTAAGTTCAAAAGAGGACTTGGATTTGAACACCAAGACTTCTTTTTACTGTTGAATACGTCTAAAAAAGTCTATTTAGCTTTGGAAAAAGTTCGATGTTGATTGGATTTATAAAGCTTCCTAATTTGTCACGGTATTGTGGATACATGGGCTTAGAAGTAGCAGAAATTGTTTCCAAGTATCTTGCAGTTCAAAGTAAAACTTATGTAATTCAAAATAGAAGGATATTGATAAACCAGCTTTTAAAGTCTGGTCTAGATTCTCATACAGCAAATCGAACTGTTACTGTGCTTGTATCAAGCCCAATTTTACAATTAACCAATAAAAATCAATTGGCGATTAATTTTACGCGATAGTAATTTGTGAAAATTTTTGTTAATTCTTTCCTCTGTGTTCTCTGCGCCTCTGCGGTTTGTTACAACAGTAATTTTCACGACTGGATTGGGGGAATATAAGAGTTAGAAAATACGCCCTAGTACCCAGTTCAACGCAAACAACGAATCGCTTCTAATAAACCTCTAGCTTTATTAAGTGTTTCTTCATATTCTTTTTCTGGCTCAGAATCAGCTACTAAACCTGCACCAGCTTGGACACTAACCGTTTTATCATGTACTACCATTGTGCGAATTGCGATCGCAGTATTTAATTGTCCTTCAAAATCGTAATATCCATAGACACCAGAATAAACACCCCGACGGCTAGACTCTAACTCGTGGATAATTTCCATTGCGCGAATCTTGGGTGCGCCACTTACCGTACCTGCTGGGAAGCAAGCTTTCAATAAATCCCATGCTGTTTTATCTAGTGCTAATTTACCGACAACATTGCTGACAATGTGCATTACGTGAGAATAGCGCTCAACTACCATCAATTCATCAACTTTGACGCTACCATTTTGACAAACACGCCCCAAATCATTCCGCCCTAAATCTACAAGCATCACGTGTTCGGCAACTTCTTTAGGATCTTCGAGTAAATCTTGAGCATAAGCTGCATCTTCCTGAGTGGTTTTACCCCGTGGACGTGTCCCAGCAATGGGGCGTACCGTTGCTATAACTCCCCCATCTGGATCGGTTTCGGCTTTCACCATCACTTCCGGGCTGGAACCGATGATTTGCCAATCTTGGAAGTTAAAGTAAGCCATGTAAGGCGAAGGATTTATCTGACGTAGAGAGCGATAAAGGGCAAAAGGGTCGCCTGTGTATGGTGTTGATAGTCGCTGAGAAATTACTACTTGAAAGATATCGCCTGCTTTAATATAGTCTTTGGCCTTTTGAACGCTGGCACAAAAATCAGGGCGAGTGAAATTACTTTTATAGTCTTCTGCTCCCCTGCTCCCCTGCTCCCCTGCTCCCCTGCTTCCTGGCGGTTTCCATTCCAATCGAGTTTTTTCTGGGGATAGGGGGAGAGATAGCTTTTCAAGCATTTGGGTGACGCGATCGCCCGCTTCTTGATAGGCTGTATGTAAATCTACATTGGGGTCGCGTAAATCAGCATAAGCAACCGCCCAAATTTTCCGCTTCACCTGGTCAAAAATCAACAGGTGGTCTACCTGCATCCACAACCCATCAGGGATATTTCGCTCATCTGGTGGATAGATTGGCACGCGCGGCTCAATCCAGTTAATCAATTCATAGCCCCAAAACCCAAACAATCCGCCAATCCCTGGCGGTAGCTGTGGTAACTTGACTGGGTGATAAGGTGCTAAACATTCGGCTAAAGCTGCAAAAGGGTCGCCTGCAAAAACGACTTGTGAACCATCGCGGTTTAATTGGGTAGTGCGATCGCCCCTTGCTTCCAAAACCCAAAGCGGATCGCAGCCTACTAAACTATAACGTCCTAATTTTTCTCCGCCTTCTATCGATTCCAACAAAAAGCTATAGGGCTGACCTGCACAGACTTTATACCAGGCAGATACGGGAGTATCTAAGTCCGCTACCCATTCTTGATATACGGGAACAAAGTTACCTTGTTGCGCTAGGGTGGAAAATTCGGAGAAATGCGGAAAAATCATTATTTTTCAAAGGTAATTGGTAATTGGTAATGGGTAATGAGTAACTATTTTTCTTACCAATTACCCATTACTAATTACCCATTAGCTACTAAAAGCTAGTTACGGAGCGTCGTAGGTAGTAACACCGCTAAATTTAACTTTAGAGGGACTGGGGTTTTGTCCAATCCGACGGTCTACATAACGCACTTTGTCACGACCTTCATTTACCTTTTCAGGGAAGACACCATCAGCTGGGTGAAGCAGAGTGGTTTCTCCGTTGGGTAAAATCCGGTAAACTTTGTAATCTGTAATCTTGAGTTTCCGCAGTTGCTGACCGCCCAAAGCGATGCCATATTCTTTACGAGCAATATACAGCAGGTTTTCGCCTTGTCGCATTGTAGCAGCACCACCTGTAGGCAATTCAAAAACTTGCTCTTTCGGGCTAGTCCAAGTGATAGCGTACTTTTCTTCCACTTCTGCTTTCTTGAGCAAGCCACCGGTGCTGCCAGCAAATAGTGGGGTTTGTCCAGAGAGTTTTTCTGCCATAAAGTTCCAATTCTCTCAACGTTTTTAGGGAATCCTAACACTGCAAGCAGGATCGTGTTGCGATCGCGTTATAGACTGTAACAGTTTTTAGTCATTTGTCATTTGTGAATAACCAATGCCCCATGCCCCATGCCCAATTCCCAATTCTTATTTACTCTTGACTTTTGCCCGCTTTTCCTCGTGGCTACTGTGAACAATGGGGATGGTGAAGTGAAACTGGCTACCCTGGTCTTTGCCAGTTGACTCTGCCCAAATTTCTCCGCCCCAGCCGTTCACAATTTGACGACAAATCGCTAAACCAAGTCCAGTCCCACCAGTGGTGCGGCGTAGCGCTCCTTCTTCTTGATAGAAGCGATCAAATACTATTTCTAAACGATTTGGTTCAATGCCGCGTCCGGTGTCAGCCACAGTTACCTCGACCATTTGACGGCTGTTGTAAATCGCTTTAATGGTGATTTCTCCTTCGGGTGGCGTAAATTTACAAGCATTGTCCATCAGTTTTGCCAGTACTTCTACTAGCCAATCACCATCAGCCCTTACCAAGGGTAGGTTTTCGGCAATTTGAGTTTTGATTTGGGGCGGCTTTTCCGTTGAAGAACGGGTGCGATTACGGCTGAGTGCTAAATCCACACACTCTTGTAAAGTCAGGGATTCTGGATGCCATTGCACTCGACCGCTTTCTAAGTTGGAAAGCGTGAGGAAATCTTGTACCAATTTTCGCATCCGTTCTGAGTCGGAAAGAGCAGTATTGAGCATAATTTGCTGCAATTCCAAAGGCATATCCGGCTCGCTAGCGAGACTTTCTAGGCACACTTGAATGGTGGATAGGGGAGTCCGCAGTTCATGTCCAGTGATGGCTATAAGGTTGCTGCGGGTGCGATCTAGGGCTTCTAGCTGCTGGTTAAGTTCTTCTAGGTTGGCGTAGGCTTCCGCTTGAATCAAAGCTGCTCCCACTTGGGTGGCGATCGCTTCTACTAAATCCAACTCCCCAGGTTGGCACTCGTGCGGCGGCATTCCACAGTAATGCAATTCTACAATGCCCAATAATCGCCCCTGATAAAATACTGGTTCCATCAGCCAAGAACGAATGGCAAACTTTTTGGCAATCAAGGAAAGCCCTGGCGATTTGTTTACACGTGGGTCATTCAGCGTATCGCTAATACAAACACCTTCGCCTTGTTGCACGATGTCCTGAAAGAGGGAATTTTTTTGTAACTCCCAAGTTTGCCCACGAACCGATAAAATACCGGGATTCAAAAACTCGTGTTCAATGATGGCTTGGCTATCTGTGGCTTGAGCGCGGTAAATTAGACAGCGACAAGCTTCTAGGTGTTGTCCTAATTCTTGTGCTGCCACCTGGAGAACTTCGTGAGGATCGAGCGATCGCCGAATAGCAGTACTAATTGAGTTGACTAATCGTTCTTTTCGTGCTTTAGCAGCAATGGAACGGTAAGCTTTGTGTAATTTGTACTGACTAGCTTGCAAGTAAGTGACTAAGCGCTGCACAAAGGGATCTGTATCAATATCACAAGCATATTCGTTAAGCTGTTCCGCTCCAGAATGACTTCGCGGCTCTCCGATGCCAAACCTTTGACGTGCCTCCTCAATTTTACTTACCAGTTCTGGTCTGTAAACCAAAATCCTGTCTAATAGCAATTCGGCAGCTTTCAGGCTAACTCCCCTTTCCGATGTCCAAACTCCCTCAAATCTTCGCGCTGTGTCTATATCCAGATTAGGGCTTAGTTCTGGTAGTTGCTTGTTTTTAGCAATAGAACCAAGGCTTTCCCGGCAAACTAGACAAGTGGCATAATTATCAGCAATCACTACCAAATGCCACTCATGACTCAAGGCATCCGTTGGCTCAAAAGCGACCTTTTCGTAATGTTCCGAACTGTTAACAAAATCCGTTTCTGGGGCAGATAATACGTATATTTGATTACTTCGCAAGGCAAGTCGCAGGTAGCGATGAGCTTCTTGGCGGTAGAATCGCTCTCGCTGAAAACTAGCAATTACAAGGGGTTGTGCTAAAGTCGCAGCCAAAACTTGATCTTCCATAGCATGGGAGAGTGCCGTTAGTGAAGCTTTAAAATATAGCTGGGGCCGCAAGTATGGTAGGGACTTTAGCAAATCACTCAGCACAGAAGTCGAAATGCTCATGAATTATTGTTAAACGCTCAACCTCGACAAGATCCACGTCACAGCTGCATTGTACAAATTTCAAGGCACTCTCAAGTTAAATAGAGAGTTGCAATATGTAAAGAACGCTGAAATGCACTTTTCACCCAAGCAGGCGCAACATTTCGTTACCAAATTGATTTGTTGATTGACAAGCTACTACGCCCAATATACATTCTTGATTAACTTTGAAATATGCTTGCATAGCTAAAATCTTTCATTACTAAGTACCAAATAACTAATTTTCGTATTGTTTTAACTGCTAAATTCACTTATGTCTACTGAGCATTGATTGATAGTCCACACGTTGGCATAGCCCGTCGTCATATTTACACTCACTAAATAGAATTTTCTCACCCAAAATCCATTACTGCTACACACCAATAATTTAATCAGTAATGATTGATTAAAATTAATCAATCAATTGAATATCATAAATTTGTCTAATCCCACGCCAAAGATATTTTAAACAAAATCGTATAATAGTTTAGTGAATAAATGCTAGCTTAACCAATAAAAGTGGGAGTTTTCGCATTTTTGCTGAGTATAGTATATATTTATATTTTGTTTGGATACTGAGAAAGTTCAACAACTAATTCAGCTGGGTTACCTTGGTTTTCTCCTCTATTTGAGCGGGATTAGCTGATTACGGCTTCCCAAACTTGATGTTAAACTCGCAAATCTCCAAATAAACCCTGGTATTGCTAGCGACATGTCAAACTACTCTTCTGCGGCTACAAACGAAATGGCGATAATGCCCCTGTACAGTATCCTGTTGCTTGCACTCCCCAAGCTTGGGCTACTGGTAGTGTCTTTTAACTACTGCAAATGATGGTTAACTTGGTGCCTGATGCTCAAAATAACTGCTTGCGAATAATTGACTCTGCTTTGCCAGAATCGATTATTCGTCTATCATTTCATAATTTGCGAGTCGGCCCCACCATCCTTGATTTAGAATTTGAGCCTTCTGAGACTACCACTGCTTGCCGTGTTGCGAAAAAACGGGGCAATTTGCGGGTAGTTATTGCAGCATAGAAAGATTGGGGAGGGGGAACGATCTACTCCCTATTTTATGATTGATGCGATCGCTCGACGGCATAATGTCAAAATTGAGCCGTTGCTTCAAATTCAAGGATGGTAATAAATTTATGCTAAAAAAATTGAGGATGTAAAAACAACAATTATTCACATCCAAAAAGACGCGATTAATCGCGTCTCTACTTTATATTTATTATGCTTCTTCAGAATTTTCACTCTTACGTCCTGGAGACGCTTCGTAAAGTGCATCAAGATGTTGACGAGCATCTTCAACGTTAATAGAACGCATTACCAAAAGTGGCTCTTTAATCAAATTGCCTGCGTTATCTAATAACTCTGGATGGGGTACAAATTGTTTTTTTGATGAATAATAACCGTTGTTGCCTTGATTATTTATTGGTGAGGAATTCGTTGGATAAGTTCGCTCCCGATCAAAACTGAACATGATCAGGTTACGAATTAGGTTGCCAACAGCCATAAATGCAAGGATTGTAAAAGCAATAATGTAAAGTAGGTGTAACATTTGATTTTCCTCCAGAACAGCAATTTTTAAAACTTTATTTTGTAACGCTTTGTTTCACCGATACTGTAAGTCACAGTTAGGACGAGTATCTGACGCACTTTTGCGCGCTTACATTTATATGAAGCTATTTGTCAACCGTTATTTCACTTACGGTAGCATAGGATACATTATTTTGTTAATCCAGATAATGTTAAGACATTATTAAGCTTTTTGTACTATCTCTTTAATGACTGATTTAATATCGTGTTGTTAGACATTGCTAAATAGTCTACGGAAATTTAATAGATACTCCCGTCTAATTAGACTCACGCCCTTGACGAAAGCGCATTGCAACATTCCAGCATTCTGTTACTAATTGATGCCAAGGCATTAATGTTGCCATATCAATCCCGACTTTTTTATCGGTAGCAGCAAATAGCATTTTTGCCGTACTTAGTTCTTCTTGCGCTTGTTTAACACGTAAGAGCAAATCAGATTGTTCTTGGTCACTCATAAATGATAGCTGCTCAGTTTCGAGTAAATGGCGCGATCGCGTAAACCAATGCTGAAAATCTTCTAGCAGGGGTTCTAAAACCGTTTTCAGCAACTCAGTCCCTGGTAAATTTGAGTCTGACATAAATGATAGGGATATTTCCAACTTTCTTACTAATATTAACGTTATTTACGTTTCTTAACATTATTTTTATTTATTACAATCTTATTTTTTCAAAAAACATAAATATTTGTAACAAATAACACAGAATTTATTATAAAGTCTTGCTACAGGGTTTGTACAGTTCCTTTGGAGAGGCATCTATATATATCGGATGGGAGGTAGCGGGAATTGGGAATTGGGAATTGGGCATTGGGAATTAGTTCTTTCTCCCCCTGCTTCCCTATGCCCCTTGTGGGTGGAGTTTTTCATAAGATAATTTAGCGATGTCTACGACGGGCTACGCCTACGCCTGGAATGATGAATTTCCTACTCAGCTAACTTAGGACTTACGCACAACTATACAGCGTAGGGGCAATTCATGAATTGCTCCTACCAGAGAATAAGGGTTTTGGTTATTTTTTGTGTAAGTCACATAACTGATTAAATTTATTTTGGTGAGAAATTAATTCGGTAGTTGAAGATAAAGCTAAACTGGCAAAAACCAAAGTCGTTATAGTTGAGTAAGCCTACAGATTTAGATAAATCACCTTTTGTAATCACCTCGCCAACGGTTCAGCAGCCAATGTCGCCAAATTCATCAAATCAATCACAACAGTCAGAACAAGTTGAAAAAATGTATTTACCGCGTACCAGCGAATCGGAGAACTTAAAAAAGATTCGCCACACTGCTTCCCATGTAATGGCAATGGCGGTACAAAAGCTGTTTCCCAAGGCGCAAGTTACAATCGGCCCTTGGATAGAAAACGGTTTTTATTATGACTTCGACAGTCCAGAACCATTTAGCGAAAACGATCTCAAAGCCATTAAGAAAGAGATGGCGAAAATTATCAATCGTAAATTGCCAGTAATTCGGGAAGAAGTCAGCCGCGAAGAAGCCGCACGCCGGATTCAGGAAATTAAGGAACCTTACAAGCTAGAAATTCTGGGAGATATCAAAAACGAACCAATCACCATTTACCACCTGGGGAATGAATGGTGGGATTTGTGTGCGGGGCCTCATCTGGAAAATATCAGTGAACTAAACCCGAAAGCAATTGAATTAGAAAGTGTTGCGGGCGCTTATTGGCGTGGAGATGAAACTAAAGCCCAATTACAACGCATTTACGCCACCGCTTGGGAAAGTCCAGAACAACTTGCTGAATACAAGCGACGCAAAGAAGAAGCGCTACGGCGAGATCACCGGAAACTGGGTAAGGAACTGGGATTATTTGTATTCTCTGATTTAGTGGGGCCGGGTTTGCCTTTGTGGACACCCAAAGGCACTCTGTTACGGAGTACTTTAGAAGATTTCCTCAAGCAAGAACAGGTAAAACGGGGTTATTTATCTGTAGTAACACCTCATATTGCCAGAGTAGATTTATTTAAAACCTCTGGACATTGGCAAAAATATAAAGAAGACATGTTCCCCTTAATGGCAGACGATCAAGAAGCTGCTGCACAGGAACAAGGCTTCGTCATGAAGCCGATGAACTGCCCCTTCCACATCCAAATATATAAGAGTGAGTTACGCTCTTATCGGGAACTACCGATGCGACTGGCGGAATTTGGTACTGTTTACCGCTACGAACAATCAGGAGAATTAGGCGGTTTAACACGGGTGCGTGGTTTTACTGTGGATGATTCTCACCTGTTCGTTACCCCTGAACAGCTAGATAGCGAATTCCTCAGTGTAGTGGATTTGATTTTGTCAGTGTTCAATAAGCTGCAACTGAAGAACTTTAAAGCTAGACTCAGTTTCCGCGATCCTGCTAGTGATAAATACATTGGTTCCGATGAAGTTTGGGACAAAGCCGAAGGTGCGATTCGCCGTGCAGTTGAAACCTTGGGCATGGAACACTTTGAAGGGATTGGAGAAGCGGCTTTTTATGGCCCCAAACTTGACTTTATCTTTAGTGATGCCCTAGATCGGGAGTGGCAATTAGGAACTGTACAGGTAGATTACAATTTGCCTGAACGCTTTGAGTTGGAATACGTTGCCGAAGATGGGGTTCGCAAACGCCCAGTAATGATTCACCGTGCGCCTTTTGGTTCGCTAGAACGGCTAATTGGGATCTTAATTGAAGAATACGCGGGCGATTTCCCTTTGTGGTTAGCGCCAGTGCAAGCTAGATTACTCCCGGTGGGTGATACACAATTAGACTTTGCGAAAGATGTGGTGGCGAAGATGAGGGCATTGGGCATCCGTGCAGAAGTTGATACCAGTGGCGATCGCTTGGGTAAACAGATTCGCAATGCAGAGAAAGAAAAAATACCCGTGATGGCTGTGGTGGGAGCTAAGGAAGTGGAAACTAACACCTTGAGTATCCGTACCCGCGCCTCTGGAGACTTAGGTAGTATTTCTGTTCATCAAGTTGTGGATAAATTACAAGAAGCGATCGCTAACTTCGATAACCTTCAGATCGATGTCACAAGTGCAGATTAACTTAAAATAGCAAACAGTAGGCTGGGTAATGTCCAGCCTAAAAAATTGATTAATTGAAAAATCAGAATTAATGCCAGCCAAAGACATTTATCATGATTGTGTGAAAAATGCACTTATCAAAGATGGGTGGAAGATTACGGATGACCCCCTTAGCCTCAAAATTGGTAAGAAGGATATATTTATTGATTTAGCAGCCGAGAAACTGTTAGCCGCAGAAAAGCAGGGAAAGAAAATTGCTATAGAAGTAAAAGGTTTTATCGGCATATCGGAAGTAAAAGACCTCAAAAATGCTCTTGGTCAGTACATATTGTATGAAAAAATTCTCCTACGAATTAAATCAAAAATAATTCTTTATTTAGCAATTCGTGACACAGTGTTTATCAGAATTTTTACAGAAGAAATTGGCAAAATTTTATTAGAAGACCATACTCTAAAATTGATTGTATCCGATTCCCAAGAAGAGGTAATTACGAAATGGATAAACTAGAACATTACCGAAGTATAATACGTAATAGTTTGGCAGAATATCTCAATATTTCCTATGCAAATGCTAATATACGTAATCGAGCGGCATTTGACTCACAAAACGATCAATATCTAATTATTTCCGAGGGCTGGGATAATAAACAACATCTGCATAGCTGTTTAATTCATGTCGAAATAATTCACAGTAAAGTTTGGATTCAGTCCGATAATACTGAAAATGGTATTGCGAATGAACTCGTTCAAGCAGGTATACCTAAAGAAGATATTGTTTTAGGATTTCACGAACCTAACGTTAGAAAATATACGGGATTTGCTGTCGCTTAGAAATTCAAATTAAGTTTTCAATGACGTGCGATCGCTTGGGTAAACAGATTCGCAATGCAGAGAAAGAAAAAATACCCGTGATGGCTGTGGTGGGAGCTAAGGAAGTGGAAACTAATACCTTGAGTATCCGTACCCGCGCCTCTGGGGAATTGGGAGTTATTGCTGTCGATGAGGTAGTGAATAAGATAAAGGATGCGATGCCTACGGCGGGCTACACCAACGCTAAGTTCGAGAATTTCTAAAATCTAACCTGGAGAATTTCTAAAATCTAACCGCAAGCGCACACTAATCATATATTGGTGTGCGTTTTGTTTAGCTGGTAGGTTCTGGGAAGGTGCGAGCATAACGTATTTAATTATCAAACACTCGTTAACGGAGTTCAAACACTCGTTAACGGAGATCAAAGGTGGATTCATCCGGTTCAAATACTCATTTTAATTTTAACTTTTCATGAGATTTGGAAGGTCAAAAAGTATCACAGACAACAAAAGTTTTCTCAACCACCGCACTCAAGAAAACTTTTCGATTTATTCAAGACTGATAGGATTGATTTAAAGACTTGTGGAATCTGCTCTTCCTAAACAGACTAGACTTGCATAAATTAATGTCAATAATTTTTGACTAACATTATGAACCGCTTTACCTCTATTTTGCTGGCTGGCTTGATAGCATCTGCATCAGCTTTGGCTATTTCTCCAAAAGCTGAGGCTAATACACCAGCGTCTTATGTTGCTGAGTTTGATAGCTACGGCTACGATCGCAACGATGATGGTAACTACGAACGTCATAGTCGTCACTACAGAAATGGTGATTATGACCGCCAGAACGACCTTCGCAACATTCGTGACAACGATCGCCGTTATGACCGCGATAATCATCGCCGTTATGACCGCGATAATTATCGTCGCTACGATCGCGATAATCATCGTCGCTACGACCGCGATAATCATCGTCGCTACGACCGCGATAATAACCGTCGCTACGACCGCGATAACGATCGCCGCTATGACCGCGATCGCGGCTGGGAACGTGGAATCCCTGTACCTGTTCCTGTGCCTACGTTTTAAGCTTAGTTTTAAGTGAACTGAGCATTGATTCTACTTGCCGATAAGACAGACACAATCTCTTTATTCCACTCATTCCAATATCTGACTTTTCACTCTTATCTAGAAAACCTCGCTTCTATTCCCTAGTTAATGAAGCTTGGTCAGGGATTAGATTTAGCGTTAGCTTTTCTACATGATGTGAAAGGTCAGATTTTTATTAAATCAAGAACAGGACTTATACCAATTCGTAATTCGTAGTAGAGCCTCCGGCACGCTACGCGAACGTAATTCGTAATTAAGAAAGTCCTACCTAGTCAGGGTTTCAGGGTTTGCATCTGTTTTATTATTTTCGTGAAATGGTATTACGCAGATAATAGCCAAAACTTGAAAAAACCACTACCAACCTCAATACTTCTCGGGTTTTGGGGAAAAAGAGAAAGGTAAAAGGGAAAGAAAAACCTTTAACCCTTACCCTTTACCCTTTCCCCCAAACCCGAGAAGTATTGCTACCGACCTTTGAGCTTAACGATTACTGATTGCAGCGAGTTGAGCCGATCAACTCGCCACCCACATTAGAGTTCAATTAACTTGAAGCCCCAAGGTTTGAGAGCCGCTTCAGCTAGTTCTGTACTTACGCCTTCATAAGCCTCCCATTCCAAGGGATGCTCTTTAGGATGTCCGTCACCGACATTACCAGCAACTTTAATGATCGGACAGTTGGCAATGCGATCGCGCTCTAGTCCTTTTGGAACTACTAGTTGGACTTTGTGACCAATAAACTTTGCTGTACTTTCTTCAGCGACAGATTCACGGATTAAACAAATATCTCCAGCTGTCCCCCAAGTAGTTTTATAGATGTGGAGGAATGATATATAAGGTGCTGGTTTGATCGCTCTTTTTATAACATGCATTATCTGTAATCCTTATACTATGAGTCAAAAATCATAAATCATACAAGTATTTTCTATCACGTTCGTGGGGAAGAATGTTTTTAATTAACATTTTGCACCTAGCTCAAGTGATTATAAATCGCTTGGGTAAATATAGCGGGTTTCAGTTCAATACTTGTCGGGTTTTGGGGAAAAGGGTAAGGGGAAAAGGGAAAGAAAAAACCTTTAACCCTTCCCCTTTAACCTTTTCCCCAAACCAAATTTTGAGTTCAAAATCCAAAACCCGAGTAGTATTGGGTTTCAGTTGAGTTTAATAAAGACCTAACCCCCAACCCCTTCCCTACCTTTCCTCGTAGGAGAGGGAAACAGAATAACTTTTGTTGCTGGAAGGGGAGAAGATTCAAAGCCTTTCTCTTTATTAGGAGAGAAATCGCAGTTCATTGCATCCAAACGGGCGATCGCTACACGAGATAATAGCAATGTTTTGTTCAATGGTTGGCGATCGTCAATGTCCTTCGATAATCTCTGCAAACTACTTTCTGAAAAACATCCCGAACGTTTTGCTAGTTGGGTTTTGGGTACAGAGCAAAGAAGCGTCAAAGTTCTCAAAACCGAATTGAGTATTGAACCGATTCGCGCTGATTACGTTACCTTCTTACAGCTAGAAGGACGCATTCTCCATCTAGAATTTCAAACCAAACTAGAATCTACACCGCCACTACCCTTGCGGATGCTAGATTATTGGGTACGCTTGTATCGTTTATATCGTCTACCAGTAACGCAAGTTGTCGTATTATTACTTCCTCCTGCACCAGGAACCGTAATTGAAACTGTCTTTTCAGTCGAAACTACTCGTCATGAATATCGCGTAATTCAAATGTGGTCAGAAAATCCTGAATCATTCCTCAACGATCCAGCTTTATTACCCTTAGCACCACTGGCAGCAACGACGCAACCTCAAAACTTATTACAACGAGTTGTGGAAAAAGTTAATCAACTTGAGCCAAGACAAAGACCAGAAATTTCCGCCTACACCCAAATCTTAGCGGGGTTAAAATACAATCAGGATTTGATTCGACAATTATTTCGGGAGGGTATGATGCGCGAGTCAGTAATTTATCAAGAAATTCTTGCTGAAGGCGAACAACGTGGGGAACAACGAGGAGAGCAACGCGGACGAGAAGAAGGACGAAAAGCAGAAGGGCAATTGCTCATTCTCCGTCTACTTACTCGACGGGTGGGAGAATTACCCCAAGAGGTGCGATCGCGGATTGAAAATCTCTCCTTAGAACAGTTAGAAAATCTTGGCGAAGCATTGTTGGATTTTCAGGCGATCGCGGATTTAGAATCCTGGTTTAGTACCTTAGAGTAGCAATGCCCTTCTGTTAAAAAGGAAATCTTTTTACTACAACACGATAATTGCCCACATACTAACTCCCAAAGCGATCGCAGCTAGGTATTGCCCAAAGAGCGAGCTTACTGGTTGCTTGGCAATCTTTTGCGTTAATAACATAGTCATCAACACTGAGAAAATTATCGTTGCACCTTGCAAAAAGGCAATCACAGCCGGGTGAGCAACCAATATTGGCAATTGTTCTCCACTCAAACCAAGAGTAGCAAAAGTTACGGGTAAAATCCGCCCACCTTCACCTAAGCCCAAACGCAGATAATGAGCTAAGTTTCCCCCCAACACTAATGGTAAATAGCCATAAGCAAGTTCTACGAATGATTTTGGTTTTCGGTTAAAGTTCAACAGTTTCAGCAAACCATAAGCCCCAAAGGTAAAGATCGTTGGGATAATTAACACTAGCAGCGATAATCCCAAGTGCTGCCAAAACTGAGTTAAATCCAGTTGTAATCCCAACCAAGATTGTAATTCTGGCAAACGATGCAGATATATCCCACCCAATAGCAAAAACAATAATGCTACTTCATAAGTGCGGGGTACATGAGTTGTCCACAGTTCAATTGCAGGGGGACGCAAGTTGAATTCAACGGAACGATGGGGACAGGCTTTAAGACAAGTCATACACAGTACGCAATCTCTGTTATCTTCTAACTGCGCTGGGTGCGAGTATAAAGGACATCCATTGGTTTCCATGCCTTCGCCCTTTTGCGGCCCGCCTTTATAACACTGATAGGTGGTGCAACTCGCAGAACATATCCCTTGCTGGGCGCGGAGTTCTGTCATTGAAAGTTTGGCAAATAAACCATTCATTCCACCAATAGGGCACAGATATCGACACCAAAACCGCCGCTCAAAAAGCGCGGAGAAAATCATCGCCCCAGCGGTAATTAACAACAGTAAACAAGCGCTGAGGTAAGCGGTATTTTCTAAATGCCAGAGTTCTTCCCATAAGAAAATTAGGGTGAACAAACCAAACATGAACCATCCGCCCCATTTCTCAGCTTCCTCTCGCGGCCAGCGCTTGAGTTTTCGCGGCCACAGCCACAGAGATAACTTTTGGGTAATTTCCCCATAAATCATAAAGGGACAAACAGAACACCAGATGCGTCCCAAAAAGGGAAAGAGAAATAAGAAGAACGGCCACCACCAAGCCCAAAATAGATTTAAGACGAAATTGCGATCGCGGGTTTGTGGCCCAATAAATAATACTGCAACAATAATTGCAAATGCAGTTGCAGTAAAACCATAATTAATGCGATCGGGCCACCAAGGACTCCGTAAAAATCGCCGCAAACGAGGATAGGCATTTAACAGATTCACCCGAAATCTTTTTTTCTTCGCTTCAGCTGGCCAGAATATTTCTTCTGTTAATTCATTAGCACCCTCGGCTTGGACGATCGCTCTTTCAACCAGATTTTTTAATTCCTTAAGATTGCCAGGAAAATCATAAGACTGGAGGCGACGTAAAGCTTCTGGGGTGATGTGGGGTTTCGGAACGCCTCTAGCCCGAATGTAGAGACTAGTATAATATTCAACTTGTGCTTGAACATCAGCTTTCCGCACCCGTAGCGGTGGTACTTTAATAATGTGACCAACAGAACGTTCAATGGTCGGCAAAGTTTTTTCAGAAACAATCAAAATTCTGGCTTTACTGGGGCGAGGTTCAGATGCTACTTCTGACGAACGAGCCACGGGGCTATATGTGCCAGTTTTAAGCAACTGCGTCACCGGAGGTAATAATTCTTCAGGTAATTCTTGGATATTGTTGAGAACTAAAGTACCTTCTCCCAACCATTCCAACAGTCCTGGTTTACCGCCAGCGCGACCAAATAAATCTGCACCACTCGTTTGCAGAATACCGCAATTGACTTTAATTATCGGTTCTCGCCGTTTTGGAGAACCAAAGTGGATAAGGGCCGCTATGTTGTCCTTTTCTAACCCTGGTTCTCCAAAGATATCAACTGATTTGCGGTCAGCCGCCGCTTCTCGAATTTGTTCGCGCAGGCGCACAGCATAGCGACTTGTACCGACAATTCCCCGTTGCGCTTTAGTAACTAAATATGGTCGCAAAGCTATGGAACGTTCTTGTTCATAGCCAAGTGCAGATGTCACCTGAGCTAATTCTTGAGCCAATTGGCGGGAAAAAGCCTGAGCAATTTCAGAGTATTGGGTGACTAAGAGACGAAATTTAGCAGCAGGTACAACCCAGAAGTGACATTCGGTTACTGTAGTAATTGTGAATGGAGTTAATTCATCCAACAGCAATTCTTTGAGTTCAATTACAGATCCAGGGAGGAATCCACAAGCTAAGGCTGGGTTAGTTTCATTGGTGGTATTGCTTTCAAGTTGACCTTCTACAAGAATATAAAGGGCTTCTGGAGGAGTACCCTCATTAACTAAGTCAGTTTCAGCTGGCACAACTTGTTCTTCAATTATTTGTGCGATCGCATTTAAGACTTCGTGTGAAAGAATTCCTAAACTAGTGCGTTCTTGTAGCCATGTAACCGTTTCTGGAGATGTCACGTCGCTTTGCTCCGAATTCAAAATTCAAAATTCAAAATTAATAATCCCGATAAATAAATTCAGGGGTTTGTATCATGAGTCTTTGTTGGTCATGTTAAATTCTCCGTGTAGGCTGTTTTTATAACTGTTTTAAATTCGGTGGAATACAGTACAAGCACACAAATATGCTAGCCCACCGTGTATTACATCCAAACAATAACCGCTATCAAAGAAATTATCCTCTGAAAAGAATGCCAAAATATTTGTGTGTGGCTGTTATGGATTAATATCTGAGAATTCATCGGAAACGAATTATGGCACTTTATCTAGACTCAGCGATCGCATCTGAGGCTGAAGTTGTTAAGCTTTGGGGATGGGTGAAAGGCATTACAACTAATCCCACCCTGTTGGCTCAAAGCGATACGCCACCAGAAATCACGCTCAAAAATTTGGTTGCCTTGACTTCTGGCCCCTTATACTATCAACTTGTAGCATCTGATAAAGCTGGGATGCTAGCTGAAGGTAGAAAAGCTTTCGAGATTATTGGTTCGCAAACAATTTTAAAGATTCCGGCAACACCGTTAGGTTTTGAAGTGGTGGCGAGTCTATCACCAGAAATTACCTGTTCGGTGACAGCAATTTACAGTGCAGCACAAGCAGCAGTTGCACGGGAGGCGGGAGCGAAAATTGCCATAGCTTATGTAAATCGGGCGACGCGGTTATTAGGTGATGGTATTGCCTTAGTGCGGGATATGGCTAGTGTCCTCAAAGGTAGTGATACAGAAATTTTGGCAGCTAGCATCAAATCTCCTGAAGAAGCAGCCGCTTCATTGCAAGCTGGGGCAGATCATTTGACTTTACCATTGGCAATGTTGCAGGCGATCGCAACTCATGAATTCTCACAGAAAACTGTTGAAGAATTTGCTAAAGGAGGCATAGGGTTAACGATTTAAGTTTTTGTACTAACGACAGAAGTTAGTGTAGTGGCGACAGCTTGTTGTGTGATAACGACATAAGTTGGTGTAGTGACAACAGCTTATTGTGTGATAACGACATAAGTTAGTGTAGTGACGACAACTTATTGTGTGATAACGACAAAAATTAGTGTAGTGACGACAACTTGTATATTAGCAACCAGCTAAATCTATGAATTCAATTCTACTTACTTAAATTACTTATGAGTTTGTCAGATATCCCTAATCTCTGGGTTCCCTTGGTACTTTTAAGTTTAATTATTGTCGCTGCTGTATTTTTTAGTCGCAGCAGTTGATATTTAAGCATTACAGTGAGGGTGGAGGTTCAGTTGTATGTTCGCTGTTGTCACACCCGATACAATCTATTTACCCCCTTACTGGCATGGCAAACTGTATACTAGTATTTTCAACGTTGGCAGCGCAGGGACGTATGGCAAAAAATCCATTCGGTTCTGCGATGTCTACGACGGGCTACGCCTACGCAGCTACGAAAAATCGAGGGAAAAGATGCGGAGCCATCCGCAGGAATTATCGACTCTCAAGCTTCTATGACGCATCTAATGTTACGTCGATTAGCCCGTAATCATAGGCACTCAAATGCTTAAGAATTATTTTGTAAACACCCTATAAGAGTTGAAAACTATTCCCAGTCCCCAGTCCCCAATCTCTAGTCCCTTTTACAAATAAAAGCCTGTATTCATTACTGAATAAGGCTTGTGAAGTTTATTATTAAATTTGTACAGATAAGTTCAGTTTAATTACTGAACAGTGAATCCTTCCGGTCTGATAGCATCTTCCAAATCAACCCCCATCAGGTTAATCCCCTGGATGTTTGCATTTGTGAGATTTGTTTTTTCCAAGTCTGCGCCCTGGAGGTTAGCCATTTGCAGGTTTGCTCCCAGCAGGTTGGCTTTCTCTAGGTCAGCATCAAATAGGTTTGCTCCTAACAGGTTTGCTCCTAAAAGGTTTACCTTACCTAAATCTGCTCCTTGAAAGTTTGCCCCTTGTAAGTTTGTCTGCTGCAAGTTAGCTCTTTCTAAGTCTGCATTTTGTAAGTTGGCATTCTCTAAGTTTGCCGCTTGCAGGTTTGCATCCTTGAGCATTGCTCCAGTTAGGTTACATCCCACACATTCATTGGTTTGTAATAAATGTCTAACATTTGCTGCTACAGACACTACTGGGGGTACAACTGGAGGTATTACCGGGGAAGTTACAGTCTCCATTGGTGATGCAACTGGAGGTATGACTGGGGAAGTTACAGGCTCTGGTGATGCAACCGGAGCTAGTTCAGATTCAGTAGATATAGATGGTGTTAGTGTTAAAGCTCTAACGCTGGGCTGGTCAAGGAGGGAAAATCCTGCTACAAGTACCAGAAATACTGCTGTTACGATCCACCGAGTTAGTTTTTTGGAAATTGATTGATTCATAAGTTCCTTGCTGTGATTATTCGTAGTAGTGGGTTTGCTTGTATAAGAGCCATCAGTAATCTGCTTTATTCTCACTTTAGATAAGTTGATTGATAAGAGCAAATATTATTTTGATTCAAATTGATAAATTCAAATGATTAAAAAATCTTTATGGGTGGGAAGCGATCGCGTGATTTTTTCGTTATTCGTAGACATCGCATCCCCAAGTAACAAGTTTTCAGATTGGCTGCGACACTGATAGCAAGTATTCTGTACCTCTACGGGGAAGAAAGCTATGCGTAGCATCTCGTAGATATAGCTTCATGCCTAATTAGAAAGCATTGCCAGACTAGGTAAAAGTCGATATGATTCACTTTTAATTAAGATAGAAAGTCCCAAGTAAATTAAGACAAAGGGGAAGACTTTTCGACCGTAGCGAGTTAAAACAGGAGCCATCAGAGGATTACGAGTCAGATTGTAAGAGAGGAAGCACCACACCCCAATACTGAAATAGCAAACACACAGAATTACACCCAAGCTTGGAAGATTGCTACTAGCAAACAACGGTACATAGATTCCAATGTTGTTTCCTCCATTGGCAACGGTGACAGCAGAAACGCGGTAGGTTTGAGGATCGCGGATGGTTGCTAATAGTGATTTTTTCTGGCGTTCGGATTTGACAGGAGAGGTTAAGTCAACTGACACAGCTTGCACTGTCTCTCCTTCCTCTTCTCGGCTGATGAGATTACTGATACCAATGGCGATAGGAAGTAGACCTAGTAATCCAATCCAGGTGCTAGGAATCAGAAGACCGCCGAAGAAACCAGGAAGACTAGCACATACTAAGGTAGTAAATCCAAGAAACTCACCGATAATAATATGCTTAGGACGAAAGCTGCGATTGACTTTTCCAAAAAAAGCAGTCAAGTATAAATTGTCATCGAAGGTGGTTGCAAAAGCGACAGAGATTCCAATAAGTAATGTACTAATTAACCAACTCATAATTGTTGCTCACGATAATTCAATGCTGTTTGTCCTAGTTCTTCTCTGCACAATGTAAAAACAGAGAAAGAGATTTTGTGACTGTTTTAGCTAACGACAACCGATCGAGGTTCGCTAGTCATCAGCCAGTTCTCCAGTTTTTAGAGGCGATGCCTACGGCAGTAAACTACGCCTCTAATCAAATTGGTGATTTGATGTCTCAGCAAGGTATCTAGGGAACTCATGAAGTCAATATTATGGCTTACAACTAAATAAGAGCAAATACTCTTGTTTTTCAAAACGATAAATAAAAGTGATTAATAACTTTACATCTGTTTTGGGCTTTCTATCTAATGCCCAATCCCTCACAAGTTCCTCAAATTGTTTTCTTAAATTTAGAATGGGGGCAACATTGGTAAAATGAGGTTGATCCAGCTGATGAATATTGTTAGAAAAATTAATGATGACTTGGCGATCGCTGGACAAATTACACTAGACCAGCTACAACAAATAGCTCATGAGGGTTATAAGTCTGTACTGAACCTACGTTTGCCCAATGAAATAGGGTTGCTCCCTAGCGAACAGGAGAAGACTGAGTTTTTGGGATTGTACTACCTTAACTTTCCAATTAAAACTCAAGACATTAATCATCAAGATACGCTCCAGATATATCAGACCATCGCTCAATTACCCAAACCGACCTTGATACATTGTGATAATTCGATTCGTTCTGCCGCAATAGTATTGTTGTATATCGCCATCAAGCAAGGTATAACTTTTGAAAAAGCTCTGCAAAAAGTTATTAATTTAGGCTTGATATAAGGGGTTTCCGAAAATTAAAATTCCCACGTGGAATTGATCCAAAAAATGACATCTAAGGATTTGTTGTCAGGTGCGATCGCCCTTTTGCATGAACTGCGACAAGCTGGGATTAAAAACCTGATAAAGCGATTTGGGAAATGTCTTGATTTTGACTCCTGAATTCTTATCTCAGGACTTACGCAATAACCCTCTAAAACTCTTATTCCTTTGTGTCCTACCCTTCGGGAAGCCACTTCGTGTCTATGCGTCCTTTGCGGTTCG
>NZ_JAVRCP020000041.1:0-56991 GCF_034530675.2 Nostoc sp. DedVER02
CTATTTGTATCAACCTTAAAGTGAAATGGTATTAGCGATTAGCTAAGGTTTAGCCCATTCTTACCGGAGGCGGAGCGTCTCCGGCTCCGCTCCTGAGTTCTGAATTCTTCTTATAAATATCGAATGACGCGGCAGGGATTACCAGCAGCGACAACATTATTGGGTATATCTTTGACAACTACACTGCCAGCACCAATGGTTGTGTTATCCCCAATAGTTACACCTGGACAAATAATTGCACTGCCACCAATCCAGACATTATTACCAATGTTAATTGGGGCAGCTAATTCTCTCCCAGAAAGGCGAATTTCTGGTTCTGTTGGGTGGTAAGCAGTATAAATTTGCACATAAGGAGCGCATAAGACATTTTCACCAATATGAACTGTATTGCAGTCTAAAATTACACAGCCATAGTTCATATACAATCTGTCACCAGCAAAAATATTACTACCATAGTCACAGTGAAAAGGTGGCACAATTAATACTTTGTCACCTATTTTTCCAAATAACTCTTGCAAAATTTCCTGGCGTTGGTGTTGCTGTTCTTCAGTTGTAGAATTGTACTTTCGCAACAGACGACTAGCTCTTTTACTTTCGGCAGCCAATTGTGGATCATCCGCCAGATATAATTCTCCTGCAAGCATTTTCTGTTTTTCGGTTTTTTCCATGACATTGAGATCGTTGTGAAGAAAATCAGAATAATTTGATTAAAATGGCAGCAGAAAGGACTAATTAGCTAAATATGGCATAACTGGCTTTTCCCTGCCGTTTAGCTCGGTACATAGCAATATCAGCATCTCGTAAAAGAGTTGCAGGCTCCTCATAACTACTAAAATTCCAAGTAATACCAATGCTAGCTGTAGCAGATAATTCATACCCATTGAGGTTAATTGGCGATCGCAAAGCTTCTTGAATGCGTTTAGCAACATTGGTAGCGTCGGTAATGTCTTTAATATCCTCTAAAAGAACTGTAAACTCATCACCACCAAATCGCGCTACAGTGTCGCCACCACGCAAGCACGACTCTAAACGTCTAGCGATCGCTACTAAAAAATCATCCCCTATTCCATGCCCGAAGCGATCGTTAATCTCCTTGAAGCCATCTAAATCCAAAAATAAAACTGCAAAATAATAATCGCTTCTACGTTTGCTACGCTCAATTGTTTGTCTGAGTCGATCTAGAAATAAAATACGATTTGGTAATGCTGTCAGCCCATCATAAAACGCATTACGCATCAGTTGCGCCTCTGTCTGCTTGCGTTTGGTGATATCTTGAAAAACTAAAACTGCACCTGTAATATTACCATTGCGATCGCGGATGGGTGCAACATTATCCCCAATCGCTATCTCTTTCCCATCTTTGGTAATTAGTGTGCAGTTTTCTGGTAAATCCAAAATTTCACCTGCTTCGATTACATTTGCTGCTAAATTTCCAATTGTTTCTTCTACATCTTTGTCAACTAAGCTAACTACTTCTACTAAATCTTTACCAAACGCTTCACTTTGCTTCCAGCCAGTGATTAGTTCTGCTCTGGGATTCATCATTTGAATACAACCATTTGCATAAGTCACAATCACTGCACTGCCCATACTATTAATAATTGCTGTCAGCCTCTGTTTTTCTTCGTATAATATCTTCTTACTCTGATGTTTGTACAGAGCCATTTCAACCGCAAAATGTAAATCACTTTCGATAAATGGTTTGGCTATGTAACTAAAAGGCTCACTTAACTGATTTTTATGTAATATTTTATATTCCGAACACTCTGCCGAACAGTCTGTTAGATATACTACAGGCACATGGAAGTGATTCTGGATAATATCTGCTACGTGTAAACCGTCAATTTCCCCAGCTAGGCAGATATCAATTAATACTAAATTTGGATGAGTTTCTGCTACCTTTTTTATTGCTTCTTCACCAGATTTAGTTATTTCTGAAACGGAATAACCTAATTTTTGTAGACTATTTCTAATATTTGAGGCTATGATTTTTTCATCCTCAACAACTAGGATTTTATGGGCGAACATGTTAAAACAACCTGTTTGCTAAGGTTCAGATTTTGTTGTTAGTGCCAACTCTATATAAAACTTCTAATTTTATCATAAACAATCTTTTACTACTCTGTAGTATTGTTTGGTAAAAATGCTTATTTGTGAGCAAGTAGCATCATAAGTAGGTAATCGGAATTCAATATAAGATCAAACCTCATCCTCAATCCCTCTCCAATATTTTGGAGATGGAAGCCGGATTGAGGGTGAGGTTTTATATTTAATTTGAACCACTTACTTATTATTAACCTCTGATAAGTTCTACGCCTGTCAAAGCTAATTACGATTATATGCAGTTAATATGATGCCACTAACATAAAATGTAGACTACCATATAATAACCAGCAATCAAAAAGCTATTTTCAAAAACATGTAATTATTATTTTTAAATAAATAATTACATAAGTATAGTATTTATGCCAAAATTAATCAAGAATAAAATTCTATCGAATTACAGCATATTACTTGAAATTAAGTTGAAAAGTTTAATTATAGTTTGTTGTATGTAACAGAAGAGTATTTGCTCATTAAGATATTACTAAAAATTAATCATAATTCAGAATTAAAGAGTTGAATATAGGCTTATCCAAGAATATTTTTTATTTTAACTAAAGCGCAAATTATCGTCTGAAACTGTCTTATTGAGCCGTAATATAAGTTTTTAATAGAGCGCTAAAAATTTTTAAAACACCCTCTAAGAATGATATGTATACAGAAATATTTTCAGATATCCGCTTAGAAATATTGATTGTTTTTGATTAACGCTTAATCCAAAATTAAAATATGTAAATTAAATGCTCATCTGCAAATCACGTTATTTTTTAGTTTTTTGATAACAAGCGTTTTCTGGGGGCAATGGCAGAAAAGATTCTCTTTGTGAGATACTTTCACGCTCCATATAAACCCCCTTTTTTTTGCTAGCTTATAGATATTGGGATAAAAAACACGTTTTTTGCTTTAGAGATTGGACTTAGTTTTTGTCAGTTCAATGCTAATTTTGCCACCAAAGTCTGGGATAGGTGCGGCAGGTTTGCTCAGAATGACTTGGACTTTTGTTACACGATCGCACTCTTGGAGAATAGAATCTGCGATCGTTGCTACCAATTTCTCAATTAAAGCAAACTTAGACGTTTTGACTAGATGTTGTATCAAGCTAATGACGCTGCGATAATCTAAAGTGTCTTCGATCGCGTCAGTCTTGGCCGCCGTGGAGATATCCAACCATAACCTCACATCCACCTCAAACCATTGTCCTAGCACCTGTTCTTCTGGTAAATACCCAGTGTAGCCATAGCAGCGAATTCCCGTTAAATGAATGCAGTCCATAAAAGTTTGAAAGCAAATTGGGCATTTTGTAGAAAGTGGAGCAAGTTTGTTTGGAGATGTTCTTTTCTCCAAACTTGCATGGCGGTGTTGGGTTCCATCACCGCATTTGTGAGGGGTAGTTTGCAACCCATCCTTAGACAAAGGTGATTCCAAAGTGTCGAGGATCGGCTTCCCTCCCTCAAACTTCTTTTCACCAAACTTTCCCAGATGGATTTTAAATTAAATTTCCCTAGACAAAATCTAAAATTTCAGATTGTTTTATAACTATGTTTGATTTAATGCCGATCGCCTTTAGGAATGTTAATCAACTTTGGGCTTACATTTTAACAGAGACGCTAAAGCGGTTGGGATTGACTTGTGCCATCATTTGCCCTGGATCGCGTTCTACACCTTTAGCAGTGGCTTTTGCTCAACAAGCACCTGAAATTGAAGCAATTTCTATTCTCGATGAACGTTCCGCCGCCTTTTTCGCTTTGGGACAAGCGAAAGCAACCGGACTACCTGTGGTACTAGTTTGTACCTCTGGTACAGCAGGAGCAAATTTTTATTCAGCAGTTATTGAAGCCTCATATAGTCGCGTACCACTATTGATATTAACCACCGATAGACCGCCAGAATTACGAGATTGTCACTCAGGGCAAACTATAGACCAATTGCGATTATATGGAAACTACCCGAATTGGCAAACAGAGTTAGCCTTACCCTCCCCTGACATGGGAATGCTAGCTTATCTGCGACAAACAGTAATTCATAGCTGGGAAAGGGCGCAAACTTCTACGAAGGGGCCAGTACATTTGAATATTCCCTTTCGCGATCCCTTAGCGCCTCTTCCTGATGGAATTGACTTGAGTCATTTGCGATCGCAGTTTCACCCAGAAGACTTTTTCGCAGGAATAACAAACCCATGCCCCATTACCCATTCCCAATTCCCCATTCCCCAACAATGGAAAGAATGCGATCGCGGCATTATTATTGCAGGTGTTGCCCAACCACAGCAACCAGAAGAATATTGTAAGGCGATCGCGCATCTTTCCCAAACTCTCAAATGGCCAGTTCTAGCTGAGGGACTTTCCCCAGTCAGAAATTATGCCGAACTCAACCCTTATTTAATTTCCACTTATGACTTGATTTTGCGAAATCAGCAACTAGCAAAGCAACTAGCACCCGAAATGGTGATTCAGGTGGGAGAAATGCCTACGAGTAAAGAACTGCGTACCTGGATAGATGCAACGCAACCGCGACGCTGGGTAATTGACAACAGCGATCAAAACCTTGACCCTTTGCATGGAAGGACGACGCATTTGCGGATATCTGTGGAAGACATAAAGGTAGAAGAGAAAAATTTATCTTTATCCTCAGACTATGGAAAGAAATGGTGTGATGCAGAAGCTCAGGTTAGGTTAGCTGTTGACCAGACGATGGGGCAGATAGATGAAATAATTGAGAGTAAAGCAGCTTGGTTAATTTCTCAGATTTTACCGCCCGGAACGCCACTATTTATTAGCAATAGTATGCCTGTGCGGGATGTGGAGTATTTCTGGAAGCCGAATAATTTAGGAGTGCGATCGCACTTTAACCGGGGTGCAAATGGCATTGATGGCACACTATCCACAGCTTTAGGAATTGCCCATCGCCAGCAAAGTAGTGTGATGTTGACCGGAGATTTAGCACTGTTACATGACACCAATGGTTTTTTAATTAAAAATAAGTTTGTTGGGCATCTCACGATTGTATTAATAAACAATAATGGTGGTGGGATTTTTGAAATGTTACCTATTGCTAAATTTGATCCACCATTTGAAGAGTTTTTTGGCACACCCCAGGATATTGATTTTGCTCAGTTATGTGCTACTTATAATGTGCAGCATGAATTGATTACTTCTTGGCAACAGTTGCGGCAAAAATTAAACCCACTTCCAACTAAGGGAATTCGGGTTTTGGAGGTGCGGACAAATCGCAAAGCTGATGCTAAGTGGCGACAAGATAATTTACTAAATTTTGCCGCAGATATTGCAATATGAAGCATTCTATTAAAGTTGATTTAATTGCGATACATAAAATATGGTTACTAGGTGAGATGCTTTTGGTATTAATAACCTTAGAATTGGAATTCCTCGTCTGGTTCTGAGGATATTATTTCTTGATAAATGTTCCTATTAACATCAAACTCTGTACTACTCTCAGAATCTCCGTAGCTTACCGATACCAGCAAAAGATAGTGAGGCAAATTCCTTTCTTGTTGATCAAGGGAATATTCAGATTTATAACCTTTTATACCTTTTATACACTGGATTAAATGTTGGTTAAAATCTAAATCTAAGCCTCGAAAATATCTAAATATTATTTGATAAGCTAATGGAACAGAATATTTATATATGCTATTTGCATCTATTGGAAACTTCTTATGATCTTTATCTTGACCCAGATAGTTTGGATCTTTGTCTCTAATAATTGATTCTACTATGTGGATAGGACAACTACTGCATGATTTTGTTTTGCAGTTGAAGGAAAAAATGAATAGTCATGAAATTTTTCAATATATTGATTATCATATAGTAATAGCATAGGATATTGAACGTTGTTGCTAATTATATTAAGTTGTTTACCTTTAATCTCTTGAAATTTTCTCTTGTTTTTATGTCTTATTTTTGCTTCGAGAGAAGTAACTCCCTCAAAATAATGGCTACCAGGATGCGTAATTCTTACAATAAGCCCTATGTCACCAAATTTAGTTTCAGATTTTCCAGTAAACTTATATGCTGCTGAATTAATCTTGATTGGCAATGGAGTTAAACCATTTATTTGAATATCACGAAATAGTTTTCTATATTCAAAAGCTATTTTTCTAGTAATGTAATCTTCTGACCAATCGAAAGGATAACTATCTAATATTTGTTGACGAAGAATATTTTCTAATTCACTGTATAATGTCATAAGGGACATTTGTAAAATACCCATAGTTTTTTATTCAAAGTTAATCACTTGTCCATTTTTAGTTTGCCCAGATCATTGTATAAAATTGATGAACTGACAGAAAAAGCAGAATGAGCGATCGCTCTTCTTGTCTGCGTAAAATTTACTCTGTTGGTTGAGGTTGTAAGCACCCTTCCAAGTCCGCGATCGCAAAAAAATCAAAATCTCCGTTTTAATTTTCGGAGGACAAGCGATCGCACTCTTCCACCGCTTCCTGAATATACCCGCGTGTCTTCTAGCCTCAGATTTGTAGCTATGAGAATTTTATCAGGTGCGTAGGCGTAGCCCACCGCAGGTATCGCCTTCTCCTCTACATGAAACTTACCCGCTTACTTCACCTTGTAACCACCTTTCCAAATCAGCAAGAGTAGAGAAATCCAACAAAGCATCACCTAAAGCTTCCAACTGTTCCACCGATAATTCTTGAATCTGTGATAGAAGCGCATCAGGAATATTACCTACACGCCGATTTAATAGTCGTAAAACGATCGTTCTTTCGCCTTCCTCTCGTCCTTCCTCTCGCCCCTCTTCCTTGGCTTCCAGAATAGCCCGTGGTTCTTCCAAATTTAGTCCCAACATCGTTGCAATCTCCTCTCGACTTAGGTTAGAAAACTTGTAGACGATAATCGTCGTCACTAAATCAATTATCGCTTGCTCCGACTGTTGCCGTGCTTGCTCCAACAAAAACCGCGCCCCTTCCATTGCTTCTGTTTCAGAAGTAACATTTGTCAGCAACATCAAACCTAATCCCAAAGGTTGTTCTCGCAAATCTCCCAACTCATCCAGATAAACCCGCCTGACTTGACCACTTTCCAACAAAGCGCGGTGAATCGAAGAGGAAGAAGGTTCCAGACTGCGAGAAGCAAAAATTATGACCCCAAACCAGTCATCGTAACGAATAGAGTTGCGGTAGAGAAACAAAAACAATTCGCTGAAGAAGCGGTGATATAAGTCTTCGTCCTTCTGAAACTGAACCTCAGCAAAAAAGACGGTTTTGGAAACTGCATCAGCAGGAGGTAAAAACACTCCATCAATCCGAAATGCGGTTTCTTTCACTTCAACTGATTCAAACTGGTACTTTTCCGCTTCTGGGGGTGGTTCATCTACTAATTCAAACAGCAAACCTGGAAATTGCTTAAATAATTTATAGAAGATGGTGTCACGTCGCATTTTTATTCCTCAGCATCCAGACGATTACCAGATTGTAAAGCTTTGAAACAGCAATTTCAGCGTAGGCGTAGCCCACCGCAGGTATCGCATGTCCCTACGTCCGCGATAAAATTCTCAAGCACCACAGCGCACTCCATACCAATGCAAATTAACTGGCAAACTGCCAAAACCTACGAAGACATCCTGTATCAAAAAACCGATGGCATTGCAAAAATCACCATCAACCGTCCCCACAAACGCAATGCATTTCGTCCTGAAACAGTATTTGAACTGTATGACGCTTTCTGTAATGCTCGTGAAGATACTACTATTGGTGTTGTCCTATTTACTGGCTATGGCCCACACACTGATGGCAAATATGCTTTCTGTTCTGGTGGCGATCAAAGCGTGCGAGGACACGCGGGTTATGTGGATGATACTGGCATCCCTCGCTTGAATGTGCTGGATTTACAACGCCTGATTCGTTCCATGCCGAAAGTTGTAATTGCTTTAGTAGCGGGATATGCGATCGGTGGTGGACACGTTCTACACTTAATTTGCGACCTTACCATCGCCGCTGATAATGCCATTTTCGGACAGACTGGCCCGAAAGTCGGCAGTTTCGACGGTGGCTTTGGAGCCAGCTATCTCGCCCGCATTGTAGGACAAAAAAAGGCTAGAGAAATTTGGTTTCTCTGCCGCCAATATGATGCACAACAAGCGCTAGAAATGGGTTTAATTAATTGTGTCGTCCCAGTCGAACAACTAGAAGCGGAAGGGATTCAATGGGCGCAGGAGATTTTAGAGAAAAGTCCGATCGCAATTCGGTGTCTCAAAGCCGCCTTCAACGCTGATTGTGATGGACAAGCTGGTTTACAAGAACTCGCTGGCAATGCCACTCTACTCTATTACATGACAGAAGAAGGGTCTGAAGGCAAACAAGCCTTCCTCGAAAAGCGTCCACCAGATTTTCGCTCTTTTCCTTGGCTACCTTAGAATTGCAAAAATCGCACCCTTTATTAAGGGTGCGATTTTTGTAAATGTCAACATTTATGGCACTAAATATTTTAAAAACAAATCTTATCTTCAGCAAACTACAAAATCGGTTCAGTAATAATTGATAACTAAATAAACACTGCTTCAGTCTTAGCCTCTTGAGAATATACAGAGGCAGTTATTTCTTCTACAGGGGCAAGAGTAGCACGATCTAAATCTGAAGGTAGGGGATTAGAACAAGCTAAAACTGGTGCTGCATCTGGCAAAGTCCAAGCATCTTCCAAGGTTTCCCAAGAAGGTGCAAAAGGTGGGAGCGCCAAGGAGCAAGCCTTCCAAGTTGCTTGAACTGGCGCTCCTAGCTGCTGACACGTTCCACCACGGCGGCCTTCTGGCTGATAATGACGGCAATATTTACAGGCAGATGCTGAAAATTTAATAGGTTTCATTTGGATTCATCTTTAGTGCCGTTTCTGGCTGAATTTCATCTTTATATTTTGCTTCTATATATAAAGACGTATAAAAGCCAAAAAACCATTATTTTCTATAGGTTTCAGCGATCCCGACGAAAAAATAAACTTTAGGATATTTTTATAATCTTGTTATATTTTTAAATAATTTGGAGAGTGATTACCTATAGATATTGGCTAAAACTTATTAGGGATCAAGAGTAAAAGTAAAGCTTTTGATTTATCTAACCTTTTAACTTCCTCCTTAAGGATAGCTAAAGGCATATTATTTCAGATAAATAGCCTGGGTTATGTACCACGTTTGGTATATTCTACCTGTAAAACATATATTTTCTCAAGAATTAGAACTTCTCTAGATAGCCGCAGCAAATTACTTTGAGATAAATTCTGCTCAAGGAATAATCCCTGAACTATTTGCTTTGAATTTAGCTCAAAACTGACTTGCTTTAAAACTGTTTAGCAGCACAGACAGAACAGACTCCCCAGCGCTGGAGTTCACCGGGTGGAGTGGGAGATTCACATTGAGGACAAAGGGGTAAGCCATGCGATCGCGATCGCATAATCTTTGTCCAATGCCCAAAAGCAGCATTTACATCCTTGGCGGGTGCAACTTCAGGGCTGCTAACCTCATCACCAAGGTAACTAGGATGCTCATGGGGCAAAACCGTTTGTTGCTGTTTTTTCTCCACAGATGGTATTTGCCAGCCAGCAGTAGAGAAACGAATATCAACCAAAGGCTTTGGCAGCTTTTTATTCAACTTTAAAAGCAAAGACGTGCGGCTAAAAGTCAGGTTTTGCGACCAAGCAGCACTAGAAGTTGCTACCGACAAAACATCGCGTTGAAGCGACAATGGTCGAGTATTTGCCGCAACGACTGGCCCAACAACTTCTGCCCAACACTTGAGCAAACGTTGAAATGGTTGCTCCTGCCATTTAGCCTGCTTTTCTAAAACGCCCAAAATATCATTAATTGATTTTAACGACATCATTCAAAGTGCTGAGTGAGGAGACGCGATGAATCGCGTCTGTACAAAAGGTGCGAGTAGAGACGCGATTTATCGCGTCTGTTTAAAGTGGGGGAGATAAGGAGAATAACCATACCCAATTCCCAATTCCCAATTCCCAATCTATCTATTTAAATAATTTTCGCTACTATTGTCACAAATATAAAGTTAATTCCAACAATCTACGCTTGAGGCACAGAGGCAATGACTCAAAATCCCCTGAACGATTCTGGTACTCAATCGTCTAAAACACCTGGATTGAAACCAGCACTAGCAGCAGCATTAGCAAGTTTAGAAGTACCACTAGATCAAGAGTTAGCTCGATACCGACGCACACGAAATAGTTTGTGGTCATCGAATCAGCGCCGTGTTACAAGTTACATGAGCAATCAAACTCAGTCGTTGGCTGCCATTCCTACAACATTGGGCACAACTCAGTCATCAGTAACGGACGTGAAAACTAACGTGCCGCCCGTATCTGTACCCGTGAATCATCAGGGAACCCCAGCGCCGGCTACAGCCCAAATTGACTTACCACCAGCATCTTTTGTAGCTGTGAATCCTGAGATGAACCCAGTGTCAGCTACGGTAAATACTGAAGAACTAAATAATCTCAGTGTACCCTCCACCCCTGATGCTGCTAAAACACAAACTCAACTTCCACCACCGCCACCTAACTTTAGTAGCAGCATCGTGGCAGCAATCGTTAAAAATACTAAGAGTGAAAATCTTTTGCAGCCAGATGACACCCCTAAACACCCAGATGACTATCTTGAATCTAGTGAAGCACTGCTGCGAAGTCTCACAGAAGAACAACCAGAAACCAAGAAAGCAAGCAATTCTAGTGACAGTCTGCTATCACCTTTAGGTATCGGCTCGATGTTGCTGCTACTGCTAGCAAGTCTTACCTTGGGTTATGTAGTATTCAATCCCAAAGGCTTGCCGCAGTGGAATTTAGGCAAGTTGTTTAACGGAAATTCACCTCCCGCACCAGAAAATACTGAAGAAGTTGGGAGTAATGTCCAACCTAAAATCGAGCCACCAAGTACATCTATACCCAAGTATCCCAATTTAGCTGCCCAAGAGTTTCCTGATGTGAGAGATCCTAACGATTTAGTTGGTTTACAGCCCAAAGTCCAGCCAAGCCTCTCAGTAGCGCCTAATCCAGTTGTTCCCCAAAACCCTGCAAATAATCCTCAAGCGGCATTATCTGCCCCCAACACAGCCCAAAAACCGATAAATCCGATCGCAGCACCAGTACCAAGGGTACAACCCTTGCCTCTTTTGAATTTACCTCCCACTTCAACGGTAAAAACCTCACCTAAACCAATCGCAACCTCACCAAGTCCGAATGCAGAAATCAAACGAGGAACAGATGGCTTTTATCATGTAGTAATAGATAATAAAGGTGCAGCTTATGCTTCAGCACGGCAAATAATTCCCGATGCTTATTTATCACCCAACAAAGAGTTGATTTATCTCGGTGCTTTTAAGACTAAAGAGCAAGTACAAAAACAGATGCAACTATTAGAGTCAAAGGGAATTAAGGCTAGGGTTCAGTAGCCATAAGTTGCAAAAATCTAGGATACCATGAGATTAGAGTCCTGAGTGCCCAATAGTAGAGACAAAATCTTGCTTGTTTACGATCCTCCGACAAAAATTATTATACTCAGGACTCTAACTGGGCATTCAGTAGTTCAAAACTACGCCTAAGACAAAAATTATTATACTCAGGATTTTAACTAGGCACGGGCTGAACGCCGCGCTACCGCTAACAGCATTGAGTTTCGTGAATGGAGAGCCAATATGGAATTAATCAACCGTATTCTGCGGGTGATTCGCGCTAATCTCAATAGTTCGATCGCAGGTGCAGAAGATCCAGAAAAGATTCTAGAGCAAACTGTCTTGGAGATGCAGGAAAATCTGGTGCGGTTGCGACAGGGTGTAGCACAAGCGATCGCTACCCAAAAACGTACTGAGCGACAGGCGGCTGCTGCCAACTCTCAAACAGAAGAATGGTATCGCCGCGCCCAACTGGCCTTACAACAAGGCAATGAACCTCTGGCACGCGAAGCTTTGACTAAGCGCCAAGCTTACAAAGAAACTACTACAGCCCTTTTTTCCCAGATAGAGCAGCAAAACGATATAGTTGCTAGGCTAAAAAAGGATATGCGATCGCTAGAGTTAAAAATCTCCGAGGCGAAGACAAAAAAAGATATGTATATTGCTCGCGCCCGTTCTGCTGAAGCATCTTCTCGCCTCCAGGAAATGCTTGGGGGAGTTTCTGCTACCAGCAGTCTGAGCGCCTTTGAGCGTATGGAAGAAAAAGTTTTGCAAATAGAAGCTAAATCAGAAGCAATTGCCCAACTCGGTAGCGACGACTTGGAAACACAATTTACTTCCTTGGAATCTACTAATAATGTGGATACTGAATTAGCCGCCATGAAGGTACAGGTTTTAAATCAGGTAGAAAACACACAGCACAACAATCTGCTTAGCGAGGAAAAGCAGAACACAGTACAGCCTCCTCAACAACAGTTACCCAAAACTCAAGACTCTTGAAGTTCGGCTAATTACTCTACTTTAGAGATATCCTAACAATTAAGAGTTGTTATAAGGTACTGATCCCAGCCGGAAAGATTACATTGAAATAGGTAGCTATTAAAAAGTAAAAAAGCTGACTGTCCGACAAAAAGCGTAAACCAAACAAGGAAAAACAAAGTTATGGGATTATTCGATCGCATTAAGCGAGTAGTTAGTTCTAACCTCAACGACCTGGTTAACAAAGCCGAAGACCCCGAAAAAATGCTAGAACAAGCCATCCTGGAAATGCAGGAAGACTTGGTACAGCTGCGTCAGGGAGTAGCCCAAGCGATCGCCGCCCAAAAACGCAGTGAGAAACAGTATAATGATGCCCAAAATGAAATCAACAAATGGCAACGCAATGCCCAGCTAGCCCTACAAAAAGGTGATGAGAACTTAGCACGGCAAGCCCTAGAGCGGAAGAAAACTTATACGGACACCAGCACCGCCCTCAAAGCTAGTTTAGATACCCAAAGCACTCAAGTTGAAACCCTCAAGCGCAACTTAATCCAGCTAGAAAGCAAGATTTCTGAGGCTAAAACCAAGAAAGAAATGCTCAGAGCCAGAATCACCACTGCTAAGGCCCAAGAGCAACTTCAAAACATGGTCAGTGGGATGAATACCAGCAGTGCAATGTCTGCCTTCGAGCGGATGGAAGAAAAAGTCTTGATGCAAGAAGCTCGCGCCCAGTCTGCTGGAGAATTAGCAGGTGCTGATTTAGAAAGCCAATTTGCCCGCTTGGAAGGTAGTAGCGATGTTGATGATGAATTGGCAGCTTTGAAAGCGCAAATGCTACCACCCGCGACTCCAGTAACTCAAGCACAACTACCACCGCAGCAAGAAACCACTCCTGCTAAGTCTAATGAAGTGGTTGATGCCGAGTTGGATTCTCTACGCAAGCAATTGGATCAATTATAAAATTGCTAGAAAACAAATTTTAAGCTAGTCCCACGCCTGTTGGTTGTGGGATTTTACATCATGAGTCAATAGTTAAGAATCAAAATAACTATGAATTATTGATTATGGACTATTGACGACTTTGGGATAAAGTATTGTGTGTGCCAACTTTGATCGCCACCTGATGGAGACTGTAATGAGTAAGGCTGTAATCACCATAACTGATGCTGAGTTTGAAACAGAAGTGTTAAAAGCTGAACAGCCTGTATTAGTTTACTTTTGGGCTTCTTGGTGTGGGCCTTGTCAATTGATGTCCCCCATGATTAACTCAGCTGCTACCCAATATAGCGATCGCCTCAAAGTCGTGAAAATGGAAATTGACCCCAACCCACTTACTGTTAAGCAGTATCAAGTGGAAGGTGTTCCGGCTCTGAGACTATTTCAAGGCCAGGAAGTTTTAATTTCGACTGAGGGAGTTATCGGCAAAGATAAATTACTCGAACTCTTAGATACGCACTTAAATAGTAATTAGTCAATAGTCCATAGCAAATGACTAATGACAAATGACTAATGACAAATGACTAATATGCAATTTGCAAAGCGTTTACAACCCCTACAATCGAATGTATTTGCTGATATGGACAGAGCCAAGGCGATCGCTTTGGCCTCTGGACAGCAAGTAATAGATTTGTCGTTGGGGTCTTCTGATTTACCAGCCGAGGCACACGTCATCGAAGCGATCGCCCAATCTCTCCATGATCGCAGTACCCACGGCTATCTTTTATTTAACGGTACTTTTGGGTTTCGTGAAGCCGCAGCCAACTGGTACGAACAAAAATTTGGCATCAAGGTAGATCCCCAAACTGAGGTACTACCTCTAATTGGTTCTCAAGAGGGTACAGCCCATTTACCCCTAGCATTACTCAATCCCGGGGATTTTGCCCTGTTGCTCGATCCGGGTTATCCCTCTCATGCGGGTGGAGTCTATCTAGCTAGCGGTCAAATCTACCCAATGCCATTACGGGCAGAAAACGCTTTTTTACCAGTTTTTGCTGATATTCCCACCCCAGTCTTAGCTCAGTCGCGGATGATGGTATTAAGTTATCCTCATAATCCCACCTCCGCGATCGCTCCTTTCTCTTTCTTCCAAGAAGCTGTCGCCTTCTGTCAACAACACAATCTCGCCCTGGTTCACGATTTTCCCTATGTAGATTTAGTCTTTGGGGATGGAGATTGGGCAATGAATTCTTCCCAATCCCCAATTCCTAATTCCCAGTCCCTAGTCCCCTCTATCCTGCAAGCCGATCCAGAGAAAAGCGTCTCCATTGAATTTTTCACCCTTTCCAAGTCCTACAATATGGGCGGCTTCCGTATTGGCTACGCCATCGGTAATGCTGAGTTAATTAACGCCTTACGCCAAGTAAAAGCCGCCGTTGATTTTAATCAGTATCGGGGGATTTTGAATGGAGCGATCGCAGCCCTAACTGGCCCTCAAACCGGGGTAAAATCTGCTGTCGCTACCTTCCAGCAGCGCCGTGATGCTTTCATCAGTGCTTTACATTCCATTGGCTGGAATGTTCCTACTCCCAAAGCCACAATGTACATCTGGGCAAAATTACCCTCACCTTGGAGTCAAAACTCCATAGAATTTTGTACCCAGTTAGTTAAACAAACTGGTGTAGCTGCTTCACCTGGTGCTGGCTTTGGCAAATCTGGGGAAGGCTATGTCCGTTTTGCCTTGGTGCATGAACCACCTTTGTTAGAAACTGCTGTGGAAAGAATTGCCCAATTCCTTCATTAAATTTCTTCTCAAACTCAACCCCAGCCATTTTTTGCGGCAAAGTCTATGGATAGAAGACGCAGCAAAGACGCACAGCTGTGCGTCCCTATAAATGACCGTATTATACTGAGCTTAAAAGAATGGTGTTGTAATTTTTAGCATTGATAATATACATAAAACTATGTAATTAAACGGAAAAATATCTAGAAATATTCGTCATATTTTTATTGATAACCGGAAGTAACTTTACCCAATCAGGTCTCCCCGTCTCTTAAAGTGGGTTTGTACGTTCAGCTACCAAAGATGGCTAACAAGGCACGTTGGCGTTTTCATGCCGTCACATTACCAAAAAGCCTTTAGTCAAGACAGCCCAAGCCTATAAACGGCAATAGTTTAAAACTTAACTTCCAAACTGACAGAGACTTGAAAAAATGAAAATGACTTTTCAGAAACTTGTAATTGGTGCTTCAATGGCTATTGGTGTGAGCGCGATCGCTACTGTACCAGCACAAGCTGGCACGCTTACAGGCGCTACTATTGGTGGCACAGCAGCCAGTGATTATTACGTCTATGATTCCGATGCTAAAAATACCTTCAAAGTAGAAAAGCCTAGCGCCAATGATGTACAAAAAGTTCTAAGTGGTAACGCCGCCAGCCCCACTGGAAATGTGGAGCTACGAGCTAGCAGTGAATTAAAGGGTTTTGATTTTACCAAAAACACCAGCTTGACAGGTACAATCGGTGGGAAAACGCTGACTCTAAGCAGCCTTACTTCAGATGATTGGTTTGGAATCGGTAAAACAACTACAACGTATGGGGTAAGTAATTTAGCTAACACTTGGTTTAGTAAGGTTTTAAGTGAGAATGGCATCACTAGTACTTTACTTACTAAGTTAGGCTATACTCAACAGACTTTGTTTACCGGCTTTCTTGCAAGTGGTGGATTTCAACGCTTTAGTGACCCAAATATCTCCTATGTCAATCAAGATGACGCTAGTGGCTTAATCAGTATTGGTTTAGCAGGTCACTTAGATGCGAAACCCCTTCTATTTCCAGGGCTGCCATCTCAGCTGTCTAAATTATTTACATCTCCATTACAAGCAAGTGAATTAGTCAAATACACTTATGACGGTAAGACTGACTACCTGTATAGCTTTAAAGCTAGCGATTCTCATTTAGTTGAAAAAACTGATGGTATATCCCATAGTGGCAACTATGAAGTCACCATCAAGGGTGTACCTCCCGCAGCAGTACCAGAACCATCAGTAATGCTTGGTCTGTTGGGCGTTGCTGGTGTGTTTGCTACCCAACGCAAATTTAAAAAAGCATCTATTTAAGAAGATTGCGAGTTCAAAACTACAAATAAGTAAGGAGCGGTTAGCTCCTTTTTTTATGAATACTTTTTTCCAGCAATCGAATAATTTAATTTTGTAGGTTATGGGACAATACAGTTCAGATAAGACCAAAACACTTGTAGAGATGCCGATTTCTCGCGTCTCAAAAACCCAAAATACCAGTAGTCCTTTGAACCGTATTGGGTTATGGGATTTCTAATAATTTTTGCAGAAAATGAATCTTTTATCAGGGCCTATATATTTACATCCTGACCAACGTAGCAATAACAGCAATTTCGTACAATGGCATTATTTATCCTCAAATACAGATTCAACCATTTCTAGAAATAATAGCTAGCCTATTATTACTTGTAGGATTACTTAAGTAATTTCACTTACGAAAATTGGTAAGCTGGCTTTTATAATCAGTCTTTTATTTAAAACTATAAATTGTAAAAAACTAGTAAAGAAAAGCTTAATATTTGATTAATATTATCTTTAAGCATACTATTATTATATATTGGAGTGCAGCTAAATTGAATTTATTAATCTGTTTGACTAGATGATATAAGTCAATTCTCTATTAATTTTACAGTTTTAATGTACTACCGTTTTAGTTTATGGTAATAATTGTTGGTTTTTATTTAACTTAATCGGATAACAGGTAGCAATGACAGTACAATTCTTCAATATAGATCAGCCATTGCGGTCACACAAAGTTAGACGAATTTTGCTAGTTGAAGACCATTATCTCAATAGGTTGTTACTCAGTGACTATTTAAGTTACTGTGGGTACGATGTTCAAAGCTTATCTGAAGGCTCTGCTTTTTTCTCGACTATAGATAAATTTAAACCAGATTTGATGTTATTGGACTTGAAGCTGCCAGATATTGACGGTTATTCGCTCTTAAAACAAGTCCAACAAAAACCTGATTTGTCAAAAATACCTATCATTGTGGTTTCAGCTTTTGCTTTTAAAGCAGATCAAGAACTAGCTTTGAGTTTAGGGGCACGACGATATTTTGTCAAACCTCTCAAACTAAAGGATCTTATACTTACAATCGAAGAAGAGTTGACTTGTCACCATAGATAAAGTTTTTACTTGGCGTATCTTTATTCGGCTTTTTGGTCTGCAATAAACTCTTCAACCTGCTGACTAATATTTTGTATGGAACTACCAATTTTTGAAATATTATTTTGTACCTGTGCTAACAACAAAACTGTGGTTTGTAGCTCATTGAGGGTTTCAGCCATAGCTTCACGGTACTGCGCTTCAAAATCTTGTATGTTCATAGTTTAACTTTTACTTTAAATTATTATCATAACTATATTTTTAATCATATTCGTAGATTTAGCTTCCTAAATCCGTTAAATCGCTTAATATTATAAGTCTAAATTTCAATCAAACTTATTGTATGTTAATGATTTGCTTATCTGACATTTATATAAGCAAAGACTTGAACTGTTATTGATTTTAACTAAATATATATGAAGTTAATTAATTCAGTCAAATAAAGTTTTAAATAATAAAATATAGTCTATCTTATTAAAAGATTAATTATAGATCCAAAAAGCCAAATTTTGATTCTAACAATAGTAGATGAAAACTAAGATCGTGGCTAGATAAACTCTTATCTGCTCCAAAGTTGTGATGTGTGCAGCAAGGCATCTAGTAAACTGTGGTGGAAGCTACTTACCTTTAAAAAGTGGATTTTATCTCAAGTCTTTTTAATTGAAATAGTGGCTGGATTTAAACCATGTTGTACTGAGTCATAAATCAAGCCACCTGCGGGTACTCTGTTGGAGAACTCGTATCGCCACTGAAGCATTTATAGACTAAAAGCCTACTTACTTTATATTTACTTGATAATTACTCTGTGAAATCGGCACGAAAAAAGAATTTTTCTTAAAATAGAGAAAGATTACCTAATTTTGATTGTGACAATATCTACTCAAATACTACCACTGGTTAAAGAGCCGGAACGACTGGAAAATCGTTTAGCCGAAATTCCACCGGAACCGGGGGTTTATTTTATGCGGGATAAGAGCGATCGCATTATATATATAGGTAAGTCACGGAAGTTGCGATCGCGTGTCCGTTCTTATTTCCGCGATGGCTACAACAAGACTGAACGCATCGCTACGATGGTCAAGTTGGTGACAGAAATTGAATTCATCGTTACTGATACTGAAGCCGAAGCTTTAGCGCTAGAAGCCAATTTGATCAAGCAGCACCAGCCATACTTCAACGTGCTGCTCAAAGATGATAAAAAATATCCCTATCTCTGCATTACTTGGTCAGAAGATTATCCGCGAATTTTTATTACCCGTAAACGTCAATTCGGCAAAGAAAAGGATAAATTTTACGGGCCTTATACTGATTCTGGTTTATTGCGAGAAATTGTCCGTATCTGCAAGCGTATCTTTCCCCAGCGACAACGACCTCAACCACTTTTTAAAGACCGCCCTTGCTTGAATTTTGATTTAGGGCGTTGTCCTGGTGTGTGTCAACAGATGATTTCACCAGAAGAATATCGCAAAATTGTCCAAAAGATAGCGATGGTGTTCCAAGGGCGAACTCAGGAACTAATTGATATTCTGACCCAACAGATGAACGCCGCCGCTGAGAACTTGAATTTTGAGTCAGCAGCACGGATTCGCGATCAAATTTCTGGGCTAAAGTCGCTGACAGCCGACCAAAAAGTATCCTTACCAGATGATACAGTCTCGCGGGATGCGATCGCACTGGCAGCCAACGAAGAACACGCTTGTATTCAACTATTCCAGATTCGCGCTGGGCAATTGGTAGGGCGTTTAGCTTTTGTAGCGGATGCTCATGCAGAACCAGGAGCTATTTTACAACGAGCTTTGGAGGAACATTACCAAACTGCGGACTCAGTGGAAATACCCTTAGAAATCCTGGTACAGCATGATTTACCAGATGCGGACATATTGGCCGATGTCTTAACTCAACGTAAAGGTAAAAAAGTCACGATTTTGACTCCTTTGCGGCAAACTAAGGCAGAATTAATTGAGATGGTAGAGCGAAATGCCCAGTATGAATTGCAAAGAATGCAAAAATTTGGCGATCGCAATCACCAAGCAATGCAAGATTTAGCCACCATCCTCGATTTACCAGATGTACCTCACCGCATTGAAGGTTATGACATTTCCCATATTCAAGGGTCAAATGCTGTAGCTTCGCAAGTTGTGTTTATCGACGGTTTACCCGCCAAACAGCATTATCGCCACTACAAAATTAAAAATCCCACGGTGACGGCGGGACATTCGGATGATTTTGCTAGTCTTGCTGAAGTCATTGGGCGACGCTTCCGCAAATATGGGGAAGATCCGCAACTAACACGTTTGGGTAATCCAGATTGGCCTGATTTAATCATGATTGATGGTGGTAAAGGTCAGCTATCATCGGTTATCGCCGTTTTGCAAGAGATGAATTTATTAGAAGACTTGCGAGTTGTGAGTTTAGCGAAGCAGCGAGAAGAGATTTTTTTACCAGGTGAATCTAAACCCTTGACAACTGATGCAGAACAACCAGGGGTACAGTTGTTGCGTCGGCTACGGGATGAAGCGCATCGGTTTGCAGTGACTTTCCATCGTCAGCAACGCAGTGATAAATTAAAGCGATCGCGTTTAGATGAAATTCCTGGCTTAGGACATCATCGACAAAAGCAGCTACTAGGGCATTTTCGCTCAGTTGATTATATTCGCCAAGCAACAACCCCACAACTTGCTGAGGTTCCAGGAATCGGGCCGCGTTTGGCTCAAGAAATTTACGATTATTTTCATCCTGCTTGAGGAGAGGTAAAAAATATTGTAGTAAAGGCTTGAGTGCTTAGAAAATAAGATCCAAAGACGCGATAAATCGCCATCTCTACAATAATTAGTCCTTTGTAGAGACGGCGATTTATCGCGTCTTTCCTTAACCGAACAGTATTAGTTCCACTCTCACAGAGAATTCAGTTAAGGTTGTCTGCGAAAATTTAAGATGTGTAAATACCGTAAACTTACCGTATCTCGTAACTATGCTAATTTTGATTAAATTTTCATACTAGAATTTAACGTCATAATCTTGCTAGCAAGTATTAACTAATCCTTAAGATAAATATTTTGTTACTAAATATACAGTATTTTCTGTAGTTTAATTTTTGAATACAAGAATGGCTTTTTTTTGTATCTGTCTAAGATGACTATAAATAAGCCTCTCTCAAGGCATTCGTCATAGGGATCAGTAAATCTCTAAGCGTCATTTCATTAAAAAATAATTTATGTACCTAAAGTAAGAGGATAAAATCACTTAAATTATAGGATAGTATAGAGAGAAATTGAAATTTTTTCAAATCTGAAATTTTGTTTAAAATACTTAGCCAATATTAAAGTCGTTTGTTAAGTTGGGTCAAACCAAGATTTTTTCTACTTTAACTGGCAGTTTTCTCAAATAAAAAATAAATTACAACCAGGGGTTTTAAAATGCAGACAGTACAAAAGATTTACTGCCCAAATTGTGGCAGCCAAGCAGAACGTTATTATATTACTGATAGTCAATTAACTCGAACTCAATGCTCTAGTTGTGACTACTTGATGATTAGTTGCACTCGCACTGGCAAAGTAATTGAGGCTTATGCACCAGGAATTTATGCACAGCGCTAGATAAAAAAAATTAAAAATTAGAGAATGTTTTCTCTAATTTCTAATAATAAAGTTACTTGTCAGAAATTTTAAAGACTTTACAGATTATTCTGTTATCTGAGTTGTTGCTGTCGGATCTGTTCTTGTAACCTAAATTGTTGCTGTTGTCTAATTTGTTGATCTTGTCTAAGTTGTTGCTGTTGTATTCTCAGTTGTTGCTGTTGTGAAAAGTCTTGCTGTTGTAGTCTTGTTTCTTCCTGTTGTAGTCTAAATTGTTGCTGACGGAGCATTTCTTGCCGTTGTCGTGTAAATTCTTGCTGTTGTATTGTCTGTTGTTGTTGTAATTGTTGTGGTTGTTGATAATTTTGCCGTAGCCATGTTTCGTTCATTCGTTCTTGTGTTTGCTGATTTTGCTGTTCTTGCTGTTGTCTGATTCTTTCTTGAGGCGAATCTTGTATCTGGGGATTCGTCTGAATTATTTGTGCAGATGCAGGAAAATTAATCGATAAAGCTTTGGCAAGCACAATCAATGGTAGCCATACTTTAACCAACGATAAGCGATTCAACATACAATTATTTCCTCAATTGTTATAGGTTGGCTTTAGCGATCGCTAAAGCCTTAAAATTTCAACAGAATTACCCTATATGTAAATACAGGGGCTTAGAATAGTTAACTAAAGCTAATGTTTTATTTACCGTTATAGGTTTACTGCTGACTACGCCAACATTCTTCAGTCAGTGACGTGTTCTAAATATTAGTGCGTTGAGAATAGGTTTCTAAATCAAGGTTATATCCAGTGCATTCTCTTGATTTTTCATAAAACTGTCGCTTCTTAGATATTCATCTTAATTAAATTATACATTTAAATTTTTGACATAGTTTGCCGGATTACCGTAAATCTACCTGCGGTGAGTAAGCTAACAAAGGGATCTCAAGCGGTTTTACGCCATAGATAAACAGAGATGTATCTGAAGACATATCTGTGTTTATCTCCGGTTTCATATTCATTCTTGAAGAAGAATTCAGAATTCAGAATTCAGGAGTCAGAATCAAGACGCTCTCTACGAGACGCTAGCGCGAACGCGGATTCGTTGGCGAAGCCTCTTGAAGAGAAGGTTTTACGGTTCGCTATCAGTCGGGGATTCAGATCGGCGCAGGAATTGAAGATCGCCAAATTTTCAATTTGGTGGGGGTTTGAAACCCGTTTATTCAGACGCTCGTTCGCGTAGCGTCTCCCACAGGAGAAGACTCGCTTTCTCGTGTCGCTATCCGTCACTCGTACAGAATTCATACCTGTTTTCTGACTCCTGACTCCTGAATTCTGTTTCGATAAAATTGACGAAAACAAGTTCAATTTTTACTTGCTCTCAATTGCCCGCAAGCAGCATCGGCTTCTAAACCACGGGAATAACGCACACTCACAGCAGTATTTTGCTGCTTAAGGACGTTGACAAATGCTTCAATGCGATCGCGGTTGGGGCGTTTGTAGTCTACTTCTTGAATGGGGTTATAAGGAATCAAATTCACATGACTTTGAAATCCTCGCATACATTTTGAAAGTTCTAATGCGTGTTCTGGTAAATCGTTGACACCAGCCAGGAGAACATATTCAAAAGTAACGCGCCGTCCAGTGATTTCTACATATTCTCGACATTCAGCCAACAAATCTTCTAGAGGATAGGCGCGGGCGCTGGGGATGAGTTTTTCTCGCAGCGCTTGGTTGGGTGCGTGCAGACTCACAGCCAGAGTAATTTGCAAATTATTTTGCGCGAACTCACGGATACGGCCGCGAATCCCAACTGTAGAAACTGTAAGCGATCGCTGTCCTATACCGATATCTTGATTTAGAGATTTCAGGGCTGCTAAAACATTCTCAGTATTCAACAATGGTTCACCCAGTCCCATAAACACGACATTGCTAACCCGTTGCTGAAAATCTTCTTGCACAGTTAACACCTGATCGATAATTTCGTGGCGTGCTAAGTTGCGCTTATAGCCTCCCTTACCAGTAGCGCAGAAATCACACGCCATTGGACAACCCACTTGAGTAGAGACGCAAACTGTCAGACGGGCTTTTGGGCCTTCTCCCCTTTCTGCAAAGGTGGGGATGCCTACAGTTTCAATAATTTGCCCGTCTGCTAATCGTAAAAGATATTTAACTGTGCCATCGGGAGCCTCAGAGCGGTAATGTAAAGTTGAGCGCCCAATGGGGATTTCTGCTACTTCTTTGCGCCATTGCTTAGAGAAGACAGAAATATCAGCTAGCGATCGCACTCCCTTATCGTAGATCCATTCATGCAGTTGCTTTCCTCTGTAAGCAGGTTGTCCCTGCTGCTGCACCCAAGTAGTTAACTCGGCAACTGAAGCACCTAGTAAAGGGGGAGTTAATTCTGATTTTTTGACGTTGAGTGAATCAACCTGAGATGCAAGAGGTGTAGCAGACATAACGAATCATAAATTGATGCTGGATCTCTATCCTACACCTGCTAAATCAATTTGGTCTTGACTGTGTAAATCTAAGTAGGGCTTACTGAATTTTTTATTTACGTTTCTACCGATTGCATCTGTGTAAGGGGAATCTCAATAATAAACTCTGCCCCCTGTCCAGGTGCAGATATACACTGGATTTGTCCACCATGCTTTTTTACTACTATTTGATAACTGATAGATAATCCTAAGCCTGTGCCTTGCCCTACAGGTTTAGTTGTAAAAAAAGGATCAAATAATTTAGCCTTTACTTCCTCCGTCATTCCTAAACCATTATCTTTAATGCTGATCGTCACGCGCTGTTGATTTTTCACTTGTGTACGGATGGTAATGCAATTAGATTGTTTTATAATTCCTTGTTTTGCTTGCTCCTTTTCGTGCTGGCGCATAGCATCAATCGCATTACTTAAAATATTCATAAATACCTGATTTATTTGACCTGCATGACATTCAACAAGAGGTAAATCACCATATTCTTTAATAATTTCAATTGACTTATAATCTAATTTTCCCTTAAGACTATGTTGTAAAATTAATAATGTGCTATCGATACCTTGATGAATATCAACCGATTTCATCCCAACTTCATCAAGTCGTGAGAAATTGCGTAAATTTAGTACAATTTCGTAGATTCGATTGGCTCCGACTTCTACCGAAGAGAGAATTTTTGTTATATCTTCTATAATATAGTTGATGTCATTCTTCTTAGAGAGCGCTTCAATTTTCGCGTGAGGTTGAGGATAAACTTCTTGGTAAAGATGAATTAAACTAAGTAAATCTTGAGTGTATTCTTTAAGATATTTAAGGTTGCCATAGATAAAATTTACTGGGTTATTAATTTCGTGGGCAATACCAGCAACTAATTGACCAAGACTAGACATTTTTTCAGTTTGAATCAGTTGAGATTGAGTCTGTTGTAATTCCTGAAGAGTGTTTTCTAATTGTTGCGCTTGTGTTTCGGCAGTGTGAGCCAGATATTCTTGAACTTGCAACGCATTCTTTAGCTGCACCTGTCGCTTCATCAGTTGATCTGTTAAGTTCTGAATATCCTCCAAAGCAGTGTTTTTAGCTTTGAGTAAAAAAATCAAGTCAACAGTTTGGTCGTGAGTTGCAAAGTCTGTCAGCTTCAAGCCACAGTTAGCTAAAGTATCTGTGTGATTTACCCAAACAGAGCAAATAAAAAACATAATATCCTGCTCTTGAGCATACATCATTTGCCCTTTGAGAATCATGCCATTGTGCAGGGATTCAAATAAAAACAAAGAGTTAATTCGCTTGGCGATCGTAGTAAAATTAATCTGAATATTGGGACGCAGAATATGGAATTGCTGCTCAATTAAACTGTTTACTAAAGGTTCTGGGTGAATACGTTGTAAAACCTCTCCAACCTGTATAATTTTTAGTTCACGATTGAATACAATATGAAATGGAAAGGCTTTAGCAAACAAATATGGCGGTAGACTAAATTGAGGAGAGTTCATTACTTCTTCAATTAGGTTTATACTCAATAAAGAAAACATCATGCTCGGCTCCCTCTTCTCGATTTTGAGTTTGGGTAATGTTAACTTCTGTGTTAAACCTCGTCCCTAAACCCTTTACTAAGCCAACAACCATTGGAGCTAGTCCTTGACGGCTAGAATGATAGTGCAATTCCAGGGTATTTTCTTCCTCTTCAGCACACTCAAAGGAAGGAGGACGATATTGGGGAAAATTTACGCTCAGACGAGTATGAAGATCGTCCAATTTATCCAAGAATTCGGGTAGGTTATCACCCCCCATGTCTAACATTAGTCCATAGCCTGCTTTGCCAGTGTACTGTATCCAGTATTCACCAAAGGCTTGCATAATTTCTACGCTAGACAGGCCAACAACCTCACTTGTCGCTTTCACTAGTTTGTGAGTTAAATCATCAGGATAGGATTCCATTCTCAAGAAATCATCTATCTGTACTTCAGCTTTCTGTTTAATCGTCTGCCAAGTTTCTTCACCAAAGCGATCGCATACCATATCCTGAATTGCTTTATTTATTAAGCCGTACATAAGTATGTCCTATAGATATCGTGTATTTTATGCTCATAAGATTCTGTCAAGTTATTAAATTAATATTCTTCCTCTGTTCGATATCAGTTCTCCCTTGTGTGCAATAAGCTAAGACGCATTTAATTTTTCAAGCTGAAAACCTTACAGAATCCAAAAAGTAGAATTTAGATGCGCCACAGTTTATAACCCTCTTGACAAAAGGGGCTAGGGTTTAGCCTAGTGTATTCCATCCACCAGAAGATCGCTGTAATTTACAATGAAGAAGGAGTAAAGAGTTAAAATTCAATAGAAAAGAGTCAACAGTCAACAGTCAACAGTTCTTTCTTTTCTGCCCCGTTGCTCTCTTTCACTCCTCTAATTTAAGTTTGTTTACTGGTAAATGAAGCGATTTTGCTCTCGAATTAACCAAAAGTTGAGCCGTTCCAGCCCTACATTACACACTTTGAGTCTGCAAATTCAATGTAAATGCGATTTTTCGGTACACCTAGAGTTTGGTTAATCTGCTAGCAAAAGTCCTGACTCATTGCTGCGGTTTGATTTGATTTCATTGTGCCAATACTTTTAACTCTAGCTTAAAAAACTGTAGCGATCGCTCTTGTCCGATCTAAACAATGCGATTCACCTCAGTTAAAACAAAATTTTATTAAATATGCGTAATATCATCTAGTTGAAGTTGTAAATTTGGCAATAGTTCCGAATAAATAGTATCTCCTAAGCGATATTGTCGCTGTTGGTACACACCGTTAACTAAGTGACAAAGGGTAAATGTGGGTTGTTTGGGATTGCCAATAAATTGCAAACCACCCAACCCCCGAAAGTCCACAATCCAATATTCTGGGATGTTAAGAAAAGCGTATTCTTCAACTTTTCTTGCATAATCATCTTGCCAATTAGTGCTAACAACTTCAGCAACAAGTTTGATTGTGCTGCCGTTACAAATAATAGGTTCTTTTGACCATAACGGTTCTTTACTCAGTTCAGCTTTATCTAAAACAATTACATCAGGACGCAGCGCTGTGGCAACAGCCGCAGGTGGTTTAATCAGACAAGTTTTTGGGATTAGCCAGTTAAAATTAGAATTAAAAATTTCGACATAGATTCTACCAGCAATACTACCTGCAACAGCTTCGTGTGGCCCTGTAGGTTCCATGTCTCTTAATTGTCCATCGATTAATTCGTAGCGTGTATTATCACCATATTGGGCTATAAATTCCTCAAAAGTCAGTAGTTTGGGTGAAGTGTAGGTCATTATGTCTTATTTTGGGTCATTGGGCATGGGGCATGGGGTAGGGAGAATTAAAACTTGAACGTTGGCCCTCAGAAGCTCAACTTTGTAAATTTTAACTCCCCTTAACTCTACACTCCTGAATTCTGAATTCAGCTGTATCATGCTTTTGGAATGGTAAAGGCTTAGTTTTTTCATTAAAGAGAAAATATTCATGAGATACAAACTCTTGGGCAAAAGCGGGTTAAGAGTCTCTGAACTCTCCTTGGGAACCATGACCTTTGGTGAAGATTGGGGTTGGGGTGCATCTGTTGACGAAAGTCGTAAAATCTTTGACACATATACAGAAGCAGGGGGAAATTTCATTGATACCGCCAACGGTTATACCGATGGTAGTAGTGAAAAGATTGTTGGCGAGTTAATCGCTAAAGAACGGGAACGCTTTGTAGTTGCAACAAAATATTCCTTTCCCTTAGAGATGAATAACAAAAAAGGCGATCCTAACGCCAGTGGAAACCATCGCAAGAATTTAATCCAGTCTTTGGAAGGTAGCTTAAAACGCCTGAATACCGATTACATTGATTTATTTTGGTTACACGCTTGGGATTTCACAACACCCATTGAAGAAGTATTGCGATCGCTCGATGATGTAGTTCGTCAAGGTAAAGTACTTTACATCGGCATTTCTGACGCACCCGCATGGATTGTTTCTCAAGCAAATACCATCGCCCAGTTCCAAGGATGGACGCAGTTTGTCGCCCTACAAATTGAGTATAGTTTAATTCAACGGACACCAGAACGAGATTTGCTGCCGATGGCTAAAGCTTTTGATTTAGCAGTAACACCGTGGTCGCCCTTGGGTGGTGGTGTGCTGACAGGTAAATATAATCAGCCTCCTCAAACAGGCGGTGAAAAAGGACGACTCGAAACTTTTGGGGGAGAGATTTCACAGAAGAATTTAGCGATCGCTCAAGTTGTCAGTGAAGTTGCAGCAGAAATTGGACACACACCTTCACAGGTAGCATTAGCTTGGTTACTAGCTCAAAGTGGTGTGATTATTCCCATCATTGGCGCACGTAAGTTAACGCAGTTTCAAGATAACTTAGCTTCTTTAGATGTGAGTCTCTCGCCAGAACATCTGCAACGCTTAGATGAAGTTAGTAAAATTGAACTGGGTTTTCCCCATGACTTTTTACAGAGCGATATGATTCGCGATCGCCTTTTTGGTGGTACATTTAATACCATAGAAAACCATCGTATTTAATATTATTTGTCATTTGACGCTTTCTGAGCAAAAAGTCTCAATCCCAAATCTAAAAATTCAAATTGTATAAGCTATAAACAGTAACACATTCAGCCGTTAATATAATCCATCGTCAGAGAGTTTCGCGCAGCCAACTAGTATCTGTAAAGTTAGATTTAAAAGGCATTAACAACGTAGACCCATGAGCGACAACAGCATTACATCACGTCTGTACCCTACCCGCATTGACATTCCCGCCGAAGCGCGAGTGCAAATCGTGGTACTTCTCAACCAAACTTTGGCAGCTACTTCGGATCTAAAAACTCAAGCAAAGCAAGCCCATTGGAATGTTAAAGGAACTGACTTCTACCAGCTACACCTATTATTTGATGAACTGGCTGGGGAATTGGAAGACCACATCGATTTGGTAGCTGAACGCATTACAGCTTTAGGCGGATACGCTTTCGGAACAGCCCGCGCCGCAGCTAGTAATTCAATTCTGCCAGAATATGCTTTAGATATTTTGGATGGTAAAGACCATGTAACAGCCTTAGCAGATCGTTATGCCATCTATGCTAAACATCTTAGAGATGCGATCGCTAAAACTGATGAATTAGACGATCTGGATACCGCCGATCTTTACACCGAAATTTCTCGCACCATTGACAAACGCCTCTGGTTCTTAGAAGCTCATCTGCAAATCGCAGAAATTAAGGAAGAGAATGGCAATGGTAAAGCAGGTACTACTAAAACTCAAAAGATCCCTGCTAGCGTAAAATAAGCACTTCTCTTGAAAAGTAGTCTTTCTTAAATCTAATAGTATCTTTTTGGTAAGTACGTCACTTTTAAGTGCGTACTTTTCATTTATATGTATATACCTTACTATTGAAATAGTTCAAAACGAAGTCAAGAAATACCAAATATCTTCTACAAGTTATCCATCAAAATCAATACTTCAACTTGAAGAAATTATTAGGTTAGTGAAAAAGTATGCTAATTCCATTTTGATTTCAAACTCTACCAATTTTAGATTTTTCCTGCAATCCAAAAGACACTCCGCTATCTAAAATCTAAAATCAAAAATTGAGCGATTCCTAACTAAATACTCATTAACAAAGAGGTAAATTTATGTCTCAAAATACAATTACCCACTTAATTCACGATCGCAATTCTCGTGGTCACGCTAAAATGGGCTGGCTCGATAGCTATCACACATTTTCCTTCGGTAGCTTTTACGATCCCAACCGGATGGGATTTCGATCTCTGCGCGTAATTAACGACGATCGCATCGCCCCTGGTGCAGGATTCCCTACCCACAGTCATCGTGACATGGAAATCCTCACTTATGTCTTAGAAGGTGCTGTAGAGCATAAAGACAGCTTGGGTACTGGTTCGGTAATTCGCCCCGGTGATGCCCAAATTATGAGCGCTGGAACTGGAATTAGCCACAGTGAATTTAATCCTTCACCAACTGAACCACTACATTTACTACAAATCTGGATTCTTCCCGATCGAGAAGGAATAACGCCAAGATACGAACAAAAAGCTTTTCCTCTCGAAGAAAAGCGCGGTAAACTCCGCTTAATTGCCTCTAAAGATGGGCGTGATGGTGCTGTGACGATTCACCAAGACGTTGATTTATACACATCTGTTTTAGAAGATGGTGATGTTGTTAATTATCAAGTCAAAAGCGATCGCTATGCCTGGTTACAAGTAGCTCAAGGTATAGTCAACTTAAATGGTGAAGAACTTAGAGCAGGCGATGGTGTGCAAATCAACGGCGAAGAACAGCTAGAAATTAGCACCAACATCGGCGGCGAAATCTTGCTTTTCGATTTAGGTTAATCTTAAGCCTTTAAAATGAGCATTGTAAGCTCTAGATCCCTGCCTTCTTTTACGAAGGTAGGGATTTTGTTTCTGCGAGATTCAGCTTCAATCGCCTCGGAAGAAGGTTATACTGTCTCAGAAAACTACCAAAACAACTAGGTGGCGATCGCCAGTTCTTAGTTTGGGAAAGATATATCAGACTTTAATAACTATTAGAGGTGGCTGTAATGCCGACGATTCATTTTGTGGATGGTGAAAAAGGCGGGGTAGGAAAATCTCTCTTTGCCAGGACAATGATTCAGTATTGTCTGGATAAGAAAATCCCGTTTGTACCAGTGGAGACAGATAGATCGAATCCAGATGTCGCAGGGGTATATAAGGAAATATGTAAATATGCCGTGTTTAGCGAGAATGAACGACAGGCAAATAAGGCAGATAGAATATTTGAGTGGGCAATAGAGAAGCCAGTAATCGTAAATTTAGCGGCACAATCCCATAGAGCAGTCCAAGGGTGGATTGAATCTAATCAATTACTTGAACTAGGCAGTTCGCAGGGTGTGATGTTTTGCAAATGGTTTGTATCAACAGGCGGATACGACAGTATCAACCTGTTTAATCAGTCAGTAAATACTTACGGTGAGAGAATCCCTCATGTTCTGGTGAAGAATTTAGGGCTGTGTGATGATTGGGAGCATGTAGAGTCAGACCCCCACTTTCAAAACCTAGTAGGTAAATATCAGATAAAAGTTATAGATTTTCCGAAGTTAGCATATAGAGAAAGAAACATAATTGACCAAAATCGCCTGACGTTTGCAGAGGCTAGAGAGTATAGAGAATTTGGGATAATTGGGAGACAGAGAGTAATGAATTTTCTGAAGCTTGCTTATGGTGCTTTTGAGAAAGTAGGTATCTGGTATGAAAAAGTTGAATAGCGGTCATTAGTTATTGGTCATTAGTCATTCAATACTGTTCGGTTAAGGTAAGAGACGCGATAAATCGCCGTCTTGACAATAATCAGTCCTTTGTAGAGACGGCGATTTATCGCGTCTTTAGGATCGTATTATTTTCATCAACTAACCTTAACCGAACCGTATTGACTCCTACGGAGAAGCAAACTATGCGTAGATGCGTAGCGTCTTGCACAGAAGTGGTTTGTCAACAGACATTGCAAAGCGAATTTGACTACAATTCTTAGAAAGAGTAGCAAAAACCTAATGTCCAAAAAGTCAGATTCGCAATTCCAAAATCTCTTTAGTTCACCAAAATCAAGCAACTGGGACGAAAGATTAGCCCAAATAGCCTATCGCTTTAACCGAGAATATCAACGTGAAACCTTTGAACTCCCAGCCGAAGTCCAGGCGATGCCGATATTCCAGGAGTGGATTGGAGGCAGTTTTGCAGGGAGAATTGCTTCCCCTTTTTGGGAAATTGCTAAACCTCAAAAAAATCAACACTGTATAGATATCGGCTGTGGTATCAGCTTTTTAATCTATCCTTGGCGGGATTGGCAAGCATTTTTTCATGGGCAAGAAATCAGTAATGTGGCACGCGATACCCTTAATTCTCGCGGGCCACAGTTGAATTCTAAGCTGTTCAAAGGTGTTGAATTAGGAGCAGCCCATCAGTTTAACTATTCACCAGAGCAGTTTGACCTTGCGATCGCAACAGGATTTAGCTGTTATTTTCCACTAGAATACTGGAATGCAGTACTCGCAGAAGTTAAGCGAGTCTTAAAACCAGGTGGACATTTTGTATTCGACATCCTCAACCCACAACAGCCTCTAGCAGAAGATTGGGCAGTTCTAGAAACCTATTTGGGGGCTGAGGTGTTTTTAGAGCCTCTAGCTGAGTGGGAAAAAACCATTAAGGCGGCTGGTGCTAAAGTAATTTCGCAGAAACCAGGGGAATTATTTCAATTGTATAAGGTGCGGTTTTGAAAAAACTGAGTGCGAAAGTACTAAGTACTCTTCTTTTTACTCAGCACTCATCACTCATCACTCAGGGATAACTGGACTCATTGGATCTAAAGAAGTCGTAAAAACAAAATAGATTACCCCAGTTCCGAGAATCATTACAGCGAGACTGAACAGCAATACCCATCTGTCTGTCGGTTCATAAGTATCTTCTTCGATATCACGACGGACAGCGAAATAGTGACTAGTTGAGAGCCATACTGTAATCAAACCCACCAGCGAAAAGACTAAACCTAACTTCCAGCCGTTGCCGGGATGGGGTACTAAAGGTACATGAAAGGCACGCAAACGCACAATAACGACACCAAAACCTAATAGAGCGATCCCTGTCCGCATCCAAGCTAGGTAAGTACGCTCATTTGCCAAGTGATCTCGGATTCGAGAAGGATTGAGTCGTCCTGGCTTTTTTTGATCTTTATTTTCTTCTGTGGATTTCAATTTTAACTGCATTAATAACACCCTTATCCCCAAAGCGGCTCTTATCAAAAAAATGCGGAGGTAATAGGAAATCTCTTTCCAGATGACTCGCACCCAGCGCAATAGTTGCGCTATCAAAATATTTTTATTATGATTGTACATTTAATTCAAAATTTATTTTAATGCAGATATCGAAATAAAACAAGCCTGACAGAATAATTCAGAATTCGTAATTGATGGTAAAGGACAACTGTAAGTAAAAAGTGGTCAAAAAAAACAGCCAAGAATCAGAGAGATTTTTACCCGTGCAAGTCAGGTTTTTTCTCTAATTTTGGCTGTCACCCTGTTTAAATTGAGAACAATCATTCAAAAATAGACTATGCAGTTCGATTTCAAGACTGCTTACTAGGCGCATTAGGAACTCGTGTCTCTATGATAGCCTGCGATATATCTGGGATAAACCAGTTAGCCTTATTGCTGTTAAGAACTTTCACAGTCGGAACATTCAATTCAATCGCACCAGTATCTGCATTTGTCTTAATCACCAACTGAGTTCCATCCAGGATTTTGAGAGCGACAGGCCCCGTCAATTCTTCACCTTGCCCATTAGGACTAGAAGTGAAATTTGCTACTTTAAGATCATTCGGTAGATAGATACCATCACAATCCCAGTTATTTTTTGTAGACTGACCATTAGCTAGAAAATACAGACCATTGTCGTAGACGGCATCTTCATTGTCTTCATCATTGGGTCTTTTACCATATACTGCGATGGTATTACCTGTTTGGTTTTCGCATTTACCCCAGTTAATTCCCGTCTCTAAAGCATATTTTTGCAGTGTTAATTCCTCAGTTCTCTTTTGAATTTCTTCTGGTGTCAGAGCCTCAACTCCAGTTTGGGCTTCTTTTGTTTGAGACAATTCGTTAAGTGCTTTAGTAACTTCGATGTAATCAGGGTTTTTGCTAAATTTTGGTCTATCAGCAAAAGAAGGTTGAGCAAAGGCGAGATTGGCAACAATCATTAAGAGAATTAGCAGAGATTTCCAGACTTTCATGTTTTGATTCCTGTTGATGGATAAGATATTTTGTAGTTTTAGATTCATTTTGCTAAGAAAATTCATGATGCACATCTTTCTAGATACTTAACTTTTCTTGTTCTTCACTCGACGGCTGAGTATTCAAACCTAAAATTAATGAGAATATATAACTAGAAACTACAGAGAAAAGAGTCCAGGTAACATTTTCTGTGACAATAAATATGCCCAAACCAATCAAGATACAAGGGACAAAAGTGTTGCCATTCTCAGTTAAGAAGTTTGCGATCGCAGGCAAGTAGGTTAATTTGTAAGCGGTATAACACCATACACCCACTAAAGCGAAGAATACACTTAGTATAATTAGCAGACTATCTAATTCCGAATTGGCAAACAAGGGTACGTAGACACTGATATTATCACTACCATTAGCAAAGGCGATCGCAGCTACATTGCAAGTTTGCGGAGAGAGAAAACTCTTAACTATAGAGGGACAAGATGGCTCGGTTTCTGCTTCGGCTTCTTCTGGTGAATCTTCTTCGCGTTTTAGTAAACCACTCACACCAATAATTATTGGCATTAAACCAAGTAGTCTAATCCAGTCCTGCGGTATAATCAGTCCACCGAAGAAACCGGGAAGGCTAGCAACGATCAATGCAGCAAAACCGAGATATTGACCAGCAAGGATGTGACGACTGCGAAATGTTTTATTTATTTGTGAAAAAAGCAACGTCAGAATCACAATATCATCGATGTTGGTGGCACTGAATGCCGTAATCCCTGTGGTAATTGCAGTTACTAAACCGCTCATTTTTGGAAGTCCTTATTTTCAATGCTTGGTGATTGGGCATGGGGCATTGGGAATTGGGAATTGGGAATTGGGCATTGGGAATTGATTCCCCTTGTCCCTCTGCTCCCCTGCTCCCCTGCTTTCTTAAGACCGTGCCGAAGCTTTGATTTATACTTTAGTCAAACTAACCGATAGAATCAAATGCTTTTGTTTGTCAAAATGATAAATGAAAGTGATTAAAACTTTGACACTAAGTTCTAGGGACACTACAAAATGGCAGGAATGACGCTTGAGCAGCTTAAAATTTTTCTGGCTGTGGCGCAGCACTTACACTTTACTCGCGCAGCAGAGGAGCTTTATATTACACAACCCGCGGTCAGTGCAGCAATCCACAACTTAGAGCAAGAATATGGTGTGAAACTATTCCATCGGATTGGCCGCCATATCGAGATTGCTGAGGCGGGTAAATTATTGCAAGTGGAAGCGCGGAAAATTCTCGATCAGGTTTCCTTGACTGAAAGGGGATTGCGAGAATTGAATAATCTGCAACGGGGTGAATTGAAGTTAGGATCGAGTCTGACAATTGGTAACTACTGGCTACCAAGTAAGATTAGTGAATTTAAGAGCCTATATCCTGGTATTCAGATTAACTGTAGCCTTGCTAATACAGAAGAGATTTGTCTCGGAACAGCCACAGGACAGTTTGATTTAGGTTTGGTAGAAGGAGATATCAAGCCAGCGCTCCAGAATACTCTAGAGTATGAAATAGTGGGGAGCGATCGCTTACAAATTGTCGTAGGTCAAAAACACCCTTGGTTTGAGTGGGGAGAAATTGACTTAAGCCAATTAACTAAAACCCCTTGGGTGATGCGCGAACCAGGTTCTGGAACCCAGCAAAGGTTTGAAGAAGCCTTACTAAATTGGGAAATCAATCTCAGTGAACTAGATGTAATTTTAGTCTTCAACAGTGGAGAAATGACAAAAGCAGCGATCGAAGATGGTGTTGGTGCGATCGGAATTTCTGAGTTGATGGTAAAAAATGAAATACAACTGGGGACTCTGCGGGCAATTCGAGTGATAGATAATAGAGATAGTAAAGGTGCGATGCCTACGGCGGGTTACACCTACGCAGAAATAGTTCGACCTTTTTTCAAACTCAAGCATCGTCAGCGTTTTCAAACTGCTCTTTCTAAAGTCTTTGAACAAATGTTGATATCCTCTATGTCAGATACCTCACATGCAGATGTATCAGTTATTTAAATTAATACCGTTTTGAATTTTAGATTAATCCTGAATCATTCGTGAAACTTGGGAATTCTATTTTTCTTCTCTTCTCTACGAGAGGCTGCGGACTTCCAAGAAATAAATTACCCAAATGAAACGAACCACAGAGACACAGAGAACACAGAGGAATGAGGAGGAGAGGGTTTTTTCGTCAGTTTTTTGAGTATTTTTTTATTTGGAAGTCCCCTGCGCCAACGAGACGCTTTGCGAAGGCTTATACCATTTCACTAAAATCCTGATACAAATTCTTTCCCCTCTGCTCCCCTGCTTGCCTAAATGTATCAACCTTAAAGTGAAACGGGCGTGCTTGGCGTGCTTGGCGTGCTTGGCGGTTCGTCATCACGCATATTTTTCACAACTCAGATAGGATTCCTATATAACTAAGTCATCACTACTAGGTAAGACTTTACAATGTTGAATTTTCTAACCAGCGTTGTATATACAACAGTTCTCATGGAGTAGTTTAATATTAAGATTCTTTGTCATTTAAATTTTAATGCACAAGAGACAAACAAATACAATCTATCTAAAGATATCATTTTTTGGTACAAAAGATAGTTGCTGAAAATAAGATATGTAGTGCCACACAAGACATACTAATCATTTAGTTTGCTAATAACTAAGCAAAGTTTGTGAAAAAAGTATTTGCATAACTATAGAATCTTAAAGGATGAAGCAAAAATATATCTAAATATTTTAAAGCCACAACTTTTGACTAGCTAATACAACTGCTACTAGCCCGTCTCTCGGCTGATTTCAAATCAAAATACTGTTAACAATAATGACGCGCTCTCCAAATTCAGAAAATAATCAGGAACCATCTAATCCTCGTTTATGGCTCCTCCTCTTAGGACGTATCAGTTTGGCTCTCGGTGTTGTTTTACTGATTGGAATAGCAGTCGGTGCTTGGTGGGCTAGAAGCTATATATATAAAGATTTAGCACCATTAGTACAGCAAAATCTCGAACAATTGCTTGGGCGGTCAGTAAAAGTAGGTAACGTTGAACGTTTTTCGCTCTCTAGTCTGAGATTTAGCTCTCTATCCATACCTGCAACTCCTAATGATGCAGACCAAGTTGTAGCAAAAGCCTTAGAGGTGCAGTTCTCGCCCTTGCAAGTTATCTTAAGCCGAAAACTAGTATTAAATGTCACATTAGTTCAGCCCAATGTCTATATCCAACAGGATCGAGATGGTCGTTGGGTTACAGCACAAGTTAAGGCTGCGGAAGGAAAAGGTGCTATTCAAACTGAATTGCAAACACTTCAAATTCAAGATGGAAATATAGAGTTGATGCCGTTTGCTGCACCAACTAAACCGAAAGGCTCAGTAATATTAAATCAAGTTGGTGGTATTGCCCGATTTTTCGATCAAAATCAAAGGATTGGTTATGACCTAAATGGTCAACTCAACAGGGGAGGCGGGGTAAAAATCGCTGGAGAAACCCAATTAAAAGCTCAACAAACTAACCTCAACCTTTCAACACAAAATTTACAAGCATCTGATATTAGTCGATTAATTCAGTTACCAATTGCCTTACAAGCAGGGTATTTAAATGCTGATTTAGCAGTTAAGATTCCACCCAAACTGTCAGATATAGCGATTACGGGAACAGCTAGTGCTAATCAAATCGCTGCTAAAATTCAAAATATCCCTCAGCAGGTTTCTAATTTGAATGGGAGATTTACATTTCAAGGTCAGACAGTTGCTTTAGAAAATCTGAGTACGAACTTTGGCAAAGTTCCTATTCTGGCCAATGGAACAATTAATACTCAAACTGGTTTTAATGTCTCTGCTCAGATAAAACCAGTTACTGCTAAAAATATCTTAGATACATTGAATGTAAATTCGTCAGTCCCAGCTAGTGGCGAAATTCAAGCAAATATTAAAGTCTTAGGCGCACTTCAAAAACCAGTCGTTAGCGGTACAGTCAGCAATACAAAACCTATTCAAGTTGACCGCATTCTCTTCAACACTTTCAATACTGATTTCCGCTTGAATGCTTCTCAAACTGCATCTCAACTTGCTGTCTCCAATTTGAAAATAGTCCCCGCAGCCGGTGGTCAAATTACAGGAGGCGGTCAAGCAAATATCGGAGCCAAAAAAGACGTAATATTTAATGCTCAAGTTGATGGTGTATCCGGTGATATACTAGCGCGTAACTACGGCGTTGCTCTACCGATCGCAGTTGGGAATGTTTCAGCAAAGGCACAAATTGCTGGCTCACTCGGTCAACAGCCATTAAACCTTGATATTTCCAGCGCTCAAATTACACCACCAATAGGGGGGCAAATTATAGCCAGTGGTCAAATTCAACTAGCTCCCCAAGGTCAAGTAGGGGTCAATATTCAAGCTCAAGGTTTGCCAGGAAATGCGATCGCTCAAGGTTACAATATTTCAACTCCCCTGAATCTTGGTGGTATATCTGCAAACGCTAGAGTTACTGGTTCTCTGGGTACACCCTTAAATGTTAATGTGGCTCGCGTTCAGGCAAATCCAGAGGTAGGAGGGCAAGTTACAGCTAGTGGGCAACTTCAGCTTGCACCCCAAGGTAGGGTAGCGTTGAATGTCCAAGCCCAAAATTTACCAGGTGATGCGATCGCCAAAGCATACGAATCCTCACCCGGCATTACCATTGGGAATGTATCGGCAAATGCCGATATTTCCGGTACTCTGAGCAACCTGCAAGCAGTAGCGCGGGTGCAAGCGCCGAAAGCCACCTATCCCACTAACGGCAGGGTTGTTGTTACCAAACAAGGAGAGAATATTGTTTTGCCAGATGCCTTGTTGAACGTGGCAGGTGGGACAATTAGGGCGAAAGGTCAACTTGCACAACAACGTTGGCAAGCAGCTGTCAACACTTCTCAAATCCAACTCAACCGATTTTCACCACAACTGCGAGGACGGCTCAATAGCAATCTTCAGTTAGCAGGCACAACAACATCTTTCCAGCTTGCAGATATTCGCGCCGCCGGACAAATCCGCCTTTCCCAAGGGGTATCATTGCTGGCAAAACCTCTGACGGCTCAATTTCAATGGAATGGACAGCAGATTATAGTTGAAAATGCAGGTACGCCAGGATTGAGTGCTAATGGTGCGATCGCAATTCAAACTCCACCAACAGGCTCACCCCAAATTGCCGGATTTGATTTAAACGTACTGGCACAGAATTTTAACTTAAAAAATACAGGCTTTCAAATTCCTGGAGACGTAGCAGTAGCAGGGCTACTTGATTTTAACGGAAGAGTTACAGGTACTCCAGATGTTCCCCAAGCCAACGGTAACATCCGCCTGCGGAATTTCCAGGTTAGTAATTTGGCATTTGACCCACTTTTAACTGGAAAGGCGAATTTTCAAGGGGGACAGGGAGCAAGTCTGCAATTAGCCGGGAAGCAAGACATAATTGCGCTTAACTTGAATGCAGATTATCGCCCAACTTCATTTTTAGTTAGTCGGGATGGCGCTGTCACCACAGGTAGAACCGAGGGAGATAACTTACTCATCAACGCCCAAAACTTTCCTATAGCTTTAATTGGCGGCTTTTTACCTAACAATCAGTTGAAACCTCTGGGGGGAGAACTATCAGGAAACTTAGCTGTCAATCTTAATAATTATGCAGTTGCGGGAGACGTTGCGATCGCAGGGCCTCGCGTTGCCAGAGTTGCAGCAGACGAATTTCGTGGCAGCATCAATTATGCTGATGGTACTGCTAGCTTGGCTAATGGTCTATTGCGGATTGGAGATAGCAACATCGCCCTCAGTGGAAACGTGAAAACAGGGAATGACCCGCAATTTCAACTCCAAGCTAACTTAGACCAAGCCAGAGTTGAGAGACTTTTACAAGCATTTAATATCTTCGACTTTCGAGACCTTAGTACCGGGTTGAAACCTCCAACATTAGCTGGAGCAGAAGTACTTGATACCAATCCGATCAGTTTGCCCAATGCAGATTTGAAAACACAATTAGCATATTTCTCTAATATTGCAGCATCCATAGCACAACAACAGCAACAAGAAACAAAAAAAGACGCATCTTTACCTACCCTTGCAGAATTAACGGGTGTTTTGAGCGGAGGAATTACAGCTAACGGCTCGTTAAAATCTGGGGTGAATGTCGGCTTTAATTTCCAAGGTGCGAACTGGCAATGGGGCGAATACTCTATTAATCAAGTTATTGCTCAGGGTACTTTTGCCGATGGAATCGTCACACTTTCGCCCTTGAGTGTTGGAATAAATCAAGGACTAGTGTCTTTTTCAGGACAGTTAGGAACTGAACAACTATCTGGAAAATTGAATGTCGCAAGTCTACCTTTATCACTTTTACAACCTTTTATCGAAAAATATCCCGTAGATATAACTGGTAATGTCAATGCTGATGCCACCTTGGGAGGTAGTTTACAAGATCCCAGAGCGCAAGGGAATGTGACACTGGCGAATGCAACTCTCAACAAACAACCTGTGCAAACAGGACAAGTGAACTTTGACTACAACAATGCTCGTTTGAATTTCGACAGTACCTTACTAGTAACAGGAACCCAGCCAGTTACAGTTACAGGTAACATTCCGGCTGCGTTACCTTTTGCCACAGTGCAACCAGATAGCAATCAAATCAGCATCAACGCCAACGTGAACAACGAAGGATTGTCACTATTAAATCTATTTACCAACAATCAAGTTACTTGGGTAGACGGTCAAGGAAAAGTAGATTTAAACGTTCAGGGTACTTTAAACGAACCAATTATTAATGGAAACGCCACAATTAACAATGCAACTATTCGCGCTCAAGCTTTATCCGATCCCCTAACCAATATCACAGGGACAGCGCAATTTAATGGTAGTACGGTGAGTGTTAACAACATTCAAGCTCTTTACAACGAAGGGCAAATAACTGCATCAGGCATCTTGCCAATTCGCAATCCTCAGCAAGGCGTAGCGAATCCCCTGACAATATCAATAGCAGACAAACTCAACTTTAAGCTTGCAGGATTGTATGAAGGTGGTGTCGGCGGCGATGCTGTAATTCGCGGAACAGCCTTAAAACCGGTAATTGGTGGAGAGATTCGCCTAAGTGATGGTCGAGTAACTATAGGAAATACTGCTAAGACAAAATCAGCAGCAACAACAGAAGCTAACACTAACGTCATCAATATCAATAGAGAAGAGATTAACGCTAATGCTACACCTACACCAGAGAGTAGCACTAACCCAGCGACTACACCAGAAAATAACGCTAACCCAGCGACTACAGCAAATAATAACGCTAGCCCATTAACTACAGCAGGTAGTAATGCTAGTACAGGAACTCCAGTCAATTTACCTGTAGAGTTTGCAGATTTAAGGTTGATTCTAGACGACGATGTTCATGTTACCACTGAGTCTTTACTGAGCTTTGTACCAGGAGGAGCCGCATTAAGTCAGCCGATAGTAAACTTTGAGGCAAAAGGTGACTTGACTATCAATGGTACATTAGCCAAGCCACTACCTGAAGGATTGATTCGTTTGACAGGAGGACGACTGAGTTTATTTTCCACTGAGTTTGCATTAGCGCGAGGCTACGAACAAACGGCGCGATTTACTCCAAGTCAAGGACTTGACCCTACTTTAAATGTCCGACTTACTGCGATCGTACCTGAAGCATCAGCAACAAACACTCAAGTTTTAGAATCACCATTGTCTGCTGAAGTCAGCGATATTTCTGTAAATAACTTTGGGACTTTACGTACCGTTCGCGTGCAAGCAAGAGTGGACGGGCCAGCTAGTAGACTAGGCGAGAATCTGGAACTGACGAGTGAACCTAGCCGTAGTCGGGGAGAGATAGTTGGTCTATTAGGTGGTTCAATTCTTGGTTCTTTCGGTCAAGCAGATGCAGGACAAGGGCTGACTAATTTCGCTAGTTCTACCATTTTAGGTAGTTTACAAGGAACTATCACTGCGATTGGTCAGGCTGTTGGCTTCAGTGAATTTCGGATATATCCTACCCCTACTACTAATAATGAAACATCAAGAGCTTCAGTTCTGAATTTATCAGCAGAAGGTGTGTTTAATATTAATAACAATTTCTCTGCCTCTTTATCACGGGCTTTATCTACGGATGAGTCTTTGCGTTACAACGTGCTTTATCGACTCAACGACGAAATTTTAATGCGAGGCTCAACTAATTTAGGCGATGAAAATCAATTCCAAGTTGAGTATGAAACTCGATTTTAGACTGCTGCAATGGCATTGTTAGCCGAAACAATAGCATTGTCAGTCGATACAATGGCATTGTTAGCCGATACAATGGCATTGTCAGCCCAATACAGTTTAGTTAAGGCTAAAACTTTTTTATCAAAGTCAATTTTTTAACAAACCGCCATAGGATTACTATTTGATTTTTGAAAAGATACGTAGGGGAGCCAGTCGCGTGGGCGGGTTTCCCTAATTGAGCGTTAGCGACGCAGGAGCATTACTGGCGTTGCGTTAGCGCGGAGAGTACTGCACCAAAGCCTTAAGAATGGCGCGTTACGGCTTACGCCTAACACACCCTACAAATACTTAGATTTTTCAGAAATCAAAGAACATGATTTTTGTAAAGACGGCGATTGATCGCGTCTCTTGCCTTAACCGAACAGTATTCACCTAGCGCCGCCAAAATTACAGGTGTAGCTCTCCGTAGCATATCACTGATGATTTGTTACCACTGCTGATGCTGCCGTTACCGCCTTTTCTTCTTGGGCTTGCATTTCCAGCAATTGAGGAATTGTCACAAATTGATAGCCTTGAGCCTTCAAACCTGCGATCATTTCTGGTAAAGCCTTAACCGATCTAGAACGATTACCGCCCCCATCATGCATCAGTACAATTGCACCTGGTTTTGCATATTTCAGCACATTTTTAACTAGCATTGGCACTTGAGGCGAACGACGTTCAGCATCTCCGGACTGTTCTGACCACATCATCACAGCGTACTTCTCGTTTCTGGCATATTGGGCTAGCCCATTATTCAGAAAGCCTCCAGGGGGACGAAACAGAGTTGTTTTCTTTCCTGTCGTCTTGTAAATAATATCTGCTGTGCGGTCAATTTCACTAGCCGCAGTTGCCCCATCCATTTGAAAATACCAATGATGCCATGTATGATTACCAATTACATGACCATCAGCAGCCACTTGCTGGGCAATTTTGGGGAAGTACTTTACCATTTGCCCAACCATAAAGAATGTGGCCTTGATATTATTTTTCTTCAAAATTTCTAAAATCTGTACCGTATTTTTAGGGCCTGGGCCATCATCAAAAGTTAAAGCGATGACTTTCTCATTTGCTTTTAATTTTGCTTGATAAACGATTGTTCCCTGAAAAGGCTTTGGCACTTCATTAATCGAGTCTGTAGCTGGGGTGATAGACTGAGCATCTGCACTCATTACCCTACCTGAACTTGTTTTAGCATTCTCACCTTTTAGCTTTTGACTTCCAAACAGATGGTCAAGTTTATTTGTACCTGCAAGCAGACTGATACCTACACTACTTACACCAACAACTAATGTAATAGTTAGTACCTTTAATAACGACGATAATTTACGGTTAGACACATTAATCTCCTGAAATATTAGTTATTGGGAATTGGGAATTGGGAATTGGAAAATAGTATTTTTAATCTTATTCCCTAGTCCCCAGTCCCTAGTCCCTTTAATCAACTAAATTAATATATAGGAATCATATTTGATTTTTGAACGAAATTAGGTATTGTAGAGTGTGTTAGAACGGAGTTCGTAACGCACTATTATCAAAGGTTTGATGCGTTACGCTGTCGCTAACACATCCTACAGATATTTTCTCCAAATCAAACCGGATTCCTATATCTGCTGCTAAAAGAAAAAAGAATAGAATACTTTGAAACATGCCATATAGCTAAAGGAAGTCGGAATTTAATTTGCACTAATTCGCAACCTACGTACAAAAGTGCCATGACAAGACTGAATAAAATAATACATTAATGGGTTTAAGCCACCAAGAAAAGCAGCAATGATGGCAGTATAACCGTAACCAGGAAAAATGCTAAGGCAGAGTTGACCAATAAAGCCGTTTATTCTGAGATTTTGGCGGAGTTTTCACGGTTTTGCTTCTGAATTCTGTTGTAAAATATTTTAAATGAAGCGAAAATTTCAACAATATTTTTGGACTTGTGCCCTAGTAATGTTTCTAACATTAACTGGATGTGGCTGGGGTATAGAGCCAGCACAAGCGCTGTTGCGTCAACATCATGATTCTCCCGGTATTTTACGCTATCACTCACAAGTATCTGTCAAAGATGAAAAAGGATATGCTTGGCAAGTGCTGCTGTTCAAACAGAATTATACCAGTCCGGTAAAAGACTTACGGTTGCGCTTAGTTGCTTTTCCAGGTGTCGTTGAAATTGCTCATCACCAACCATTGTTGATTGAGACAGTAACGGGAAAATTGCTGAGTGCGTCGGATGCTTATGCTTTAACTGCACCCGTCCCTAATGTGGGGGAATATAACCTAACTGATATCTTACCAAAATTGCCAACAACTGATGCGCTAAAACTCTATGTGCCTCTCTCTAGTGGACAGCAATTGGTTCTCAACATATCCAACACTGTAGTCACTGAGTGGCAATGGCTAGTTACAGAGATTGATTAGTTAGTAAAAGCATCCAAATAAGAATAACCTAATGGTGATGGGGAGCATAATTAATGCCTGCGGAGGCAAAAATCCTGTCTTCATAATACTTATAAGACGAGTTAAAGCCTCCCACATCACACGCAGGAGTAATTGTTAGTCTTGAGACTCCTCAGAAGTAGTTTCCGATTCGGTTTCAAGTTCTTCTGTTTGGACTTTAACTGGAGGTTTAACTGGTTTTGGGCCACGCGCTAGGGCAGGATTCCCCTGCTGCCTGGTTTCGTTCCCATAAGATGCTTTTTTGTCAGTGCCAGATGAGCGATTACGGGTCGGCTTTGAGCTTTTGGGGTTGGATTCAATAGGAGTTATAGAATCCTTATTTTCGGAATTGTTGTCAGTATTTGCTTGGGACTGACGTTCCGATTTTTTAATTGGACGTTCTACCATTGTTGATTTTTGTAAATTTATCTGTATAGTACATCGGTTTGGTGACTATCAAACTGTCAAGTAGCATTTTTTTAAAGATTTATAGTCAGAATTCAGGAGTCAGAATTCAGGAGTCAGAATGGGCTAACCGCTCTGCTACCACTAACAGAAGTCAGAATTAAGAAAAAACTTTCCAAGTTTTCCGTGACTACTAAATATACATATTTAGTGGGGACTTTCAACCAGTTTATTTATCTACTTTTTTTGATCAAAATTAATTCTGAATTCTGACTCCTGATTTCTGAATTCTAATCAACAAAATCAGGTCGTGCCTTACCTGTTGATTTCAGTTTTTGCTCTAAAACTTCCCAGTTTTCTTGTTCAATTAAGTTCGTCAACTCATCGAGATTGTGACGATACTGTTGGAGCGATCGCAGCAATGCTTGACGATTATACCGCGCCATCATCACGCCCAACTCTGGATTCCCACCACCTACACGGCTGGTATCCCGAAAACCTGAACTAGCTAAGTTTTGGGCTAATTCCAAAACATCGGGGTCAGTTTCACTCAAACAAGCCGCAATCAACGAAGAACTCACCATTACAGGTAAATGGGAAATCCAACTAACAGCGCGGTCATGTTGCTCTGGTTGACAATAATAGATATTAGCCCCAAGCGATCGCACTATTTCTTCTACAACCGCAATTGCACTAGTTGGTGTTGTATCTATCGGTGTTAATACATAAGGTTTATCAACAAATAAATTCCGTTGTGCAGCTTCTATGCCACTATCTGTTCTTCCCGCCATTGGATGACCGCCGATAAAATTATCCCAAAGGGGAGAAATTGCCTTGACTATCTGTGCTTTCGCTGAACCCACGTCGGTCACAACGGTAGCGGTAGACAAATGAGCGATCGTCTCCTTCAATTGGGGCACAATAAGCGCTAGAGGTGTACAAATAAATACAACCTCTGCGGCGGCTAATAGGCTCAGATCCACTGATGCTTCATCAACACTGCCGATCGCAACTGCCTTTTCACAGGTAGATTCACGGCGACTGACTCCTAAGATATGATGTCCTTGCGATCGCAAATCAAAACCTAAAGATCCGCCGATCAGTCCCAGTCCTAAAATCCCAATATTCATTTTTGATTTTGACATTCCGTTTTTATGACTTTACCAACTATTAAAGTTGGCATCCAAGGGGTAGCATTAATGACTGTAGAGGAATTACTGGAACAATACGCAGCAGGAGTCTTAAACTTTAGTGGTGTTGACCTCTCAGAAGCTAATCTGAGTGGGGTCAAACTCAGTGGCGTAAATCTTAGAGATGCTAATTTGAGTATAGTTAACCTCAGTGGTGCAAATCTGAGCGAAGCTAACTTGAGCAATGCCAAGCTGAATGTAGCAAGACTCAGTGGTGCAAATCTATCCAACGCCATCTTGAATAACGCTAGTCTCAACGTGGCTAATTTGATTCGAGCCGATCTAGGTCGCGCTCAACTTAGAAAAGCCTTGTTGATTCGCGCCGAGTTAATTCGAGCCGATCTCAGTCGCGCCGACTTGTCGGAAGCCGATCTCACCAGTGCTGATTTGCGAGAAGCAACACTCCGCCAAGCGAATCTCCGCCACGCCAACTTGAGCGAGACTGTCTTAAAAGGCGCTTCTTTAACAGGAGCAAATTTAGAGATGGCTAACTTAAACGCTAGTGACCTCAGTCGTTGCGATTTGAGTGGTGCAAATTTGCGAGATACCGAACTCAGACAAGCAAATCTCAGCCATGCTAACTTGAGCGGAGCAGATTTGAGCGGCGCAAATCTCCGGTGGGTAGATTTGAGCGGCGCGAACCTCCGGTGGGCAGATTTGAGCGGCGCAAAATTGAGCGGGGCTACTTTAATTGGCGCAGATTTAACCAATGCTAATTTAACGAACACAATTTTCATCCACGCCGATTTAACTCAGGCAAAATTAATGAGGGCGGAATGGATTGGTGCTGATTTAACAGGAGCAACATTAACTGGAGCCAAGCTTTATGCTACTTCCAGGTTTGGTTTAAAAACCGAAGGCATGATTTGTGAATGGGTCGATCTTAGTCCAGCCGGCGATCGCTCCATTATTCAAAACTTCCATTCTGAAGACGCACGAGACTTTTTTAACGAAACACCGCCAACAATCCGCATTATTGTTGATGCAGCCTTAGAACACGAAGCCAATTTTGCGATCGCAGGTGCTTATTATCAAATTGCTCAGGAATACCGGAAACTAAAACAACCCCCAAGCATAGAAAGTGGTCGTCGTCGAACTATTTTCACATTTTATGTAGATAGCGACGAAGCCTTATTTTCCACAGCTTACATAGTGATTCTTCCCTTTCTAGATGCAATATCTAGTCAAAAGAATATTTCTAGCGTAGTGGAAATGATTAACACTGAAATTATTGCAAACCAAAATTTAAAATCCCTAAAATCACCTCTAATGGTGAAGCAATTAAATATTCTTTTAGAGCAAGCCATGAGTCAGGCTACAACAATTAAACAGATGAAAAAAAATATTGAAGTAGCTGCGAAGTTAAATTTTTGTAAAGCCCCAACTCAAATAGTTTTAACAAACTCTAGCGCCCACACGTTGATTATCCATGAGCATCCCAACTTTGGGAAAAGATTTATTAATCGCTCTGCTCTCAATGCTTCAATTTATGATGATATATCTAATGAGTCAATAAATTATGATATATTGCCTTCGTTAAATATGGTTATAGATTTTGTTAAAGGATTTCATTATATTAGTCATTAGAAATGGGAATTGGGAATTGGGTATTAGTTATTAGACCAATGATAAATGACCAATGACAAATGACCAATGACAAATGACAAATGACAAATGACAAAAATCGAAATTATGGAGGACAAAAATGCGCGATATATTTAATAAAGTGACCGGTCGAACTCGTTATGTAGTTTTTCGCCTATTTCTGCACTTAGGGGGAGGTGAAGTAGCGCCAATTTTGGGAGTATTAAATAGTGCTGGGCGAGATGCGATCGATGCTGATGGCGACTTAGAAGTTTTGGGAGAAGGATTGGTAGAAATTAGCCAAACCCTGCTGCAATACGATGAATATTGGCTTTCTGCGGCCAACGAAGGTGACGTATTTTGGACTGAAGGTGAGGCGGGAGATTATGTGAACGAATTATTTACCGACTCAGCCGAAAGATATCTCAGTGAACCAAATTATAGTTCTGAACCTGGATTGAATGAACCTTTATCTATACCTGTTACCCGCAACGTCATTGTGATGATTACAGTAGCTTATGAAGGAGAAGTTCCAGAGTTAGAAACCGATCTTTCTAACGTTCAGGCACTCAAAGAAGGATTGAAAGCATTGATAAATTTGCATTATAAACATAGATTAAAGGCAATTCAAGTGCATTTTTCACCAGCACAGTTGGGCGATGAACTAACTAGCGATCAACTATTGCAATATTACCCAGAATTGATTCCTTTATAATGTGTTGGGTAGTCCGTACTTACTACTCACATCGAGAAATTGTTAAGCTCAGAGATAGGACAATAATCCAATGATCATGACCATAGTACGTAAATTTACAGCCGTTTTTTTAGCTCTGAGTTTGTGTGTTACCACTGTCGCTTGTGGTGGGGGAAATGAAACTACTCCTCCTGCTAAAAACGTTAGCCAAAGCTCTACTAACACCAAGCTGAGTGACGGAGAGTATAAAATCCAACAAGCTACTTATGACGATGCAACTGGCGAGTATAGCTTGTTTTTACTTAACAATAATCCCCCAACCTTTGCAACCGAAAATTTGCAAATGGCACGCTTAACTGATGATGAAATCAAGCAAGGCAAAAAGAGCTATCTGAAGGTAGATAAAGGACAACCAATTTTATATCTGACGGAAGATTTTAAAATTGAGTACGTCCACAACGTTACCGAGAATAAAACCAATCCCCAAACCGGACAACAAGAGACGGTTGTAGTCCGTCGAGAAAATAACTTTTGGGCACCCTTTGCTGGGTCTGTAGCTGGTAGCTTGGCAGGACAGGCAATTGGTAGTATGTTGTTTAGACCTCAGTATTATGTACCCCCTGTCTATCAATCAGGACAAGGATTAAGCGGCTTCGGTGGATACGGCGGAAGCTATGGCCAAGCAGTTCAAAACTACCAAAGTCGGTATAATGCCCCACCCGCAGCCGTGACAAATCGAACTGCATTCCGCAATACAGGGACAATTAGAAGGTCATATCCTGGAAATTCAAATATACGCAATACACCCCGTAGCACTACAGGTAATAACCGTCCTTCTGGTTCTGGTTTTGGTGGTAGTAGCTTGCGACCCTCTGGTAATTCCAGCACTACCAGACGGAATTCTGGCAGTGGTTTTGGCAGTGGACGTAGTACAGCCCCCCGTCGCTCAAGTGGTTTTGGCAGCAGACGGCGTTAATAAAATTTTCTTACCGAGAAATCAAAAATTTTTGAGCGGGAAAGGTTCTAAGGTAAGGAAAAACTAAAGTTAATTAACGGGCAAAATGCTTTTTGTTAGTTGGTTTCTAAGAGATGTCGTCATATATTTCTATAATGACATCTCCCCAAAAAAACTAATCGAATGCTATCAGCATTCGATTAGCGATTTTTTTAATCAAATAGCTAACAATCAGCAAATTCAATAAACTATAACCCCAGTATTAGCCGGATATCCCCCCGCAGTTGTTTAATCCGTTTCAAATCCTTCTATAGAATTTAAAAGATTTCAGAATGCGACATCTCATTACACACTAGCCCTACAATCGCTGTCACACGCGGATGTAGGGTTTTTTATAAGAGGCAGTTCTTGCTGGGGAAAAGGTACAAACCAAGCTGAATTGTGGGCAAAAGCCCCCTTGCTCCAATTCTGGGTTGGTTGAGAGCAACAACCGCAAGTGGCGTGGTTTTTCTCCCCTGCTCCCTGCTCCCTACTCCCCTGCCCATCGCATAACCATTGCAGTAAAAATAACAGTAAATCTGGTGAAAAAATTTCTTAACGTGTTCTTGACTCATCACCACTGAGGATTTGCAATAATTAATTCCGCCGCCTCAAAGCTATCTAATGGATGAGAGAAAAAATATCCCTGTCCATATTCACAGTTCAACTTTCTCAACACTGCTAGTTGCTCCTCTGTCTCTATCCCTTCAGCGGTCACATGTACCCCTAATTTGTGTGCCAATGTAATAATTGTCTCAACAATATCCAAACTTCTATTATCAATAATGTCTCCACTAACAAAAGAGCGGTCTATCTTTAATTGATTAATTGGAAAGCTGTGGAGACGGCCCAATGAGGAATAGCCCGTACCGAAGTCGTCAATTGCTAACTGAACTCCTAAATTTCTCAGTTCCTTTAGCCTGATGATAGCTTTATCGTTATTTTCCATAATTACGCTTTCTGTAATCTCCAGTGTCAAACTTGATGCGGGGAGTCCAGTGTCTTGTAGAACTTTATTGATGTGCGGCAGCAACTTTTCTTCACTGAACCTAGTACTACAAAGATTGACACTGATGGTCAAAGGAGACTCATCCAGATCCATACACCCAAAGTTTTGCCACTGCTGTATCTGACTACATGCCTTATGCAAAGCCCACTGCTCAATAAGGATAATTAGCCCAGTTTCTTGGGCAGTTGACATGAAATACTCTGGCAAAACAATGCCGTGTTTCGGATGTAGCCAACGAACAAGCGCTTCAAAACCAGTAATTTTACCACGACTAAGTGACACTATGGGTTGATAATAAATTCTAAATTCTTGAAGCTCAATGGCGCGGCGCAGATCGTTAACTAACTCCAAGCGTGCTATTGATTGAAGATGCATATCTGTGCTAAAAATTTCATAGCACGCCCTACCTTTTGTCTTAGCTCGGTACATGGCAATATCGGCATCACGCAAAAAGTCTTCTGGTTCTTTAGAACCTGTTGTGCTTAAAACAATGCCAATACTTGCTGTAGTAAAAATTTCTTGCTCCCCTATAACCACCGGAATTGCCAATTTATTTTGTATTCGCTCAACGACGGCTAACACCTCTACTACATCTTTAATTCCCACCAGCAAGATGGTAAACTCGTCTCCTCCCAGCCGTGCAGCTATATCTATAGAGCGCAAGCATTCTTGAAGCCTTTGAGCAACAGTTACTAGTAATTGATCTCCAAATGTGTGTCCGAGACTATCGTTGATCAACTTGAAGCGATCTAGGTCTATAAACAAGACAGCAAATAAATAATCTGGATGCCGTTTGGCATAATCGACCGCATATTTTAAGCGGTTCATAAATAAAGCGCGGTTTGGGAGTCCCGTTAGTACATCGTGAAATGCGAGGTGCAGCAGTTGTGACTTGGCTCGCTTACGCTCTGTAATTTCACTGAGCAATTTTTGATTTGCTTTCGCTAGTTCTTCTGTACGTTTTAGGATTTGTTTTTCAGCTTGTTTAACTTCACTGATATTACACAGCAACCAACGCCAGCCCCTCAACTTTTGTTGTGAGTCATACACTGGAGATGCCCTGATACTAGCAGGAAAGGGTTTACTAAACCGTGGTTTGAGGTCAATTACCCACTTAGTTAGCTGCTGCAAATTATTTATTCGGGAACTAAAGAGCCGACGATCTTGTTGAGCAATAAACAGAATTAATGGTTTACCTACTAGATATTTTTGGGGTACAGAGAACATGGTTGCTGCTGCATGGTTAGCCTCCAGGATCTTCCCTGCGGTATCAGTTACCAAATAAGCATCCGGCGCAAAATTTAGCAATTCTTGGTAACGTTGACACTCTCTCTCTGCTGCCGCTCTTGTTAACTCTAGCTCCTCTGAAGCAGCCAATAATTCTTCCAATGCCATTTGGAGTTCATCGAAAGCTGCCACTATTAGCTCTTGTTGTGAGTTCGGCTCAGTTGCAGTGCGTTGCCATATTTCCTGTACCCTTGAACGCAATTTCTCTACCTGTTGGTTAAACTCATCTACATCCATGTTGCTTAACCTGCAAAACCAAGTGTGAGTGTAAGTAGCGATGATTCAACCTAAAAGTATTAATGTATACTACAAAAAATACAATCTATAGCAGGACATATTTTTAGAAAATAGAGGGCGATCGCAGTTTATCTACCGCATACAAATTGATATACATCAAATCAATGCACCGCACGCTTACACATCCCTACACAAACGGATATTTAATAGAATTAATCCATTATTCAGTAGTCACAAAAACTACAGCAAAGCACCGCAAATAGTCTTTCAATCTGCTGAATTTCAAAAATTCTCATATAGCAATCCTAAATGAGTTGTTATCAATACTCTCTTTAATGGATTGCTAAGAATACAAAGAAATAACCAAAGATTTATCTCTCATGATATTGACAAACTCCTCCATCTTGTGGAGCAAAGCAGCCCTGCCTGCTCCCTGCCTCTTCGGTCAATGCGTAAGTATTAAAATAGGGAAAGGGAAAGGGGATGAAGTTTTCCCCTTTCCGCATCTTCTGCAAGAAGTCTGTTAATTTTTGACTATGGAAAATAGGGACTGAACATCAGTCAAGGGTAAGTGCCATAGTAATTCTGGTTGCCAAGTATCTGGATCGAGTTGAGAATGACAACCGCGTTGATATGCTTGCCAGAGTTTATCCCAGCTAAATTGTTGTTGAGAATTTAGATTTTTATGAATAACTCGCAATAGCCCTAACCCCAGCATGAAGTTAGTTATGCTAAATTTGGTTCCTAATAAAAATGCTTGTACTTCTGCTTCGCCAATAAAGTCAGTACCATAACCTGTAAGGACGTGAATCCCATCATGAAGTTGTTTACGGCGGCTACCGGTAGTAAAAGGTTGTAAATTGTGTTCATTGAGGAAATTTGCCCAAGTTCCGCCAAAAGTGTCAGTAGGGAGTAAACGCAATTTCTCTATTTCCACAATTTGGGGAACATCTCGCCCTTGTGCTACAGCGATGCGATCAATTAAATCTAAAACCTGTTGTACGCAAGGAGTGGGATTTGGAGAAGCGGTAAATGGTTGCATCATATATTCAACAATGAGATGGGCAGTGTTGCCCACCCCACAATTATTATTTTTGAAAAATTATTATTGAGGATTGCCTTGCTGACGGCGTGAAGGAGCATTTTGACGGAATTGCTCTAATTTTTGGCGTTGTTCCGGGGTTAAAACTGCTTGAATCTGTTGTTTCTCAGATTCCCGGATTTGCCGCATTTGGGTTTTTTGTGCTTCAGTCAGATTTAACTCAGCAAAATTACCTTTGCGTTGACGTTGGCCGGCTTGCCGTTGACCTTGACCTGTTTGCCCCTGAGCCTTACGCGCTTGCCACTCAGCCCGACGCGCTTGTTTTGCTGCTTCTAATTTTGCCTTTTGTTCTGGAGTCAAAACTGCTTCAAATTTGGTGCGGCTATCGCGGCGAATTGTCTGAATTTGGCTTTTTTGGGCATCTGTTAGATTTAATTCCTTCCAAGGGCCCCTTTCTTTTTGTGGAGTTTGTGCCAGCAACAAAGGTGAAGGAGAGGCTGTTTGGGCAGTAACAGCAAAGGAAGTTGCACTTAAAGTTAGAGCGATCGCTCCAGCGACTAGGGATAATGCTTTGAGTTTCATTACTTACTTGGGAGTTTTTCCTGGTTGGTTGTCACCATCATAAGAGCTTATCTTTAGCAGTTACATGAGGAGAAAGTCATGCTTCTACCCATGACTAAAGTCATGATTGAATTTTGACAATTTTGATTAACAATAAATAGTTAGGAGCTAGGAGTTAAGAGTTACGAGTTGGAAGTTACAAATGATGGAGAATGGAGATTTTTATAATGATTGATTTATAAATCCTTGTTTAGCTTATTGCATAATGTTTTTAACACCTGTATTTACTATTAATTTCTCAGTTATCAAAAATTGTATACCAGGTAAGTATCCACCCAAAAGTTCTTAACTCCTAACTCATTCACAACTGGAGAAAAATGAATGATCAATAGTCAATTAAAAATTAACAAACATCCTTTTCCCTCTCTACTTTATCTGGAGTGGATACTACTAGCTATCACTGCATTGATAGCAGTTATACCACCTCCATTACGGCGATTTCGTCCCAAACCTCCAGAACTATCAATTTGTGGTACATTTCCAGACTTATCAATTTGCAATCTATTGCCAGAACTGTCAATTTATAGTCTGATTGTTTTTGCATTGATGGGGTTAGTCTTACCTATTAAGAGCAAAAAAGCTAAAATAATATACACAGCTATTGAAATCTTGTTAATTTTAACAACTGGACTTTTTGGTGAAAGATTTGCTCGACTTTTCCCTTTCCTTTACATAATTTTAGTTACTCGTAGTTGCCTAATATTTAACTTACCTGGACGTTTATTTGTTACAAGTCTATCCTTTGCCTTATTTCTATTGACTACACAATTAAAATACCAATTATTCAGTTTTCAAGCTTCCCCACAGGCACAAGATCGCTTTCGATTTCTTAGCTTAAATTGGTCGCTGGTGTTTGGCTTAAGTTTGGTTTTTGTGTTGTTGATGATGAATGCAGTATTATCTGAACGGCACAGTCGAGAAAAACTAGCGATCGCTAATGAAAAACTCCGCGAATATGCTATGCGAATTGAAAATCAAGCTACCTTAGAAGAACGTAACCGCATTGCTCGTGAAATTCATGATTCATTAGGACATTCTCTCACTGCTTTAAATCTGCAATTAGAAACGGCTTTAAAACTATGGCAATCTAACCCAGGTAAAGCTGAAACCTTTCTAGCAACTGCAAAGGAATTAGGTTCAAAAGCGCTAAAAGATGTCCGTCAATCGGTTTCTACTATGCGTTCTAATCCCTTACAAGAGCAATCTTTAGATGGTGCGATCGCTAGTCTTTTAGAAAACTTTCATCGCTCTAATGGCATTTTACCGATTTATCAAACTAACCTGGAATATTCTCTACCACCTGACATTAACACTGCAATTTACCGGATTACTCAAGAATCTTTGACAAATATAACTAAATATGCAGGTGCAACGGAGGTTAAATTAGAACTCACTATGACAAGAGGAAATTTACGATTGATAATTCAGGATAATGGTAGAGGTTTTGATTTAAGTCAAAATACTACTGGTTTTGGACTTCATAGTATGCGCGATCGCACTTTAGCACTAGGAGGCGAGTTTAATATTAATAGCGCTCCCAGTTCTGGATGCAAAATTATAGTTAATATTCCGTTACTGAGGTTGAGATAATGATTAAAGTGTTGTTGGTAGATGACCAAGGTTTAATTCGTCAAGGATTAAGAGCGTTATTAGAATTAGAATCAGATTTAGAGATAGTGGGAGAAGCTGAAAACGGTGAACAGGCGATTAATTTAGTCACTGAATTTCACCCGGATGTCGTATTGCTAGATATCAGAATGCCTATTATGGATGGAGTCGCAGCAACGCGAGAAATTCAAAAACGTTTTCCAAAAACTAAAATTTTAGTCCTGACAACTTTTGATGATGATGAATATGTATCAGCAGCGTTGCAAAATGGGGCAATGGGTTATTTATTAAAAGATACACCATCAGAAGAATTAGCTGTTGCAATTCGTGCTGTTTATAAAGGATATACTCAATTAGGCCCAGGTATAGTTAGAAAACTATTAACTCAATTTTCTAATCCTACGCCAACCCAGTCACCACCTGTACCATCTAATTTAACTGAACTTACTCCTAGAGAAAAAGAGGTTTTGCGATTAATTGCTACAGGCGCTAGTAACCGAGAAATTGCTCAACAACTCTACATTTCTGAGGGGACGGTAAAAAATCATGTTACAAATATTTTGAACAGGTTAAATTTGCGCGATCGCACTCAAGCAGCGATTTGGGCAAACACATATTTATCCTATTTGAATGAGCCAAGTTAAATAATTCGTAATTCGTAATTCGTAACTTATTTAAATAAGTCTAAACATTCATTTTTTAAAATGCCTTTAGTAACTTTAATATTCCTAAATGACTTCGCAATTACTTCTTCGCAAGATATATTAATTTGTGATTGATTTATCGAGATTAAATCTTGAATTGAAGCACCATATACAATTTCTGATAAACCACTCCAAACACAAGCGGTTGCACACATGGGGCAAGGTTCGCCAGTTGTATATATGCTATAACCTTCTAAGGAAAGGTTTTTAAGTTTAGCTGTTAAACTACGAATGACGTTGATTTCTGCATGGGCTGATGGATCGTTGTCCCTTGTCACAGTATTATGTGCTACGGCAACGACTTCGTTATCTTTAACAATCACAGCACCATAAGGTGCATCTCCTTTTTTTGCTTCTGCCAAAGCTAAATGCATAAAATATTCTGGGTTCATATAAGCTGATGTTAACATAAAGATAATAATTAATAATATCGTATTTCTAATGTTATAACTTGGGAATTAAGATTAATTAATGATCGAATATGTTACTGAACAGGCAAGAAACAGAATTTTACTTAAAAGACCTGGAAACACCAATAGGTAAAGCGATCAATTTAACTCTTGCCGCTTTGGTATTACTGTCATCAGGAATTTTTGTAGCAGAAACTTATAATCTTCCTGATTATATGCGGTTCCAATTGCATTTAGTCGATACTGCGATCGCAATCATTTTTGCGGTGGAATATTCACTCCGTTTGTGGAGTGCGGAAAACAAAATTAAGTATATTTTTAGTTTTTATTCGATTATTGACTTAATAGCGATTTTGCCATTCTTTCTAGGAATGGTAGATATTAGCTTTATCCGTCTACTGCGATGGTTTCGGATTTTACGACTAATTAGATTTATCGATAGAAAATTTTTATTCGCCACTATCAGTACCGAAGATGGAATGATTTTTGCGCGAATACTATTTACATTATTTGCAATTGTTTTTATTTATTCTGGTTTAATTTATCAAGTAGAACATTCGGTTAATCCTGAGAATTACGGTACATTTTTGGATGCATTTTATTTCTCTGTTGTTACTATGACAACTGTGGGATTTGGCGATGTTGTTCCAATTTCTGAATCAGGGCGTTTGCTAACAGTATTGATGATTTTTACCGGAATTGCGCTGATTCCTTGGCAAGTGGGAGATTTAATTAAGCGAGTAGTGAAAACTGCTAATCAGGTAGAAACAGTTTGTTCGGGCTGTGGTTTAGCTTTCCATGATGTAGATGCTGGGTTTTGTAAAAGGTGCGGAACTAAGTTACCTAGTAATATAATTCGTAATTCGTAATTCGTAATTCGTAATTCGTAATTAGCAGTACATAAGGATTTTAGATATTCCATAAGGGTGGTTTATTTGCCTCGTCTTGTACTATAGGATTACTATTTGATTTTTGAACGAAATTAGGTATTGTAGTGGACTGACACAGCTAAAATGTTGCATTAGAA
>NZ_JAVRCP020000042.1:0-56501 GCF_034530675.2 Nostoc sp. DedVER02
CTTTCGAGTCCTCACCTTGGCATATCTATTGCACTATTTTAGCTGTGTCAGTCCAGTAGGGTGTGTTAGGCGTAAGCTGTAACGCACCATTCTTAAAGCTTTGGTGCCGTACTCTTTGCGCTCCCACCCTACGTATCTTTTCAAAAATCAAATAGTAGTCCTATAGTACTCAATTAGTTAACAATGATTCACTTTTGGTAACTTTATTTGACAAACATGAATCAGTTTTCTCAATACAATATATTAGAATTAGTCCTTGAGGTTTGCTCACAATCAACCATATTGATTTGAAATTCTTCATACGATTTGATGCCGTACTCTTTGCGCTCACATCCTACGGATATTTTCTCCAAATCAAACCAGATTCTTATACAAAGTAAAAAATTTTCTTCAGAGAATAAAGCAGGGACACGCTATTTGAATTCGTTTTTCTGCTCCTTTCTTTAGTGGAGTTAAAGCCACTGTAAAATCACTTAATTTCAAAAGGAGAATATTTTAGATGGCTCGAAATAAAAAGAAATCAGCCAGGTTAAAGTATGAACATCCACTTGATAGATGCCCTATTTGTTGTATTATCCCGCCCCACATGCTGGAAAATGTCGTTGTAAATGGCAATCCTCAGCAGCGTAGTTGGGCTTTTCATACATTAAATGTTTCAGCACAGCTTCGCGGACGGAGAGATGTTATGGGTAGCGTCTCATTTGCACCCTCTCCAGGTGAAAAGCGTCGCACCATCTATGATGCAAAATATGGCCAACAACTTCCTGGAACATTAGTGCGCGGTGAAGGAGATCCACCAAGCAGTGATGCAGCAGTGAATGAAGCCTATGATGCTGCTGGTGCTACTTATGACTTATTTTATGAGATATTCGATCGCAATTCCGTTGACGACAAAGGACTACGTTTAGACTCCACCGTGCATTATGGCGTTAAATATGACAACGCCTTTTGGAATGGCGACCAAATGGTTTATGGTGATGGCGACGGAGAAATGTTTCAACGCTTCACGACATCAATTGATGTGATTGGGCATGAGCTAACTCATGGTATAACCCAATATGAAGCGGGTTTACAGTATTATGGTGAACCAGGAGCATTAAATGAATCATTTTCTGATGTTTTCGGTTCCCTGGTGAAACAGAAGATCAAAAATCAGACTGCACAAGAAGCTGATTGGCTGATTGGCCAAGGTCTTTTAGTACCGACTGTCAAAGGTGTTGCTTTGCGATCGATGAAAGCACCAGGAACAGCTTATGACGATCCAGTATTGGGTAAAGATCCTCAACCAGCCCATGTAAAAGATCAACATACTGGTACTGATGATAACGGTGGGGTGCATATCAACTCAGGAATCCCTAACCATGCCTTCTATCTAGCGGCTGTTGAAATTGGTGGCTATGCCTGGGAAAAAGCTGGTAAAATCTGGTACATAGCATTGCGCGATCGCTTGAAAGCCAAAGCAGACTTTAAAAAAGCTGCTAGCGTCACCATTCAAGTAGCTGGCGAACTCTACGGTAATGGTAGTGATGAGCAAAAAGCTGTGCAGAACGCTTGGCAAAAGGTAGGAGTTATTTAAAGAGGCGATGAATCGCGTCTGTACTATTTGTAGAGACGCGATTCATCGCTTTTTGTAGAGACGCGATTCATCGCGTCTACAAGAGTTATACCTGCCACCGCCTCACTCAACACTCAAGAATGATAAATGTGTTGTTTGTTGTTGCTAAACTGGGAACCAAGACTAAAACTTCCCAGTTTAAATATTGATCCCAACTAAATAACACAACGGATAGCAAAAAATGCGGATATCCTTTGAACGCACAGGCGGCTTTGCTGGAATCAGCAAAAAGACAACCGTTGATACAGACACTCTCCCGCCAGATGAAGCTGCCACACTTGCGCGACTGGTGGAGGTTGCAGATTTATTTAGGCTACCTGAACTAATTACCTCGCCAAATCAAGAGAGCGATCGCTTTCAGTATAAGTTAACAGTAGAAGATAACGGCAAGCAGCATACGGTAACTGTCAGTGAGGCAGCATTACCAGGAACCTTAAGACCACTGATTGAATGGTTGCAAAACATAGCACAAAAAAGGTAATTTGCTGAATAAGTTAAATGAAATTATTAGGGTCTTATGAGCAAACCAATCAAGCGAGCTTTTTTAGACACAGAAGATGGACAAATTCTTTATCGTATTGGTGGCGAAGGAAAACCACTTCTTTTACTTCATCAGAACTTCAGAAGTGGTGACGAATTTCGTGAGTTGATACCAATCTTTGCTCAAGAAAGACTAGTTATCGCTATGGATTTTTTAGGATTAGGAGATTCAGATAAACCACCTCGAATGTATTCAATTGAAGATTATGCAAAAACTGTTCTTTTACTGCTAGACGAATTAGGAATAAAAACCACAAGTATTCTTGGGAACCATACAGGTGCTTGTGTAGCAGCAGAAGTTGCAGCAGCTTATTCTGAGAGAGTAGAAAAAATTATATTATGTAATATAGATAACTTTAGCGAAGACGGAAAAGCAGCTTTATCGAATAAATTTGAAAATCTCAAGATACAAGCAGACGGTTCCCATCTTATGCAAAGATGGTCAGCCAGAGCAAGTTATATAGGTTCTGCTGAGTTAAATCATCGTTGGGTTTTGGACGATTTAAAAGGTTTTGGCTATCCTTGGTATGCACCTTTGGCTGTTATGGACTATTGCCAAAGAATGGCAGCAAGATTTAGTTTAATTAAATCTCCAACTCTGATATTGTCTGGTACAGAGGACATAAAACAATTAGAAAGACTAGGTTTTGCTAACGCAGATAACAGAGAGTTTATTTTAACCGCAATTCCTCATGCAAAGATGATTGATATTGAAGGCGGAACAATATGTATGATGAACCAGATACCTGAAAAGATATCAGAGGTAGCAATTGAATTTTTACAGGAAAACTAAGTGGCTGCAATATAGTATTTACTAGTTAAGAAAAAGCATATTAACAGGAGAATTTAGAATCGTGGGTGAAGAGAATAGAAATTTTAATTTCTCAGCAGAAGACCAACCTGATGATTTTTTAAGTGTAGCCTCTGTAAAAGAAGATTGGGGTGGAGATGGTAGAGGACGCTTGAATCTATCGGGAAGGCGCACAGCAATATCCAAAGAGTATGTGCCTCGCCAGTATCAATTTTTTGATACAAATACTGTGCCAGAAGCACAAGGATGGCGCATTAGTGGAATGCCAGACGGAGTGGCAGCAGGAAGACGAAGATTGCTGACTTGGGATGACTATGGTGCATCTACTTCCAGAGTAATACTACCGCCCGGATTTGAAGCGCCATCTGGTATACTTACAGCTGATTTAGAAATTTTTATTCTTGCTGGTGAAATTCAAATTGATGAATGGCGACTAGATAGACATTCTTATTCGTTTATTCCCGCAGGAGTCAGATTAGAATCTTGGAAAGTTTTAGGTGAAGCGGAAGTGGAAATTCTTTGGATGGAAAACGGGCCGGTTCCGCTAAAATACCAATATGCAGAAAGAAGTCATCCAGATGCGAGAATAAGTGAATTTATACCTGTATTGGATTGCAAATTATTACCCTGGGGTAAAACAGAAACAGTTCAATTTGAAGTAGCAAAAAAGAAGTTTTTAAGAAAACATAATAATGGGGGTGGAACATGGCTACTTACCATATTGCCACATTATGACGGTCACTATCCAATAATTCAATCATATAATGAAGAGGCTTATGCTTTAGCTGGCTATTGTGATATAGGAAATTATCGATTTGCAAAAGATCATTTAGGCTATTGCCCCACCTACAACACTACCCTTAGACACACAACAGATGATGGATATTTATCTTTTGTCAGAGTTGATAGAGATGTATCCCAAGCTGGAACAGTCATATCATATATACCTGGAGATACCTAATGATTAGACTAAGTAAGTTTTTGGGTAATCTTTGTGGATTAACAGTTTCAATTTTGATTTTACCACTTGCTGTTTTTTCAGATGTTGAACCCTTTGCAGTTTTAGCGCAAACCATACCAAAGAATCCTGCTAGTAACCAATCGAAGAAAGTAGTCGCACGTATTTGGCATGGTACAACGCTAACATCGAAAGCAGATGAATATTATAGTTATTTGGTAGAAGCTGGAATTAAAAAAATCCAGTCAATTCCTGGTAATTTAGGGGTGCAAGTACTTCGCCGTATTAATGGTAATAGTACGGAATTTACTGTTATCTCTTACTGGGAATCACGGGATGCAATTCGCAAGTTTGCTGGTAACGATATTGAAAAAGTTAGACCTCTTTCTAGAGATAATGAATATCTCATAAAACCAGAAACACAAGTTAAACACTTTGATGTCTTGCTGGACGATCGCAAATAGTTTTATATTTGTGCGAAGATTACTTTAACATCTTTTTAAATACTGCCCAGTAGGAGAACCCAAAACTTCCCCATTGTTGTAAATAAGATTTCCGCGTAAAAAAGTACTCTTCACTCGCCCAGTTAACTCTACTCCTTCAAAAGGCGTATAACCTTGTTGTGACTCCGACTCAGCAGCACGTACCACAAAGCTTTCATTGGAGTCTACCAGCACCAAATCAGCATCAAAGCCAACAGCAATATCACCTTTTTCTAACAAACCAAAGCGCCGTGATGGGTTCCAAGATAGTAACCTAGCCATCTGGTTGTAAGACATTCCCCGCTTACTACCTTCACTAAATACACCAGAAAGTAAATATTCTGTACCGCCAAAACCAGACTTTGCTAACCAAATATTATTCGGGTCTTTATTACTTCTTTTTTGTTCAGCAGAACAGCAAGCGTGGTCGCTAACTATCCAATCTACTTGATTATTAAGTACTGCTTGCCATAAGTACTCCACATCAGCACGGGGACGAATAGGAGGGTTTACTTTTGCCCAAATACCATTAGGAGTATCCACATCTAATAGCAAATGTCCCACAGTAACTTCTCGCCGAAAGTTGATATGGGGAAAAGCAGTTTGCATAGTCAAAGCTGCTTCCATTGCCTTACGCGAACTTAGATGCAACAAATTGATATTTGCACAGTTAGTTTCATTTGCTAAATAAGAAGCAATGCAAATTGCTAAACCTTCAGAATGAGGTGGACGCGCCGCACTGTAAGCGTGTAATCCGCTCAGACTAGAATCGTTTTCAACTATTTTGGTATAAGCATTGAGAATTTCTGCAACTTCACAGTGTAAACTCAAGCTGATGCTATCTCGCGCTTCTGGATGTTTTTCCATCAAGCGAGTTAGACCGCGCATAATAAATTCAAAATGGGCGAAGTCGTATCTTTCCTCTTTATTAATCATCAAAAAGAGGTTTTGCTGGTCTGATAAACCATGCAACCCATAACCGCCATAAAACATGAAAATTTTAAACGAAGATATACCGTGTTCCTCAAACAGTATAGGTATTTCGTCAATATGCTGGTTTGCTATGGGTGCGATGTGATAGGCGTAATCTACAAAAAAATTACCTGCGGATAACGCCAACACCTCTGGAAAAAAATCGCGGTATGAGCCGCCTTTGTTAAGATAATACTGCCCTGTACGAATATAATTCAGGCTGCTAGTTACGCCTCCCATTGCGGCTGCTTTGGTTTCAGTCACAGCATCTTTGTCAAGGGATTGATAGATACCAACGTGCATGTGAGCATCTACGACTCCAGGAAAGCCTAACAGGTTTTTGCCATCAAATACCTGTTTGCCTGTGTCTGCGCTAATATTAGAAGCAATCTGAGCAAATTTTCCATCCTTTATTCCTAAATCAAGTAGTTCGATTACATCCTGATGGGGACGAACTACCCGCACATTTTTGATAATTTGATCTAATACAGGAGTTTCAGACACAGTAGACCTCACACTAAAATGAGTTTAGTCAAGAATTCCAACATTGAATCGGGATGAAGACCAAATCTGATCATTATATAACGGTTTTTTATGAAATCATCTTCAGGAGAAAAGACAATGGAAACTTTTAATGAATATCATATAGACCCAAATAAATTTACTTTTCTAAAAGCTTTTACAGATAACTGGCAAGGGATTAGAGATGAGTATATAGGCTTTATTAATAATGCATCTAATGAGGAGTTAAAATTTACTTACGATATTCTTGGCCCTAAAAGCCAAACGATTAAAACTAAGGGTAAATCAAAATATAGCGCTTTTGGGATCTTGTTTCAAGGTATGTTTATTGAAAAATATATTCAAGCTTATCAAATACAATATCCTGATTATGGGCCAGATGACGCATCAAAAAAAGCACTGGAATTAAGAGAGAAATATTTTCCGAATTTAGCTAATGTCATAAAAAATGTGAATTTTAGTAATGATGATATCATCAGAAACGTGTATTATGGTACATTCCATCCAGGCTTGGATATCAAGCTGCATGTAAACTATAACCTTCATACGAATCGCGGCTATTTAGGATTAATAGTCCCAGAGGGAGATGTGGCTATGAAAATATGCCACGATCAACTTTATTGGCATGAAGGAAAATTCCTGGTTTTAGATCATAGCTATCCACACTGCCCACATAATTACACCAATTATGATAGAACTGTCTTGGTTGTAGACTTTTTTAAACCAGATAAGCCTAGAGATGAAGTGATAGGATTTGAAAAAGAGGAAGTCACCCAACGGATGCAAGAGAATCCTTACAGCTTAGGCGTTTTTGGTAAAAGTGATAAAGCTAAAGAAGAAGATTTTATTAAGTATGGTTTAGCTCATCAATTAGAGTGGGATAAAGCTTTGATTTAGAAATGAACGCAACAACCTACAGAAAGTTAATAGCAAAGCAACTTAATCAAGATTTTAAATCTGCCATTGAAATTGTTGAAGTTCCTATTTCCCAACCTGCTGCTAGCCAAGTTTTAATTCAAAATAAATTTGCTGGTGTTAACGGTGGATTTGATACCTTACTTTGCCGTGGTGATGTTCCTTATGTTAATTTAATTCCTCCCTTTGATTTAGGTGTCGAAGCTGTAGGGGAAGTTATTGCTGTCGGTGAAAATGTCAAAGATTTTCAAATTGGTGATGCTGTCATAACTACGGCGCGTGGCGGCGGTTATCGAGAATATCAGGTTATCGATGCAAACTTAGCGGTGAAGGTACGGGAAGCAACACCAAAGTTACTGACACTAATGCCTACAGGTGTATCAGCCTTGGTTGCACTGGAACAGGCGGGGGAGATGAAAACTAATGAAGTGGTTTTAGTGACAGCAGCAGCAGGGGGAACCGGTCATATTGCGGTGCAATTGGCAAAATTAGCTGGTAATCATGTCATTGGTACTTGCAGTTCTGAGGCGAAAGCAAAGTTATTGAGAGAATTAGGGTGCGATCGCATTATCAACTATCAAACAGAAAATCTCAATCAAGTCCTCAAGGAAGAATACCTCAGTGGGATTAATTTAATTTTCGACTGTGTAGGTAAACAAGTTTTTGATACCTGCGTTGAAAACTTGGCAGTGCGGGGGCGCTTAGTAGTAGTTGGTTTTATCTCCGAATACGCAAAAAATGCAGAACAAATTACACAACCACGCCTTTATCACCAGCTATTTTGGAAAGCTGCTTCTGTGAGAGGCTTTCTCATGCCTCATTATAAAGAATATATGGCAGAGGCACGCGATCGCCTTTTAAATCTGTTCTACACAGACAAACTTAAAGTTGCCGTTGACCCCACCCAGTTTCAAGGCATAGAATCAATACCCGACGCTGTAGAATATCTCCTCAGTGGTCAAAATTGTGGCAAAGTAGTTGTGAGGTTTTAAGTAACACGGTATTAGTTTATATCCAGTCAGGGGTGAGAATGACACAAGATTCAGAAAATACTTTAAAAGTTGCTCGACAGGCATTTGAGAATCTTACACATGGTATGGCAACTGGAGAGTGGGAACCATTGTTAGATATGCTTACAGAAGACTTCACCCTTTGGTTTCCAATGGGAAAATTTCACGGTTTGAATGTCGGAAAAGAACGAGCTAGAGAATTTTTCGAGTACGTTTTTGAATCCTTTACTCCTGGTTTAAACCTAACTGGTCTAGACCGTGTTACTAGCAACGAAACAACGGCTGTTTTTGAGTTTCGGGATGAGGGACTTCTGTTCGGACAGCTTTATAAAAATCGGGTAGCAGTTTCTTTTGATGTACGTGGAGACAAAATTTGTGGCTACAGAGAATACTTTGGCAGCGATGGTAAATCCTATTAAATAATTCGTAATTACGAATTACGAATTACGAATTACGAATTATTTAGTTTCTCTCAGGGTTAAGTTGGTTGATTTCTTTGCACTTAGCTTCTGCGGCTTGATATGCTGCCAAATAATCTTGACCACCCAACATCACATCACCATAATATTCATAAGGTGGATCGCCATAAATGGGCAATGGTTCATCTTCTGGATAATCTTCTTTCGATTCTTCAATAATGGCTTTGAGTTTTTTAACTGTTAGCCTTTGTGCTGCAAAATACCAAAGTTCTTGGGGATTTTTGTTTAGGTGCGGTAATGTAGGATCGATAATGCGTACCTCAGAAGCATCGCCTAGCTCAATCCAACTGTGTTCAATCGGTCTGTATGGCTTTCCCGCAAAAGTTAAAAATCCTTGAACATATCTTGCCCCCTCAGTAGACAATGCTGCTTTATAAGCATTATCAAACGGAGTACTAGCTCTGCTTTTTATACGTTCAGCAGTTGTAATTGACAGCGTTTCATCCAGTAGTTTGTTCATTAATCGCAAGGATTAGAGCAGCCATGAGAATATATTACCACTCATTGGGAATTAGGGACTGGGGACTGTGTGGGGGATGAGGTAGAAATAACCAATGACCAATGACAAATGACAAACTTTACTTTGAATTAATTACCATCTGTAAATTTCTTAACAAGTCGCTTGGTGTGTAGGGCTTGGATAAAAGAATTTTGACACTATTACCAAGGATTTTAATCATTTCGTGATTGCAGGCTAATCCACTAACTCCAATAATTTTGATATCTGGATTAATTTTTCTCAACACATTGATAGTTGTTGGGCCATCCATGACTGGCATCATCATATCAACTAAGACTACACTAATTTCTTGTTGATATTTTGTATATAGTGCGATCGCATCAATACCATCACTAGCTACAATCACTTTATAGGCATTTTTTTCTAACCAGGTTTGAGTAACCTCTCGAATTGAATCTTCATCATCTACAACAAGAATTAATTCTCCATGTCCCGCCGATAATTCATGTTCTCCAGCTAATTTACTATCTATCTCCGTTGTTTGAGTGACGGGTAAACAAACTTGAAACTCTGTGCCTTTGCCCACTTCCGTAATTACATTCACAAAACCGCAGTGGCTTTTGATAATGCCAAGCACTGTTGAAAGACCAAGCCCTGTACCTTGACCGACTTCTTTTGTTGTGAAAAATGGCTCAAAAATTCTATCTACAATTTCTCTCTTAATTCCTATCCCCGTATCACAGACGCTAATCATCACGTAAGAACCCACTTTTGCATCAATATTCATCCGGGCATAGTGGCTATCAACCCAGAAATTTTTCGCAGAAATCTTTAATATCCCGCCATGAGGCATGGCATCACGGGCATTAATACAGAGGTTCATCAGCACTTGGTGCAGTTGAGTAGCATCACCAAAGATATTCCACAGATTTTGCCGAGGAACATCGATACAGATTTCAATAGCTTTGGAAAATGTTTGCTTAACAATACTTTCAATTTCTGAAATTAAATATCTCACCTGTAAAGTTTTAAAATTACCTACAGACCCGCGTGAAAACCACAGCACTTGTTTAACTAAATCTGCTGCACGTTTAACATTTGTTTCCATGATTTTTAGCCATTGCTGACTTTTTTTATCTGGGAGTTTTGCCTCTAAAAGTTGCACTGTCATCAACATAGGTGTGAGTGCATTATTGAGGTCGTGGGCGATACCACTTGCCAAAGTGCCAAGACTCTCCATTCGCTGGGCGCGGAGAAACTGGGCTTCGAGTTGTTTTTTCTCTGTAATATCGGAGTTGACAATTAGAATGGATTTAGCTTGCCCTTCATCATCATTTACTAGTGTCCATCTACTAGCAACGATAATTTCTTTGCCTTGTTTAGTAACTTGATGTAATTCACCTTGCCACGAACCATTTTCAACTAGAGTTTTCTCAATGTTGTTTATTTTGCAAAATTTTTGCTTTCGATACAAAAGCTGATTGGCATTCTTATCAAGTGCTTCTTTTGCCATCCAACCATAGAGATGTTCAGCCCCTTTGTTCCAAAATTGAATTTGGTTAACCAAGTTTTGAACGATAATCGCGTCTGTGGTGATGTCAAGTAAAGCGGCTTGCTCGCGGATTTTCTGTTCCCCACTTTTGTGTTCGCGTAGGACAGCTTGCTGCTCGGTAATATCAATTATAAAACCTGTCATCTGAGAGACTTTGCCTGTGGAGTCTAAAAAGATATATCCGTTATTCTCTACTGTGATATAAATACCATCTTTGCGACATACGCGAAATGCCAGATGTAATCGATCTTTTGTAGATAAGACGCGGTTAATCTCTTCGTTCAAAAAGTTTCTATCATCAGGATGAACCAACTCTAGCAAACGGTTCAAACCTCCTAACATTTCAGGTATAGAGTAACCTAATATTAGCTCTACATTCCCTCTATATTTAATATCATTGGTATGTAAATGCCAGTCGTAGATAATCTGACCACTCGCTTGAATTATTGCTTCATAGCGATTATTCCATTCATCTAATTCAGCTGAATGACATCGCAGTTTTTCCTCTACCTGCTGGCGCTCAAAGATTTCCATCTCTAAACGTTTATTTTGCTCTGTAAGTTTTTTGGCAAGGTTTCGTAAATTTAAGTGGATATTTACCCTAGCTAACACCTCTTGATAGTCAAGAGGTTTGGTAATATAATCTACTGCACCAAGATTCAAGCCTTTGACTCGCTCTATATTATCGGTTATGGCAGTTATAAAAATTACCGGAATATCGTGAGTGGCTGGATTTATTTTCAACATTCTGCAAGTTTCAAACCCGTCTATTACTGGCATTAATACATCTAATAAAATTAGGTCAGGTAAAGTATTTTCTGCAATTTCAACGGCGTTTATCCCATTTTCAGATACTAAAACTTGAAAGCCATAATGCTCTAAAAAGCTAAATAATATTTCTAAATTAATAGGGGTGTCATCGACTATTAAAATGACAGCTTTATCGTGACGATCAAAATTCATGCTCATTCCTTATTAAATGGAGTTTAAAAAGCAATACGGTTCAGTTAAGGCTTAACTCTTTCTCAAGGTCAATTTTTTAACGAACCGCAAAGGGTGCATAGACACGAAGTGGCTTCCCGAAGGGTAAGACACAAAGGAAGAGAAGAAAGAGAAGGAAGAAATGCTTAACTGAACTGTATTGGTTTAAAAAGTATTAATTTTGTTTAACTTTAGAGTTGATTTATAAAGTAAAAAAAGTTGTTAATTTTGCATATCACATCTTCTTCCAAATTTTTTAGATATGCACGAATTTGGGCTTGAAAGTAAAAAGATTTAATTAAAAGTAAACTATCTCCAGGAAATGCTTATATGTGGCTTCAAATCAGTGGTAACACGCTTATACTGAGCTTGCCGTTGGTCAAAAATGGACAAGTCATTCACATAGCGTCCCGCAGGTAAGTAAGTCGGCAGAATAAAACCATATTGTATTAAGAAAAGTAAATAAGGCTAAAATCCTTTTTCCCCAATACCAGATGCCCCTTGCTTCCTTCATCTCTCTACGAGACGCTGTGTGTAGTCAAGCGGACTCGCTATCCGCAATTTGTTGTACAGAATGAATTCTTCAATTTTGAATTATTTCTCATAAAAAAGAGTCAGAGAAGTAACTCTCTGACTCAAAGCTGGAGACAAAAGAATCATCAAATAAAGGCTAACTTAGGCAATAACCTAAATTCTTCCCAGGTTATGCAGCCCTAAAACAGCGCCCACTCCTAAGATGTGACCAAAGGCAGTGCTTGCTAAAAGGGCTGGTAAACCAAAACCACCAAAGAGATTAGATGAGGGTAGTTTTGGCTCTGCGTTGGGATATTTGATGGTAGATTTAGCAAAGGCAATGGCAATGATATTAGCAATAATGATAATCAGTCCGACAGTCGGACTCCATTGCAGGGGTGTAGTTGCAGCAGCGAGTAAGGTTGAAGTAACCACCTGATTTGCTCCTGAAATTTATTAATGATTGCAAATATAATCTGAAACTTTCCGAAGCAAATTCAACAAAATACCCAATTTTGCATCAATATTTAACAGTTATTCTTACTACTTAATACAAATTGAGTTCAATGTAGTGAGTTAACTGTGCTAACTAGTTTAAACATCAATATAAGAAGTAAGAATTTTATTAGGTTTAAATTATACCTACTTCTCAAAGGCTGGAAAATTAATAGAGCGTTATCTACATCCTACACAGTAAACTTTCATAACAGTTTTTGTGTTCTAAATATAACATATATAATTATTTAGCTATATTAAAACTAATTGTTAAATTTAATACTCCTAAAATAGGCGTACTTAACTCGGCGGTTAATGTTTTAGCTAATCTGTTTGCTTATATATATTAAGAAAATCCAAAATTCTACCCATAAGGGGATGAAGTTTTTTGGCTTAGTAAATGTGAATCTTAACTTATAGCGTCATTTTCTTAAACTCGCGTTAATACATTTATCTAAAGAGTTAGATAAGCATAAAATAAGATTAAAAAAATATAGATTTTATCTACCTAAAGGATGAGATACAAGTATGTATTTTCCTCTGTCTAAATAAAATAAATATAAATACTTAATCTGTAATTATACTTCTGGCAGAAGATGTAAAAAAATATTAGACATCTTAAATTAAGATAAACATTAATCAAAGTTTCTCAACAATTCAGATACGTGTGTTAAACACGTATTTGGATACATCCAAAAGCTTTGTTAAAATCAGCAACACACAAACTATGAACTCTACCACCGAAAAACGTATCGCCTTGATTTCCGTCCACGGAGACCCAGCGATTGAAATAGGGAAAGAAGAAGCTGGGGGACAAAATGTTTATGTGCGCCAAGTGGGTGAAGCACTGGCGCAGCTGGGATGGCAAGTTGATATGTTTACTCGCAAAGCGAGTCTGGAGCAAGACTTGATTGTTGAACATAGCGATAATTGTCGAACGATTCGTTTAAAAGCTGGGCCTCTTGAGTTTGTGCCGCGAGATGAGATTTTTGAATATCTACCAGAATTTGTGGATAATTTCCTCAAATTTCAAGTAAAAAATGAGATTACATACCAGTTAGTTCACACTAACTACTGGCTCTCTAGTTGGGTGGGAATGGAGTTAAAGAAAATCCAAGAGATTAAACAGGTTCATACCTACCACTCACTAGGAGCAGTCAAGTACAACACGATAGAAAATATTCCTCTGATTGCTAGTCAACGATTAGCTGTGGAAAAACAGGTGTTGGAAACAGCAGAGCGAATTGTGGCGACAAGTCCGCAAGAACAGCAACACATGCGATCGCTAGTTTCCACTGAAGGTAATATCGATATCATTCCCTGTGGTACAGATATTCAGCGCTTTGGTTCCATCGGGCGAGAAGCAGCTAGGGCTGAACTGGAAATTGCCAAAGATGCTAAAGTTGTATTATATGTAGGGCGTTTTGACCGACGCAAAGGTATAGAAACCTTAGTACGTGCAGTAAATGAGTCTGGGCTACGCGATTCTAATAATCTCCAGCTAATTATTGGTGGTGGTAGTACTCCAGGTAATAGCGACGGCATTGAGCGCGATCGCATTGAGCAAATTGTCCAGGACTTAGGAATCACTAAGTTAACCATCTTTCCTGGTCGTCTCAGTCAAGATATTTTACCAACTTATTATGCAGCTGCCGATGTCTGCGTTGTTCCTAGTCACTACGAACCCTTTGGACTGGTTGCGATCGAAGCGATGGCAAGTGGTACACCAGTTATAGCTAGCGATGTCGGCGGACTTCAATTTACTGTAGTTAATGAAGAAACTGGTTTATTAGCGCCACCACAAAATGTAGGTGCTTTTGCGTCTGCCATTGACCGAATTCTCTTAGATCCACAGTGGCGAGACGAATTGGGTAAAGCTGGCAGAAAGCGCGTTGAAAGCAAATTTAGTTGGCATGGTGTCGCAACTCAGTTGAGCGAACTTTACACCCAATTGTTAGAGCCATCAGCAAAAGAACCTGCATTGCTTGTTAAATAAGGTTTCAGCAACCTAATACACTCAGATAAAACATTTTACACAACCGATAAATTCTGTAGAGAGACGCAAAATTTTGCGTCTCTACATTTTTTACGGGATTATATTTATGCCTACATTAATATCAATATTAGAGATGATGGAAGTATACTGAGCATCCACCTTTGAACGCGAACGGCTATGCAACCAGTTGATTTCACTACCCTTACAGCTACTTGTAGCGAAATACGCGCTAACTGGCTGCCCTCGCGGACAGAACAGGTTTATCAGCGCGATCGCTACACTATTGCCATAGCATTACGCACACTAAAACAGCGTGATTGGCTACAGATTTCTTGGCATCCCCAAGCAGCACATATTTGTATCGGCGATCCACCACCGCGATCGCCAGATACCTTTACCTTTAGCCAGCAACTAATACACCAATTGGGTGGTTTGGCACTGGTGGGTATTGAAGCGATCGCCCCTTGGGAGCGGGTTATTGATTTGCAATTTGCCCGTCGTCCTGGAGAAAGCGCCCTATATCATGTCTATGCAGAAATTATGGGCAAATATAGCAACGTCATTCTCACCGACGCTAGCAATATAATTATCACCGCAGCCCATCAAGTCAGTCAGCAGCAATCTAGTGTCCGTCCCATCCAAACCGGACAACCTTATGAAACACCGCCAAAACTAACTGGAACTGTCCCCAGTTTGAGCGAATCTCCAGAACGTTGGCAAGAACGGGTAAGTTTAGTACCAGGAGCAATCAAGCGGCAATTGCTAAAAAGTTATAGTGGCTTGAGTGCTGCGCTGTTAGATTTAATGCTACTAGAAGCAAATATCGCACCAGAAACATTCACCGATAGCCTGAATTCTAACGATTGGCAACGGTTATTTGAGCGTTGGCAAGAATGGTTGCAAGCTTTGGATTCCAAAAAATTTCAACCCGCTTGGACAAAAGATGGTTACACCGTAATGGGTTGGGGTGTAGTTGAAAAAGTCCAAGATGTTCAGGAGTTGCTCAATCGTTACTACAGTAACCAAATTGACCAACAATTATTTTCCCAATTGCGCCATCAGTTGAGTCAGAAATTGAATAATATTCTGGCGAAATTACGGAATAAAGCTCAAACCTTTAAAACGCGGTTGCAGCAATCAGATCGAGCCGATGAATATCGGCAAAAAGCTGATTTACTGATGGCTCACCTGCAAAACTGGGAACCGGGGATGAAAGAAATTATCCTGGCTGATTTTGATACAAATTTGCCAATAGCGATCGCTCTCCAACCAGATAAAAATGCTGTCCAAAATGCCCAAAGTCTTTACAAACAGCACCAAAAGCTGAAACGCGCTCGTTCTGCTGTCGAACCCCTATTGTTAGAAGTACAGACAGAAATTGATTATTTAGAACAAGTAGAAGCTGCGATCGCCCAGATAGACACCTACCAAACGGCAGAAGATTTGCGAGCTTTAGAAGAAATCCGCGAAGAGTTGATTGGGCAAAAGTATTTAGAAGATCCAGAATATCGGGGTCGTAGCGCAAACGAACCCCCTAGTACCAACTTTCATCGTTACCTTACCCCCAGTGGCTTTGAAGTATTAATCGGTCGCAACAATCGCCAAAATGACCAATTAACCTTTCGTGTAGCTGGGGATTATGACTTATGGTTCCACGCTCAAGAAATTCCAGGGAGCCATTTGTTACTACGGCTAGAACCCGGCGCTGTGGCAGAAGAAGCTGATTTGCAATTTGTAGCTAATCTTGCCGCTTACTACAGTCGCGCCCGTCAGAGCGAGCAAGTGCCAGTAGTTTACACCCAGCCAAAACACGTTTATAAACCCAAAGGAGCAAAACCGGGAATTGCAATTTACAAACAGGAAAGCATTCTTTGGGGAAAACCACAAATGGTTATTAGTCATTAGGCATTGGGAATTGGGCATTGGGAATTGGGAATTGGGAATTGGGAATTGGGCATTGGGCATGAAGAAGAGACAAGGTAGACTTGGGAGAGACTTATTCAATAATTCCCCCTTGTCCCCCTGCCCCCTGCCCCCTGCCCCCTGCTATCTATACCCAGCGCTCTGCTGAATTATTCTGATAGATAGAAGCTTTTAAACTTAGCTAATATCTTTTTTTGATGAATATTCAGGAAAAATCTGTGTTGACTGTTACAATATTGTTAAGAAAAGTTGCCCGTTGCATTTTGGGAACGCGCAATTGGGTTTTAACTCTCTTGAGAAGACAACGCAAAAAAACATTTTCTAGACCAGCTGTGGGAGGCTGGTCTTTTTGTATTTCGACTACCCATATACCAAAACACTTGTAGAGACGGCGATTTATCACGTCTTCTGCTGTATTGTCATGATGGGATATGGCCTTAATTGAGGCGATCGCCTGAGATAAATTTCAAATCTACGTGCGTTTAGCTCTTAACAAATTTCCACTCCAAGACCTTGATGGGGGCTGACTGGAGTGCTTGACTGAGTTCGGCGCGGCTTTCAAATTCTACCTGAAACAACTCACAGGCTTCAACACTGACCGTAAATTCTGCTTTCTGAAACGGCCAAGGTTTGACTGTAACTGAGCGATCGCTACGCTGCATGATGTCGTAACGCCGTTCGTCGGGGCCTTTGCTAATTTCTAAAAACCGCTCATCGTCGGGTAGTTCCTGCTGACAGAGGATGAGAGAAAGGCGATCGCACCATTGCATAAATGCATAAGCTGCATCAACTTCCTCTTTTTTGATGCCTAGTTCTTTGCGCCAACGTTGCTGGTTTTGAAGTTGCTCATCTAAAATTTTGTCTAATTCTGGAAAATTACCCCGGCTTGGCTCATTTAAACGGCTAATATGCATGGAAATTAATAGAGCTACCCACCGTCCCCGGTAGCGAGCATTCTTTGCCAAATCAGCCAATTTGCTAATTCCAAGCTTTGCATCCTTTTTTGTACCGAGAGTGAAATCCTTGGGCGCACCTGCTTCAGTCAGAAGGTCTTCTTCCCACTCTTTCTCTAGGTCATCATGATGAGAAATTGCAGCTAGCGTTTCATAAAAGCGTACTGGGGCATCTTGGCTTCGCCATTGTCCTGCCAATTGAGCGGCTAGTAAAGCATGGGCACGGTGATAAATAATTTCCCAACCATTTGGCGTAGCATTAACAATCACAAATCAATCTCCTGGGACTCATTTTTTATTTAGAAATCAGCTAATCTAAATTTAATTTTGTTGGAAGCTTATTTCTAAATTAATAATTTTAGTGTCCTGATTATTGACTGCCATTACATCTGACTTGCGATATATCCTATCTTTGATTAATTTGGAGTTGGAGTTTTTCTCGCAATTTTTGTGCTAATTGATAAGCGACTGTCTGCCCTTTGTTTGAATTAGGTATTTCTGTTGTTTCCAAAGTTTGAATAAAGTAACTTAAACGAGTTTTCATTGCCCAAATTCCCATTGAAGGAAACAGAATTAAAGCAAGCATTAAAGGTGATAAAGGCAAGAATGGTAAATTTACTAATCGTTGCAATTTCTGGAAATTAACAGCCCAAGGATGTAAAAATTCACTACCAATGCAGACTACGGGGAGAATGGGAATATGATAGCGATCGCTCAACTTAATAAAACTCACGTCAAACTTTTCTAGTTGATAGCGTCTTTTCCAACCTTTCCGAGGGCCGCGAATACCTTCGGGTGCATATAAGAGAATTTTCTCTTGGGCGATAGCTGCCTCAAAATTATCTAATTCGGCTCGCACACCACCCAAAACTTGCGACCATTTAGGTGGTAGCCACCAAATCACCCAAGGATGCTCAAATAATGCTGGATTTGCTACGGGCTGTAGCACCCATCCTCTAGCTTCACTTAATAAATAACCCAAAGTCAAAAAATCCCAAGGAAAACACATCCCTGCGTGATTCATCGCCACGATTAATGGCCCTGTTTGTGGCAAGTTTTCGACTTGTTGTAATTCTCCCCGAAAATAGTATTTCACAATGGGGCCGAGAACTTCTTTGCGAAAAGCTTGTTGATATCTGGGATCAAATTCACTAACTTCTGTTCGGGGTGAACGAAAACCAAGACGCAACCAACGACTCAACAACGCCAGATAAAATCCGCCAGGAATTAAAAATAATCCATATTCGAGCCAATTCCAACCGTCTGTATCGGTATGGTAGTGCTGCCAATGACGATTGAATAAAATTAGCCAGCCTGGAGGATACCAAAGGCAAAACCAATCAAACCAGCTAAATATATAGCCTTCATCTGGTGGATTTTCCAGTTGGGTGTCGAGGAGCTTTTCGGAGTGTTGATTAATCAAAACGGTTAAACTTCAGGCAAATAATATTTGATTAAAATCTAATTATAGCTTTCTAGTTTTGCCATCGTTATCTGACTCAAGGAAAGCCCATCTCAAAGGCGATTGACTAGAACCTTTCGAGCGATTGTAATCTTTAGCTCAGTAAGCAGTAAGAATAGTCACAATATACAATCAACACTGGTAAACATATTACTTCTCGTACAACTATTTTCATGACTCAAATAGCATTGTTAAAAATATTATTTATAGTTTAAAAAAATAATTTGAGTATGAAGGATGAAAGTTTAACACATCATCCTAAATTTGCAGAGGTGGTTGATGCTTGGAAATCATTAAATAGTTTAAAATAATACTATTTTTGCATCATCTAAGCAATAAAATTTAATATTTATTTTATAGTTAGCTGATTTTATCGTACCGCCTTAAAAGAGTTAACAGTTATCAGAACTATAGCAGAGCAGTTAGATCGGCGAACAGCAATTAATGAAGGCTGATAACCAGATATTGGTATATTGCCACAAGATGAAATTGATATTAACTAATGATTATTAGAATTCTTCCTAAAGTTGGAGCCAAATGGCGAGACATCTGTCTTAATCTTCCTATTATGGAATTAGAAAAGCGACTAAAAATTTCAGATTTAATCCGTGAACTTCGGCAGCAACTCGATCTCTCTCAGGAGAAGTTTGCAGCTAAGTTGGGAGTTTCCTTGCGAACAGTCAATCGCTGGGAGAACGGATCTACAGTGCCTTCACAGATGGCACTCAAGCTGATTGAAGAAATGTTACAGAACATGGGTGAACCAGGCAAAAGACTACTGAATGAGTATCTCCTAAAAGCGGAGCAACGGGAGGACTCTTAAGATGATGTTGAAAGTACCCGAAAAAATTTTGATGATGCGCTCTTGGTTACTAACATACAGCGTGATGATTCTGGCAGTTATAGCGGCGCTGCTAGTGACGCAACTATTGCTACCAGTCTTCGATCCGAGCGTATTTACATTATTTTATGCTGCTGTGGCAATCAGCGCCTGGTATGGCGGCATGGGACTTGGAGTATTAGCGATCGCATTATCTGTTATAACTGCGCTCTATTTTTTAATCGAGCCAATCTACTCGTTTAATTTTCTCAGCCTGAACGTCTTAGTACAATTAACTACATTCTCGCTAGTATCCTTCTTAATTACCGCCCTCTCTTCAGAGTTGCGAACTGCTAGAGGCAAGGCAGAGACAAGCCTGAAATTGTTGCAAAATAGCGAAATGCGGTTTAGCCGACTGGCAGAATCCAATATCATTGGAGTCATTGTCACTGATATAAAGAACGGTTGCATCATGGAAGCCAATGATGCTTTTCTGAAAATGGTCGGCTATACGCGAGAAGATTTGTCTACTAACCAAATGAAGTGGCGTGAGATTACCCCACCTGAATATCTTCTATTGAGTGAACGTTCAGTAGAAGAACTGAAAATGACTGGAGTCTGTAAACCCTTTGAGAAAGAATATATCTGCAAAGATGGTACAAGAGTTCCTGTTTTGCTCGGTTCTGTCCTTGTGGAAGACAGTGAAGAAAGTGTCATTGGCTTTGTTGTTGATTTGAGCAAACGCAAACAAGCCGAACAAATCTTGCGAGAGAAAGAAGAACGTTTGAGGTTAGCTAATGAGCGTTTTGAGTTAGCAGCATCGGCGGTAAATTGTCTGATTTATGATTGGAATCTAGAACAGGATACAGTTGAAAGAACCGATGGGTTAACCCGGATTTTGGGCTATTCCCTCGACATTGCTGAACCAACAGCTAATTGGTGGCGTGAACTTGTTCATCCAGAAGATTTGCAGCGTGTAGAACAGGAAGCAGTAGTTGCTTTGGCAAATAGCGATCGCTATACTGCTGAGTATCGCATTCGCAACCAAAATAACCAGTATGTCTATGTACTGGATCGGGGAATAGTGGTACAACGGGATGCTGATGGAAAACCAGTACGCATAGTTGGCAGTACTACAGATATTAGCGATATTTACGACGAGCTTCGTTTACGCAAGCAAGCAGAAAAAGCAGTCCGAGAAAGCGAAGAACGGCTCAGAAGTTTTTTCAAAGCAAATATCGTTGGCATTATCTTTGGCGATGTGAATGGTAGTATCACCGAAGCCAACGACGAGTTTTTGCGAATTGTGGGCTATAGCCAAGCGGATATCAAAGCTGGAAGATTGCGGTGGACTGATATCACTCTCCCTGAGTACCAATATTTAGATGAACTGGCTATTGCCGAGGCCACAGCAAAGGGAACCTGTACACCTTATGAAAAAGAATGTATTCGCAAAGATGGTTCTATTGTTCCAGTTGTAGTTGGCTACTCCCTTTTAGGAGAATCTCGGCAGAAATCAGTTGCATTTATTCTTGATATTAGCGACCTTAAGCAAGCTAAAAAAGCGCTGAGTCAGAGTCAAGAGCAATTTCAAGCTTTTATGGACAATATTCCAGCAGCAGCATGGATTACCAATGCAGACGGGCGTGTACTTTACCTCAGTCCAACTTATCAGAGCATATTTGATGTAACAACAAATAAAGCGATTAATAAAAATATTTTTGACTTATACCCAGCCGAAATCGCTCAACCCTTCCTCGATAACATTAGAATAGTTGCCCAGACGAATCAGATTGTGGAAACCATCGAGTCGGCTCCACGCACAGATGGTACTTTGGGAGAATTTTTGGTATACAAGTTTCCCATTGCTGATGCATCTGGACAACGCCTAATAGGAGGGGTTGCAGTTGACATCACCGAACGCGAACGCATTCTTCGAGAACGCCAGCTTGCAGAAAAAGCTTTGCAAGAGCGTAGTGAAAGACTTAAACTACTCTCTGAAACCACCAGCGATTTGCTTTCAACCGAGCGCCCATTGGATTTAATGAACAGCTTGTTTAGCAAACTCTCGGCGCAGATGGATTTGCATTTCTACTTCCACTATCTAATTGAGACGCACGAAAATCAGCAGAAACTTCGGTTAGTAGCTTGGAATGGTATTACTGATGAAGTATTTCGAGCAATCGAATACCTGGAATTTAATCAAGAAATGTGCGGACTAATAGCGCAAGAACGCCGTCAAATTGTCATCAATGATGTACTTAACTCTACTCATCCAAATGCCCACATCCGCCTCCTCCAATTTTTGCAAATCACAGCTTATGCTGGTCAACCCTTAATTGCTCAGGGAAAGCTGCTTGGTGTTCTATCCTTTGCCAGCCGCACCCGTACCTACTTCTCCTCTGGGGAAATTGCCTTACTGCAAGCAACTTCCGATCAGGTGGCGGTTGCTTTGGAACGCGCCGAGTTAATGACTTCGTTACAGCGAGGCAAAGAAGAATTGATCCAAGCTAATCGGATTAAAGATGAATTTTTGGCGGTTCTTTCCCACGAACTTCGCACGCCGCTAAACCCGATTTTGGGATGGTCGAAATTACTGCAAACTAAAAAGTATGATGAAGCAACTACTACTCGCGCCCTTGAAACCATTGAGCGTAATGCCAAACTTCAGACTCAACTAATTGAAGATTTGTTGGATGTGTCTCGCATTTTGCAAGGTAAACTGAGCCTAAATATTACTTCTGTGAATTTAGAAACTGCGATCGCATCTGCAATAGAAACTGTACGTTTAGCCGCCCAAGCTAAATCTATCAATTTGCGATTTACGGTTTTAGATTTGAAATTAGAAAATTCTCAGATAAATTTAGAATCTATCGATTTTAACAACCAAGCTGACAATCTCAAATCTCAAATTCAAGTTGCACTCCCAGCGCCCCAAAGGTATAATTCAAAATTACTAGTAACAGGTGATTCCAGTCGTTTGCAGCAAGTTATTTGGAATCTCCTTTCCAATGCAATTAAGTTTACGCCTCAAGGTGGAGAGGTAGAAATTAGTTTACAGTCTGTGGGTTCTCAGGTTCAAATTCGAGTCAGTGATACAGGTAAGGGAATTAGTCCAGATTTTTTACCATTCGTATTTGACTACTTTCGCCAAGCTGATGGTGCAACTACCAGAAAATTTGGGGGATTAGGATTAGGATTAGCTATTGTTCGTCATATCGTTGAGTTACATGGGGGCACTGTTAAGGCAGAAAGTTTGGGTGAAGAACAGGGAGCAACTTTTACAGTGATGCTACCGATGATTAAGATTCATCCAGATAGCCAGCAGATTCATAGACAACCTGATAATTTACCCAATCTAAATGGGGTGAAAGTCCTGCTTGTCGATGATGAGCGTGATACGCGAGAGTTAATTGCTTTCATTCTGAAACAATCTGGCGCAGTAGTAACTCAGGTAACATCGGCTGTGGAAGCATTACAAGCTTTGCCTCAGTTCCAGCCAAATCTGCTCTTAAGCGACATTGGAATGCCAGAAATAGACGGCTATATGTTAATGCGTCAAATTAGAGCGATGTCACCAGAACAAGGAGGGACAATTCCAGCGATCGCTCTTACCGCTTATGCTAGTGAGGCTGACTATCAACAGGCAATTGCCGCCGGATTTGGGCAGCATATCACCAAACCTGTAGAACCAGCTAAATTACTTCGAGCGATCGCAAACCTGATTTTCTAGTTGTAGGAACCTGCAAACTAACTTACGATCCTTTTAGGTTTAGTGCAGCGTAGTTTTAGACTTCATCAGATTCCTGATTTTCACCCAATGTTTGTTGTGCTGCGTGCCGAATGTGCAGAATGCGAACTGTGGACACTTCACTATTCTCAACAATAGTGAAAATTATGCGGTATGAATTACGACTTTGACCATACAGAAGTTGACGAATCTCTTTGCTGAAATACTCATTTTCTCTTGCTAGAGGACAACGTTTAGGCATTTCTGACAAAGACTCAATTGCTGAGAGTAATCCTTGATACCATTGTCTTGCTCTTTCAGGAGATATCAATTGCAACAATTGAAGGAATGCCTTATCTGCTTCTGCTTGCGCCACACTAGAAATTTCAACGCGATAAGTCATGAATCGACTGACAGGTTGTACTTGCGGCGTTGTTCTTTAGCAAACTCTTCAAGTGAACGAGAACGTCCTGCCTCAAAATCATCCAAACCACGCTGGATACCTGCGACAGATTCTTCCAAATCTTGCAACTCCCACTCTAGAATTCGAGTTAGCAATTCAGCAGCAACAATACTCACATCCTGCCCTTGTTGTGCAGCTTTTTTACAAAGTTGTGCCTCTAGTTCTGGAGTAAGAGAAATGACGATAGACATAGAACTCGGTTTTCCTGCTAGCAAGCCTCTGCGCGTCATTCTAGCAAACCCTACGAAATTAAGCATAAGGTTGAGGTAAGCGGCATCAGACTCACATATTTGCGTTAATTAAAGATGCCGATAATAAATAGCCTTAGAGAAGAGAGCTTTTTCAGATACTGTGAAAAGTCACGTTAACTGAGAGACTCAATTAACTTGACAACTCTTTCTTTAACTTCATCTCGAACCCGGCGAAAAACTTCAATTGATTGCCCTGCTGGATCGTCAAGTTGCCAATCTTCAAATATATCTCTTAACACCCATTCTTCGGGTAAGTTAACACCACAACCACATAATGAAATCACAGCATTATAATCATCAGCATTGAAATCACTTAAAGCTTTAGAAGTCTGATTGCTAATATCAATCCCAATTTCTGACATCACTTCAACTGTGATCGGATCTACCTCACTTGCTGCCAAACCTGAGCTAGCAACCCCAACTTTTCCTTCTCCTAATATTCGCGTAAATCCTTCTGCCATCTGAGAACGGCGGGAATTATGCTTGCAAACAAACATTACTTTTTTCATCATGTTGTTAGTTATTATTTTGTTGACAGGATAAAAATCTGATAAACCTTAATTGGCATTCATTTCAAGCGCACTATTGGCAACTCTAGCGGTTTCTTGTGCTGCTTTTTCTTTCCGTTCGCTGTGCCGATCTGTTAGGTAGTCAACTCGATCGCGCAATAGCAGCGTAAATTTATAAAGTTCTTCCATAACGTCAATGACGCGATCGCGGTAAGGTGAATCTTTCATCGTCCCGTCTTCGTTAAACTCTTGGTAAGCTTTCGCCACTGAAGACTGATTGGGAATCGTAAACATTCGCATCCATCGCCCCAAAATTCGTAGTGTATTAACAGCGTTGAAAGACTGAGAACCACCGCTAACTTGCATGATTGCTAAGGTTCTGCCTTGCGTCGGTCTGACTGCTCCTAAACTTAAAGGAATCCAGTCAATTTGGTTTTTCATAATCCCAGTAATATTACCGTGCATCTCTGGAGAAGACCATACTTGCCCCTCAGACCAAATACTCAATTCCCGTAATTCCTGTACTTTGGGATGGGTATCTGGCACACTGCCATAAATGGGTAATTCACAAGGATTGAAAAACTGCACTTCTGCACCTAATTCTTGAATGATTCGAGCCGCTTCTTCTGCCAACAAGCGGCTATAGGAGCGCTCTCGCAAAGAACCATATAAAAACAATATTTTTGGCGAATGTTTGAAAGAGGTCACGTCGCTTCGCTCCGAATTAAAAATTAAAAATTAAAAATTAAAAATTAAAACATTTTTGATCCCCATAAATAAATTTAGAGGCTTGTATCCTTTGCGTTTTCTGTCGTAGAGATAAAATTGCCATAAATCTTGCTTTTTTATTCTTTAAAATCACTAAATCCATTGGAAAGCAGCCGATATATAATGACTGCTAATTGCGCTCCGAAAATGGGTGCAAGCCAATAAACCCAATGATGCTGCCAAATTCCTCCCACCAAAGCCGGGCCAAAAGAACGCGCCGGATTCATACTTGCACCGGTAATTGGCCCCATAAATGCTGCTTCCATCCCCACCGTCAAGCCGATCGCTAATCCCGCAAAGCCAATATGAGCGCGGCGATCTAGTCCAGAACCCAAAATTACAAACATCAAAATAAAGGTGAGAACGAATTCCAACACTAAAGATTGCAACCAATTTCCATTTAGTGGTAGAGTCGCCCCTAAATTCGCAACTCGCCCAAAACTAATTAGTAGTAAAGCTGAAGCTGCGATCGCGCCCACTAACTGCCCTAAAATATACGGCAACACTCGCCGCTTCGGAAAAAAACCACTCGTCCAAAATGCCAATGTCACCGCAGGATTGAAGTGTGCGCCGCTCAGATGACCAATTCCGTAAATTAACGCAGTAACCACTGCACCAAATACAAAACTGATACCAATATGCGTTACACTGCCACCACTAATGGAGTTCACCATGACTGCACCAGTCCCGGCAAATACCAAAATAAAAGTGCCAATTCCTTCTGCCAAAGCCTCTCGCCAGCAATCCGCCAGCAATTTTTGTAAACCGGATTTCATGCCTTTGCTAGGCACTTTAGAACCATACATTTCAAAAAAAGTTGATGTATAGATATTATTTCAAAAAAAGTTGATATGTCAAGCAGTCTTGTCCAAAACAACCGTCCTGTAACTATATTGATCTGTAAACCAGTTAGACAATTACCCAAGGGTTAATCAACAGTGAGCGTTTTCCTAACAATTGCTAATAAATGCTCATTTTTAAGGATTTGCAACAGCATTCTAACCGTCCCGGTTTTGGTGGCTCCCGTCGCTTGGCAATACGCTTCGAGTAGGGCAATATCTTCATTCGGTAGATAAACTTGTCGCTAATCGCAGCAGGGACGCACCGATGTAATGACACCACTATGCTGAAATTCTGACAAATATGCCTCTAAAACGCTAAATTGGCTAAGATTCAAACTGTAATAAATCCAGCGTCCTTCCTGGCGGGATTTAACTAAGCCAGCTTCCTTGAGGGTTTTCAGGTGAAAAGATAGTTTTGACTGGCTTACCCCCAAGGCTTCGCATAAATCACATACACATAATTCTCGCTGTCGTAGTAGTTCCACCACACTAATCCTGAGTGGATCGGAAAGCGCGTGAAAGCCAGCTGCAATTAAATGAGGAATAGTAGTAGCAGGGGTTTGCATGAATTAAATTTCGAGAATCAAGGGAGAATTCTTTTTACATAAGAATAGGCAAGTATTTTTTCATCTACACTCACCAAAGGAGCATTATAGATTCTTGCTGTTGAAACGATAATTCTATCGGCTGGATCTTTATGAAAATCCCCTGGAAGTGATTAGGAATCAATGGCAATTTGGGGAGTTATTGATAGAAGAAGTAGCCCCTCTTGTGCCAAAGCAATATTAAACCATTCTTGAATGGAACAGGGAATAATTAACTTATTTTGGGTAACAAGTCTGCTGATCTCTAACAAACTGATAGAGCAAACACCTAAACCATGAGGTCTTTCCCTATTTATTGCCTCACGGTGGGGAGGAGTCAACCTTGAATCATTGTGATTCCACCAAACCCAAATATGAGTATCAAGAACGATCACAAATCATTCGCTTCCAAATTCTGATTTATTTCCCGATCATCAGTAGAAATAGCGGGTTCATTAGGATCTGCTGAATAAGTGTATGGTTGCATTTTTACAAGAGGATTAATGGCAAATTTGCCTTGATTCTCGGAAGAATAGCTAATTTGCCCAAACTTTTCTTGAATACTTTGCTTCAAAAGAAAAGAAGCTAGTTCTTCAATAGAGATTTCTTTTAAAGCAGCAGCTTTAATTAGAGATTCTTGAGTTTCTTGACTGATGTAAATATTAGTACCAATCATTTTTAGCACTTTCTACTTTTTTACATGATATCAAATCCGATTAGCTAAAATTTTAGTCATGTAAGGGACTTCCAGAGAATAAATTACTCAATTTATTCAGATAATATTTTTCTTTTCCTCCTTGTCCCTTGCCCCCTGCTCCCCTGCCTCTAATGTTGGGTTTCCTTACTCTATTCAACCAACGAGATCGGCGATCGCTTCTGAAGCAGAAACTACGCTTTCAGGTTGATAGCGAATACCGGCTTGCTTGAAGCGATTTAAAGCTTCACCCAAGCGATCGCAGTCGGCAATCAAACTGATCCGTACATAACCCTCACCTGCAACCCCAAAGGCATTACCTGGGGTAACAACAACGCCAGTTTGCTGCAATACATTCAAGGCAAAATCCGTGGAACCCATACCCACAGGACATTTCACCCAAAGATACATTGTTGCCTTGGTTTTGGGAATATCCCAACCCAACTCTCCTAACCCGTCAATGAGAAAATCGCGGCGGGTACGGTAGCGTTGTTGTACCTCGTGCAAATAGACATCTGGCAGTTGCAAGGCGGTTTCGGCTGCTTTTTGCAAGGCGGAAAAAATACCGTAATCTAAGTTAGTTTTTAGTGTCCGCAAACCTTGAATTACATGGCGGTTCCCTACCACAAACCCAACGCGCCAACCAGCCATATTGTAAGTTTTAGATAAGGTGTGAAATTCCACACCAATATCTTTCGCACCAGGAATTTCTAGCAAGCTAGTGGGTTGATAACCATCAAAAGCTAACTCGGCATAACACAAATCATGCACCAGCAAAATTTCATATTTGCGGGCGAAGGCGACGATTTCTTCAAAAAATTCGCGGGGGGCGGTGGCGGCAGTAGGATTACTGGGATAGTTAAAATAGAGAATTTTCGCTTGTCTTGCGACTTTATCAGGAATCGCAGCTAAATCAATTAACCAGTCATTCTCCGGTTTAAGAATCAAGCTGTGGATTTTCCCGCCAGCGATCGCCGGGCCGCGAAAATGTGCAGGATAAGCTGGGGAAGGAACCAGAACTAAATCGCCAGGATTAACATAGGCGATCGCTAAATGGGTTAATCCTTCTTTAGAACCTAGCAATGGCAAAGCTTCACTATCAGGATCTAAAACCACACCATAACGGCGATGATACCAATTGGTGATCGCACGGCGAAAACTAGCAGTCCCTTCAAAGGGCGGATAACCGTGATTGGCGGGATCTTTTAAAGCAGCGATCGCCGCTTCTACAACTGGTGCTGGCGTTGCACCATCGGGGTTTCCCATCCCCAAATCAATTAAATCTAACCCTTGTTCCCGTGCTTTCGCTTTTAGTTCATCTAAACGCGCAAATACATAAGGTGGTAGTTTTTGTATACGTTCTGCTGGGACAATCCAATTTAAACTCATTCTTCAACCTCGTCACTCATTCCCTTGGGCGAAACTCGATTCATGTCTCTACTATCTATAGGTGCAGTGGTGGAAACCATTGCTGCCATCAACTGTTCTGGCGCGACTTTAAATGGTAGTCGATGGATGTCAGAATTAGGAACTAGAGCAATTTCAGCGGCTGTTTGCAACTCGCCTAATGTTATATTGCCCAATCCCAAATCACTTAATTTTTGGGGTAGTCCAATTTCTGTGTAGAACTTTAACAACTGTTGTCGTGCCGATGCTGCTAGTTGATTGCCTTGTAACATTTCTTCTAAACGCAGTTGCACCAAAATTCCAAAAGCAACTTTTTCGCCATGAATACTGCCATGTCCTGAAATATGAGTTAAACCATTATGCACGGCATGGGCCGCAACTGTGCGGCACTGCGCCCCTCCAAGCCCTCCAACTACCCCAGCGAGTAAAACACTTGCGTCTACAACTTCACGCCAAACTTCACTACCTGGTTCTTTCAAGGCGGCGGCTGACTTTTGCAAGAGGATATCTCGCAAAACTCGTGCTTGTTGCACCGCCGCAATAATTAAAGTATCTTGCAAATGCCCACTGCTAACCGAGGCTTCATACCACTTAGCGATCGCATCACCAATTCCAGCTACTAAAGTCCGTTGTGGTGCAGTTTTAATCAAGTCATAATCGAGTATCAATAAATCGGGACAACGAGACAACCCGACATCGTAAAGAAACGCCCCATCTTCCGAATAAACATTCGACAAAGCACTCCAAGCGGCACAAGTAGCCCCTGATGTCGGAATTGTCACCACCGGCAACTGTAACTGCTGCGCGAGTAATTTCGCTGTATCTAAGGCTTTGCCGCCACCAACACCGATAATTACATCAGCTTTATGTTCTTTTGCCTTCTTCTGCAAAGATTTCAGGCTAGCTTCGCAGCAATCTGCACCATAAGAAGCTTGCACAGGATGTAACTGTTGCGCTTCTAAAACTGGTTGCAAATTCTTTCGGCTGATGGTGAGAGTAGAATCACCTGCCACAATTAAGGGACGACTACCTAAAGAGGCGATCTCTGCTGCGGCTGCTTGCAACACCCCAGAACCACGGATTACTTTTGCTGGGGCAACTGTGAGTGTAAATAATGAACTAGAGGTTTGAGTAGACAAAGAAGGTTGAGTAGAAATTTGATTAGACATATAATCTAGTTTGCCAAAACTTGATATTTCTTAATCTAATAGACTTGCAACCAAAGATGCTTGTTGCCAGATAGCTACAAACTTGTATCTGACTCAACTAGGTTTTAACCGATCTAATCGCCAACTGGTTAAGCCATTTAACGGCGCTGCTCGAATCTATGGTGTCCATTAGCCTGAAATTCCGAACTATCAAAGTTTTGAATAACCGTATGATTAGTTAACATTACCACTCTCAGATTCTCAAGAAAAGTGATTGAGAACTGAATCATCTATATGATGGTTATTCCAGCTAGGCATAGGTGCGTCAGAGGAATGTATACTCCCATGCTGTTCCCTTTGCAGCGAGAAATTGCAAAAATGTCAATAGTGGCAATTAAGATAACAACTGACAACTTACAACTGTCAGTATCCATTACGCGCACGCCGATCAATCTTTTTCCACAGTAAAATCACGAAAGTGTGAATATCTTAATCTAATAAGAACTATTAATGTATCAGTAAATACAAAATAAATGATGTCATTCTGATAACAAGCATTAAGATTGGGAATTGGGCATTGGGCATTGGGAATTGGGCATTGTAAAACTCTTTCCCATTCCCCATTCCCCATTCCCCATTCCCTTAAACGTTAGGTTTTGGCAATTGGGCAAATTTATCTGTGTAAATTTCTACTGTGACTGGTGAATTTTGATGAGAAACTAGCGATCGCTTGGCCTCACCTAAGTAAACTGGTACAGAAAGCCCTGGTTCCGGGTGAATAATGGTGCGGGCGCGAACTGTCAACTTGTCGTCTTCTCGTGTACCTGAACGACCATAAGAAAAAAGATTATTAGCTGCTTGACGTAAAGTTGCTTCTAATTGTGTGGGTGTAATTTGGGGCGATGTTGCAATCACCGCTTGGTTTGAGCCATTGTCATAAACTAAAGTGTACTTGGTTGCTCCTGCAATCACAGTCCGACTCAAGGGGACTATTGAGAGTGCAAATAAACCACTTGTCAGCACCAGCATAAAGCCAGTCGTACCCACCAGCCGAAAGCGGATGCCCCATTTGAGAATAAAAGCCAAAACTGTTATGGCAGCGAATACCAAGGTAGCGATGCCTGACCATTGGGTGTACTGAAGAAAATTAGCTGTTGTGAGCATAAGGTTGGTTATAGATGCGTCTTTTTTTCGTTACCGACACACCCATTTTACCGAGAGCTTACACCATAACGGTTATCGTAGTCATTAATGCCAATCAAAATATTGGGTGCGTAGACGCATACTCTCTTCAGTTATTCAAAACAGTATTGGCTCACCAGAGACGAGATGGGAATTTTTAGATGTTTCCAGCTTAGTTTGAACACTATCAATAATCCCTAGCCAATCAGCATCTCTGTTCCATTCAGAGCGAATCCTGGTTTTAGTTTCTGCATCATAGAGGTTACAAAAAACTACATTCTCTTTTCCAGCAATTGCAGCAATAATCAGGGGCTTGGAAAAATCCTGGACTTGGGATACAGCTAAAAGGAAAGTTTTAGCAAAATTCGTTTCTATACCAGTCCTAACAATATAAACTTCATCCGCTCTAACAACAATATGTAATTTATTGTTTATATTTCCCTTAAATTCTCCCGATTTTAATTTCAGTTCAGATATATAGCCAGTTAGCCCTGTTTTGTGAACAGGAATAGTTTGATCGTTATTGATATCGTAGTTATACCATAAGTAAGATTCCCCGTTTAATTCTCCGCTTTTCACATGCAAATAAATAGGTTCTGGCGGGTTGCAAAGACCTAATTTAATTTCAGCAATCATGCTTTATGTTCCTTATGAAAGATAAAAGTTTTTCAGATATTCCGTTATATTGAATATTTTTTTAGTTGTGTTTAACTGAAGAAAAATAATAAATATACAAAAGGGCATCTACAAGAGATGCCCGTCATGCAGGAAAACCCCAAAGGGTTGTCCCTACACCTTCCCAACAATCAGCAACAGTGACTAATTAGGTATTAGTCACACTCACAGACGTGAATATAGTAATATTATTAACTTCAAACTCTAAATGTCCCCAGTGCATACACTGAAAATGAACAGATGCCTATTATTAAGTTGCTTTCCTAACTAATTTGAACCAGATGTAAACCTATCTTGTTCGTTATAACGATGTAAAACTCCGCAAATGGCAGCTAAAACTAACCATGAAAGTACATTTAAACGAAAATCGAAGAGGGTTACATCTACTGTATTCAATAGAAGCCACCCAACAAAGGCTAAAAGATAACTAAAAAAGATGAATCTATCTTCTGTATTTATATATTTTGACTTTTGTAGTAATTGAATACCTGTAATCAAAATCCAACCAAGTAAGCCGCAAAATAAAAGAGTACTGGGAAAACCAGTTTCGGCAGATAACATCAAAAATAAGTTATGGGGATGACCCAAGCCAATGTGCATTTGTGCTTTGTAGAGTTTGCTAAAACTGCGTAACCCCCAGCCATTCCAAGGGTGTTCTTGGGCTAAAGACCAGGCAAATCCCCACTGAGTTTTTCGCATTAAAGCGACTGGTCTATTTGGATACATATCGTCATTTAATCTTGCCCAAAAGAAGGCAGGAACTACCTGGCGAAAAAATTGAGCGATTGGTGAAGGAGCAAAAGCTGCCAAAAGTACACTAGAAACGATCGCAGCGACACCACCCACAAGAATGCGCCAGCCTTGGTAAACTGCATAAGCTAAACAGGCAAAAATAGCGATCGCCCACCCATTGCGTGAGTTAGTGAAAATTAAAGCAATGAAATTTGTAATCACCGCTATGGTTAGGAAGAGAAAGGGGACTGGGGACTGGGGATTGGGGACTGGGGATTGGGGATTGGGGAGTGAATTTTTCCTAATACCTAATTTTCGATTAGCAATAAATAATTGCCATTGTTCTAACCACAAACCTAAACTAAGGATGAAAACTGTTGTTAGATAGGCTGCGAAGGTGTTAGCGTGCAAGAAGAATGAAGCGATGCGACCTGGTGGATTTCCTCCTGGTGCGATCGTCCAACTCAATACAACCCACAAAATCTCTAATTGAAAACTCCAGCCTAAAAATAACTGCCCCAAGCCAAGAATTGTTACCGGCATGGAACCGATCGCTAAAACCCAAGCCATTTGCCGCAATTGCACAAAGGTTTGAATGAGAGCGCTATGGGCAACGAACAGTAAAAAGAATGGTAATAAATTAAATAAGCCGAGGAAAGCTGTTGTCTTGTCATCGGCAAATGCAGCACTCACGATCAGCAACACACTCAAAAGGGCAAATCCCCAGTTGAGGGGTCGGCGATTAATTTTGTGGGATTGTTTCAGCCAAGTTATTAATGAGACAAAACCGAGAGTTACAGCCCCCAACAATGGACTCAATGGGAAGATTAACAGTGCCCATAGAGAGTAGTTCCAAGGAGATCGCCAACGAGATTTAAAATAGTTAGAAACCTTGTTCAAGCTGGCTCCCAACATTCCTCACGAGTGAGGCGAATTTGGGCTAGGGCAAAAATAGTAGGAATGATCCGACCATAGTTAGTGGCGATCGCTCTCCATCCTAAATCTGCAAAAAACCAAGTCCACATCATCGGCCCAATTACGGCAAACATCGTGCGGGCTGCCCCATAACGAGCAGCACTTACTGTCATACCCCGTTGCGCCATTTGCATAGCTACATAGCTTTGAAATTGCGTTGCAGCTGCTTCTGTGCCTGTAATTGCCGCTTGTCTAGCTACTTCATAAGTAGCAAAGTGAATGGCAAATTGACGGGCAATTTGCTTAAGTACAAGTGGTTGGAGAAGAGAAGTAACGGCGATCGCACTACCGCCTTTGAAAAGCAAACCCAAGGGATCGGGCTGCAATAAAATTGGTAGCGGTTCCTTTAGTTCTGATTGCACAAGGTGACGCTGCACTCGGAGAGTCAATTTTTGTTTTTCCTGTTCAGGTAATTTTTTCCACACCTGTCCTAGCAGATGTAAAAATACTTCTGCTTCTAAATCAATAGTTGGTAGCTGTTTAGAATAGGGAATTTTTAGATACTTACATACTTGAACTAAGGCTTGTCGGTAAGTTACCTGCCCTGTACGTCCTCGTAATACCGTTATCCCATCTGCCGCCAAAAAACGAAAGCGTCCCTCTAGTGAATCTAACCAAGCTTTACGGTCTTGGCTTTGCACTTCGATGGGTTCGGGTGTGTGTACATAATCTAGGGGATTGAACTTACGACTAAATAGAATTGCCGTTAAATCTTGCAATTCTTCTTCGGTCGCTAACTCTAGCGCCGCCCTCATTTCATCCAATTTCCCTTCCTCCCTTCCATGCAGCTTTCTGTACCTTATTCTACTATTAGCTTTCAGCACTCATTAGTAGTAATTTTGTCCTTTGATAATAACTAATAACTAACAACCAATGACTAAGGACTATGGACTCATGACTGATATTGCAGTGATTGGTGCCGGAATGGCCGGTTTAGTCTGCGCCCAGCAATTAAGCCAAGCTGGATATTCTGTGCTAGTGGTAGACAAGTCCCGTGGTTTGGGAGGAAGACTAGCTACGCGCCGCTTGCATGGAACTTGGGCGGATCATGGGGCTTGTTACCTGAAGCCAAAGGGTGAATTATTTAAGCGTTTTGTGGAGATATTGCGATCGCGCCATATCCTTGAAGTTTGGACAGAGGAGGTTTATGAACTCACAGCAGATGCTCCTTTATCTGAACCGAAAAACCGCAGTCCGCGATATGTTGCACCTGGGGGAATGAGTGCGATCGCTAAATCTCTCGCCCCAGGTTTAGAGATATTACTGAATCAGCGCGTCATTGCTATTACCCCAACTCCCGAAAATAGTTGGCGTTTGACTCTCGAATCTAGTAACAAAGAATTAACTGCCAAAGCTGTAGTCATTGCCATTCCTGCACCTCAAGCTGTGATGTTGTTGGAAACTTTGGGGGAAGATGTATTAGATACAGTCTTTCTTGATAACTTGCGTTCTGTAGAATTTTATCCTTGCATTAGTGCGATCGCGGGATATCCTCCCACATCCCACCCCCTCCCTCAGTGGAAAGCCTTAACTTTTGTCGATGATGCTGATTTAGCATGGATTGGTTTGGACAGTAGCAAGCGTCCTAACCCTCAACAACCACATTTTGTAGTACAAAGTAGCGCTGATTTCGCCCAACGCCATTTAGAATCCCAAGATTTAGAACCTGCCGGAAAGCTGATGTTGCAACGAGCAGCTGAAGTTCTGTCCTTTCCTTGGCTGAATACTCCCGAATGGATGCAAGTACATCGTTGGCGTTATGCCTTTCCTAGTCGTCCTTGGCACGAAGCTTTTTTGTCTGCCAGAACCCCCTTACCTTTAGTTTGCTGTGGTGATTGGTGTGGCGGCAATCTTGCGGAAGGTGCGATGCTTTCTGGATTAGCTGCGGCGGATGAAATTAATCATCAGTTGCGTCATCTCCCATTAGATAATGTGAACTTTTTAAACGTTTTTGCCCGATCATTTCATCAGTCGCTAGACTGATTTTGCACTCTAGTGAGTCGTTATTTCTCTGACTTCTTAAATCAGTGTGCAACAAATAAGTTTTTTAGATGAAATAACAAATTTCACAATAAAAATAAAATGTGATATAAATGACCAACAAAGCTTAACTTCATTAAAAACTTGTTCCTAATTCAAGTCGTTTTATTGGCGTTATTCTTGATCCCCTACTCTTAATGCTGCATTTTATGTAGATTTCTTCCAAAATGGCAGAAATTTGAAATAATTAGGATTATAAATATAAAATGTCGCTAACCTATCAGCAGATTGGATGCTGTTTTAATAAGTCATACTGGGAATCAGTATAAACTTTAACTAAAATAAGCAACAGCAAATGTCTGATATTCTCCCAAGAGAAAAGGCTGGTTGCAGGGGGTTTGCATCTATCAGTTGAATTACTTTTAACTGATTGTCATGACGACGTTGCCATCTAAAAAAGTTGTTTTTTCCACCCATCCTTGACTGGATTAAAAAAGAGGTTTAAAAATTATGAAAACGGTAGTCAATTTAACACAGCAATCAGTAATAGGAGAAATTGAAAGCGTTTTGGATACGTATCCATACCACCCATATCAAAGAGCCTTTGCAATTCCTGACTTACGCCAAGAACTAATTACTTTTGTTCTCAATCGCATTCCCTCTTTTGACGGCGCTATGGCTGACGAACATATTTCCCTAACGCAGGCTGAACAAGGAACTTTGGCCTATTACAAATTGCCTCGTAAACCCTTAGAACAGCAACTCCACCTACAGAATTTGATTCACCAAGGCATTTGTTTAATCGTTCAAGAAAAGTCAGATTGGATTAACCATCGTGCTTGTGAAACAGTTCAGCCAACTTGTGAAGCTTCTCACTGGTTTGGTTAATACTTCGCAATGAATTGAATTTTTGAGCTAATCCCGCAACTAAATGCTGCGGGATTAGCCGAATATTTTTGAATAGTTAAGCCAAAATTCAGTATTAATTCTGTACTAAGTATAGGATTAATACTGAATTTTGAACGGAATTAGGTATTGTAGAGTGTGTTAGAACGGATCTTGTCAAGGCTTTAATGGCGTACTCTCCGCGCTCACATCCTACGTATATTTTCAAAAATCAAACGGGATTCCTATAGGAATATTTGGGACTAGGAATAGTTTTCAACTCTTAGAGACGCGCAAGGGACAAAACTTGGTTGGGATCTGAATTCTCATACAAGTTTCCCCAGTCCCTAATCCCCAATCCCCAGACCCTCCTTCAAGTATCCTGCTCTTGAGGTGTAAACTTTGACAATTAGGTTCAAAGGACATTCCCAGGATATGAGAAAAATAACTGCTTTAATGTTACTAAGTATTACGGTGACTGTCGGAGTAGGAGCATTAACACCCAAAGCTACTAATGCTCAATTATTTTATCCACCAGCAAGCGATCGCCATTCATTAATGGTAATCGGTCAAGGGGTAGTGAGAGTGCCAGCAGATACAGCCGATATTGAATTGGTATTCAGTAGCGAAAGTAGCAATGATGAGTTAGAAACCCAACCGTCATCTCTACCGCAAACCCGCGGCATATCCTCACCCTCCGGGTATGCCTCCGGCACGCCAAGGGCGAACGTCAGTCTGGAACAACAAGACCCGGCTGCCTCACCGACTCTACTCTTAAATTACAAAACAGCAGCAGAATCTTCACCAAGCAAAAAACCTCTAACTAAAGCAACTCTCCAGCCTGTAGTTAATAGCCTAGTTGCCAAAGGGATTAGTAATGATAAAATTCAAGTGCAAATTAGCCCTAATTCCAGTGAAAATAACGCCAAGATACTGATAAGACTGGAAAAGCCGACGCGCGATCGCGTTCAGGAAATTGTTGCTACAGCGAACAAAGCAACAAGCCAACTTGAAAATCTTTCTGTTAAGAGTGTCGGTGTTGAGTACGCAGTAAATGATTGTCAGGCTTTGCAGAGTTCGGTTTATCAATCAGCGATGAAAGACGCTCAAAGTCGCGCTCAGGCTTTAGCAACTGCTATGAGCGTTAAACTTGATACCCCTTCTGTAGCCGAACCATTTTACACATTATTCTATCCCTCATGTAGTTCTAAAACTGGAGTTCCTTTACCCTCATTTGCGAGTTTTTTGTTATCACCAACTTATAATCCTGATTCTCCAGCCGAAGTTGAAATGAAAAAGGATATTTTTGTGACATATACAACTAAATAAGCATTGAGGTTAAGTGTGTCGCACTTTTCTTTAGCCAAAATAGAGAGTGCGATCGCTTTACTAATAGGACTTACGCAAAAAATAACCAAAACCCTTATTCTCCGGTAGAGGTAATTCATGAATTGCCCCTACGCCGTATAGTTTTGCGTAAGTCCTAACTAATTTATATTAATTTTCCTGCACAGTTATAGCGTAGGTGTTCATAATTATTTTGTTCAAGAGCGATCGCTACTCTCTAATTAAAAAACTCCAGATTTGTTTGTAACAAATCTGGAGTCAGGAAAGATACGCATTTACCTATACCAAATTTTCACCGTCAGAGCATCCTACGTCATCAGGGTATACACTCAAATACAGTAAAGGATGTCTGAGGATTAACTGCTTCCTTTACACAACTTTTCTGTTTGAATAGCAGTAGGAAGTATTATTGTCCATTCTGTGAAACTCTTCAAAGATGAAATTTCTAGTTTTGAGAAGTGCTAGATTGTTCAGCGAAGGCTTTGAACTCGATTGCATCGTGACTACAGAAGAGGCGCACGCCTTGATTGCGATCGCTTGATAAAGCACGTAGCCGATCTTGATTGAGTAACCGAGCCTTGCGATCCACCTCCATCATCCATTGGTAGGCACGCAAACCTGGCGTGCAGCTTGCTTTAGAGTCCATCTCGTGCCGATAAAAGTAGGCATCACCTGCATGTAGAAGCCAACCCTCTGGTGTATCAATGGCGATCCCAGCATGACCCCGCGTGTGACCAGCAAGCGGGATGAGGAGAATCTCTGGTGGCAGTCCATCAAGATTACGTACTGCCTCAAAGCCGAACCAAGGTTCACCTCCCGCCGAATAGTATTTCCAGTGTTGAACCTCATCCCACTGTTCTGGACGATAGCGCCCTCTGGCGATAAAGCCGCGCCGATCTTGCGCGGTTTCAATCTCAGTCTGCATTACATGCACTGTTGCTTCCGGGAAATCTTCCAGACCACCCGCATGATCGAAATCGAGGTGAGTCAAAACAATATGACGCACGTCTCGCGCCAAAAATCCAAGCCGCTCAATTTGATCTAGTGCCGTGTATTTTTTATCAAACTGAACACCATTGAAATGAATGAAGAACGGGCTGAGGCGGGAGTAAGGCGACTTGATATCGCGCAGTCCGAAGCCAGTATCAATGAGAACAAGTCCTTGCTCTGTCTCGATCAGCAAACAGTGGCAGACAAGGTGAGCCTTCGGGCCGCGACTAAAGCCATCGAAGAGGGAACCACCAAGCGGGCACATGCAGCCACAATTGAGATGATGAATTTGCATGAATCTCCTAAATATGTGAGATTGCCGACTGTACAATTAGCTTTGCTAAGGGCATCAGCGAAGCTAATCACGCCCCGCTTGACTTGAAAAGAGTAGCAATTGAGGATATTTTGTAGGATTTACGCAAAACTACAAGTGGTAGGGGTATTAACAATTCAAAATTCAAAATTCAAAACAATTTAAGACGGGGATTTACAGCAGAATTTACGATATAGCAAGGGACTGGGGACTGGGTGAAAAGTCTTTTTGTGTCTAAGTTTCATAATCTGTTGATGTCCTAACCACCTTGACTGTTGCTATAAATACCCTGTGGGTACTGCGTTGGAGAACTCGCAGAGTAGCCGCTTTGTGTCTACATGAATTGCCCCTAGCAGAAAATCAAAGTTTGGGCTATTTTTCGCGTAAGTCCTGTTTTCTTTAACTCTAGGTGCAAATTAGTTATTGCCTGACTCTGGCTCACTGAGCTTGCGGTGTTGTTCAGCATTTACAGTATCAGGTAAAACCTTACTGACAGTGCCCAGAAGCTTCGTTTTGAGCGAACCGGCGATGATATCATCCTTGCCTGCCATTAAAGCATCAAAACCCTGCTTGGCGACCTCAGCCGGATCGTCCTTTTGATCTGTGCCCACCTTCGTATCATCCATACCCGCACGGTGGAAGAAGTTAGTATCGGTTGGCCCTGGCATAAGGGCGGTGACAGTAACACCCATGTCCTTCACCTCGTTGCTTAACCCTTCTGAAAAAGAATGCACAAATGCCTTAGAAGCCGCATAGACTGTCTCAAACGGGCCAGGCATCAGGGCAGCAATCGACGATGTGAAAAGGATTCGACCTTTGCCACGTTCAACCATATCCTTCACTACCCGTTTGGCAAGATGTACGGACGATACGACGTTCAGGTTGATGAGATTAAGTTCGTCTTTCAAGTCAGTTTCGCGGGCAAACTCACCGCCGACACCAACACCTGCGTTGATGGCGATCGCATCCACTGGTCGCCCAGTTGCCTTAATCTGGTTATAGAGGGTCTCAACACCTTCATAAGTAGCCAGATCGGTCTGCACTGTCTCAACTTTGGCCCCCAGATCCTCGAAGGCAATAGCCGCTTCATTGATGCTTGATCCGGTGGCTGTGACTAGAAGATCAAAGCCGTTTTGGGCAAACTGTTTGGCAAGTTCATAACCAATGCCGTTGGAAGCACCTGTGACGATCGCTAGAGGTCGAGTCAAGGAACTGTTCATAACCATCTAAAACTCCTATATAGCTATTCCACGTTTGGCTATAGCTTGCTTCTCTCGCTACCAAATAGTTCCACGTGGACTGTAGGCTTTCAACCTTTACAATGTTAGGTAGGTAGCAGTATGGTTACGTCTTTCCTAAGAAATATCACTACTGTGTCTTTCAGGTTACTTTTAACTTTTTACTTACAACCCAAACTATCTCGCGTTGACATACCCGTAACCGGATTTACCCCATCGGCTCTTTCACACATTAGCGATACTTGATAACGATCAATCAAAGCATCGGTAAAATCAGCGCCTGTAATTTCGGCATCGAAAAAACGGCTACGGGTCAAAGTTGCTTCTGTAAAGATGGCATTTTTTAGGTTAGCACCATCCATAGTGACGCGATCGACTAAAGCGCCTGTCAGATTCGCGCCTTCCAAATTTGCTTTTAACAAAACTCCTTTAGTGAGAATTGCGTTGGTTAAATTCGCTCCTTGAAAATTCGTTCCCCGCATTTCTGCTGCGACAAAAGTCACACCTGCTAAATCAGTATTAGAGAAATCACGATTTTCTAGATTTATATTGTTGTAGTTAATTGTGTTGAGTTGAGCAAAAGCCGGTTTGGGATTAAGTATTATCCAGCAAAATGCCAGTATCAAAATCACAATCAAACCCAAAAATCGCAGTAAAATCTTTTTCATAACTTTATTATTTATCATTAGTCCTTTGTCATTAGTCCCTTGTCATTTACCAATGACTAATGACTAATGACTAATGACCAATGATTATTTCCAATCTTTACCAATCCGAATTGTCAGGTCAGATTCTAAATCACCAATAGCCGCCACCTCAATTTGACCCAAGCCTAAGACTTTTTGCAAATCAACTCCAACTCGCCGATTGCCTTTTTGGACAATAATTTGAGTTTGACGTTGAGTATCTGGCCAATCAGGTACTTTGTAAATTTTAGTAAAGCCTTTCTGTTTAAGATAAGCAATAACTTTTTCAGTTAGCTGAGGTTGATTAGAAGCATTTTGAATAGCAATTTTGAGGTTAGGAACCTGACGCATATCTGGTTTCAGACCAGGTACATTTACCCCAACATAATCATTCAACAGGCTCTGTTGTCCAGTCATATCTAGCCAATAGCTATCAGGGTCTTTGCTAAAGCGGCTAAATGTCCCAGGCAACACCGTCATTTGGAAATTATCTCGATCTAGGTTGAGTCCGAAATTGACCAACGCCATCATTTCTTCCATCTTCAGGTTGGTATCAAAGTATTTTCGCATCAAGCGAGTTAATTGAGGCAACCGGGGTAAGATGGTAGGACTATTTAAGCGTTGCAGCAATGCTGCTGTTAGTGCTTGCTGACGCTGCACTCTCGCCAAATCTCCCAAACCTGGTTCGCGGAACCGGATAAACTGTTCTGCTTGTTCGCCGTTGAGGGTTTGCCAGCCACTGACTAAATTAATCGACAGCCGACTGCTAGAGTCTTTATACGTCATTGATTGGGGAACAAAGACCTCTACTCCGCCTAACTGATCGACTAACTGCCGTAAGCCGCTAGTAGAAATACGGATGTAGCGATCAATGGGGGCGTTGTTTAAGGTACGGCTGACTACCCGTGCTGCCAAGACTGGGCCGCCTTTGGCGTTAGCATCAGATACCTTAGTTAATCCTTTTTCTCCCTTTTCTGGGATGGCAATCATCGTATCTTTGGGAATGGAAAGCACCCGTACAGATTTTTCACTAGGGTTAAGCCGTACCATCAGCATGGAGTCGCTTTTGCCGGCAAAGCTTTCTGGTGAACCATCAACACTCCCGTTAACTGGTTCAATCCCCATAATTAAGATATTCATGGGGCGTGAAAGCTCATACTGAGAGAGTTTGCCCCACAATTCCCCTGGTAACGGGATTTTTATCTCGTCTTTAGGATTAGTTCCTAAATCTTCATCTGTTCGATCGAGGTTACTCCACAAAGGAGTCCACAACGCTAAACTTGAGACTAGCAGCCCAGATAGGATAATGCCGATGACAATCGTCATTATCCACAATAACCATCGAGGCATGGTTAAGCCCAGTCTCTCGTAAAGCTGATTGGGTATTGCGCCCACTGATTCGACGACGCTACGATTCGGATTGGCTGGCGGGTTTAGTTCGACATCCTCTTCCTCTGAGTCAGCTACTGGTGCTGGCGTTACCTGATTTTCCGTGCGTTGAATTTGTTGCGATCGCACCTCAGTTTCAAATTCTACAACTTGCTGAGATGTAACCGGATTTTCCGACCATTCGACTTGTTTTATCACAATTATCTCCCCACTCAACCACTCCCTAAAAGTATGTTAATCCAAGCTACAGATATTGCCAGTGGAAAGGCTCACTGTAAACTTATAATGTTCTTCGGTAGGCGTGTATGACAACATGAATACTTTATTGTTCCCCGTAATCCTTGCTGGTGGTAAAGGTGAACGTTTTTGGCCCCTGAGTCGCAAAGACCGACCCAAACAATTTTTAAGTCTTGATGGTAGCTCTAGAAGTTTATTACAAGCAACCGCCGATCGATTGATAAAACTCGGTGGCAGTTGGGATTCCTTGTGGGTGATCACTTCTAGTCAGATAGCTGAAGGGGTAAGACAACAATTACCCGATCTACCAGTTGAAAACTTACTAATTGAATCGGAAGGCAGAGACACAGCCGCAGCCGTTGCTTGGACAAGTTTAGAAATCAAACAGCGCTATGGAGAAGACGCTGTTATTGGCTTTTTCCCTGCTGACCACTGGATTGCTGACGAAGAAGCGTTTGCACACACATTAAGCGCGGCTACGCAACTGGCAGCAAGCACAGCAGCGATCGTTACACTGGGGATCAAACCTACTTTTCCATCAACCGGTTACGGCTACATTGAACAAGGTGAAAAGATAGGTAGCTTTAATGAGTTGCCAGCTTATCACGTCAATCGCTTTACTGAAAAGCCCAACCGCGAAACGGCAGAGACTTTTTTATCTACGGGACGTTTTAGCTGGAATAGTGGAATGTTCGTTTTTCGGGCAGGAGTTGTTCTCAAAGAACTACACACCCATGCTCCAGAAATTATCGAACCTTTAGAACAACAGGGTGCTGATATTTATCCCCAGTTGCCTAAGAAGAGTATAGACTATGCCCTAATGGAAAAGACAACTTTAGCATACGTTTTGCCAGTTGATTTTGGTTGGGATGATTTAGGAGATTGGAATGCGATCGAGCGCTTACTCAAAACAGAAGAGAATCCCAATGTGGAACTCGCTACCCACGTAGGGCTAGATACGCAGGGGGCGATTATTTATGCCTCAAATCCAGAGGATGTAGTTGTTACAATTGGTTTAGAGGACGTGGTAATTGTGCGCGATCGCAATGTCACCCTCGTTGTCAATAAAGAACGTACCCAGGAAATTAAGCAGATCCTCAAAATTCTTCAAAGCGATTCCCGATTTACTGACCTGCTATAAAAGTTAGAACCCTTGGCAGAGGCGAAAAAGTCTATTTTTCTATTATAACTTGACTGTCGAAAAGGGAAGCATTGAATATTGGGAATTGGGCATTGGGCATTGGGCATTGGTTATTTCTTCCCCAATTCCCCATTCCCCATTCCCCATTCCCCATTCCCAATTCCCCATTCCCCATTCCCCATTCCCAATTCCCAAAAAAATGTTCCTCACCCAAACTGTTCCCCGTCAACGAGAAATTCTTGAAGTATTCCTTCGCAATGGCTGGGACTATATGCGAAGGTTACTTACTGGTGGTAAAGCTGATGAACCCCAGTTACCGACACCTGCGGTTTTAAAAAATATCTTGGTAGACTTGGGGCCAGTTTACGTTAAACTTGGCCAGCTAATGTCTACGCGTCCAGATTTACTGAACGCTGCCTACATTGAGGAACTATCAACTTTACAAGACGAAGTACCGCCAGTACCTTGGTCAGAGATAGAAATAATCCTTCGCAAAGAATTAAAACGTCCACTAGCTGAAACCTTTAAGACAGTTAACCCGATCCCAGTCGCGGCGGGATCAATTGCCCAAACACATCGCGCTACATTAGCAGATGGTCGAGAAGTCGCTTTGAAAGTCCAACGTCCGGGAATCGATTTAACTATTGGTCAAGATATTGCTTTAATTCAAGGTATTGCCGATTTAGTAGCGCGGACTGAATTTGGGCAAACTTATGAAATCAAATCCATCGCCGAAGAATTTACTAAAGCTTTAGAAGCCGAGTTGGATTTTACACGGGAAGCAGGTTTTACAGACCAACTGCGGCGCAACTTATCTAAAAGTCGCTGGTATGATCCCACGCAAATAGTGGTTGCGGAGATTAACTGGGAATTGACCACAGAAAAATTACTGGTGATGGAATGGCTGGATGGCGTGCCGTTCTTATTGGCAGATTTGAACAATAACAATAATGGTAAAGACCCTGACGTAGAGCGTAAAGAAATAACTACTCTATTATTTCGGGTATTTTTTCAGCAACTATATATTGATGGGTTTTTTCATGCTGATCCCCATCCAGGAAACTTGTTTTATCTCAAAGATGGGCGGGTTGCTCTTTTAGATTGTGGCATGGTCGGAAGACTTGATCCCCGCACACAGCAGATATTAACAGAGATGTTGTTAGCGATCGTTGATTTAGATGCTCAAAGGTGCGCTCAGTTAACTTTACAGCTATCAGATTCGGCTCAACCAGTAATTTTATCACGGTTAGAAAATGATTACGATCGCATGTTGCGAAAGTATCACAATGTCAGCCTGACGCAAATCAACTTCAGTCAGATAATTTATGAAGTTTTACAAGTTGCCCGGAACAATAAAATTAGATTACCTAGCAATATGGGTCTGTATGCCAAAACCCTAGCGAATTTAGAGGGTGTAGCGCGGACATTCAACCCAGAGCTTAATTTTTTCGATGAAGTGAAACCATTAATTACAGACTTGTTTCGTCGGCAATTACTGGGCGATAATCCAGTGCGATCGCTATTACGAACAGCCTTAGATATAAAAAGTCTCTCTCTCCAGTCTCCTCGCCAAATAGAACTGCTATTAGACCGAGTTACCTCAGAAACTTTACAGTGGAATCTATCGCTGCGGGGTTTAGATGGGGTGCGGCGCACGATGGACGATGCAGCTAACCGACTATCTTTTAGCATACTAGTAGGTTCGCTGATTATGGGTGCAGCAATTATTTCCACCAAAGCGCAGACAAGTCAGCTATCTTTTTTAAGCACCGCCCTCTTTGCCGTCGCTAGCTTATTAGGTTTGTGGTTAATTATCAGTACATTGCGATCGGGACGTTTACGGTAAAATCTATGTGTTGTGCGTCATGCCCACCACAGAAAATCATCATATTTCACTGGCAAAAATCCCTGCTTTCGTATTTGGAACCACAGTAGAAGAATCCAGAAGTCAGAATTAAAAGAAACTCGATCCCCTATCCACATTCTCGGTCAAAATTAAATTCTGTTAGCAGATAGCTAAGGTTTAGCCCATTCTGACTTCTGAATTCTGACTCCTGAATTCTGTTTAGTTAAACACGGGTAATTGTACGTGTGTCTGTATACATCCGTGGTTTTATATAAAAAATATGTCAATCATCGTTGCTGAAAATCTGAGTAAATCTTATCCAGTCGCGGTTAAAAATCCGGGTATCAAAGGAACAATCACTCATCTTTTTCGCCGCACCTACCGCTCAATTAAAGCAGTGCAGGATGTTTCCTTTGAAATTGCCCCTGGTGAAGTAGTGGGGTTTTTGGGGCCAAATGGCGCTGGTAAAACCACCACACTAAAAATGCTCACGGGGCTGATTCATCCCTCTAGCGGTAAAGTCACAGTAGCTGGACAAATCCCGTTTCATCGTAAAGAAGCATTTTTGCAAAAAATTACTTTGGTGATGGGACAAAAACAGCAGCTAATTTGGGACTTACCCGCGCTGGATTCTTTGAAAATTAATGCTGCTGTATACAACATCTCTGATAAAGAGTTTCAACGGCGGGTAGGAGAATTAACAGAGATGCTTTCCCTGGAAGGCAAACTGACCCAACCAGTACGGAAGCTATCTTTAGGTGAGCGGATGAAAGCAGAATTACTAGCAGCACTTTTGCACCGTCCCCACGTATTGTTCCTAGATGAACCGACTCTGGGGCTAGATGTAAATGCTCAGGTGGCGGTACGCGATTTTTTGCGCGACTACAATCAGCGTTATCAGGCTACGGTGCTGTTAACAAGTCATTACATGGCTGATATTACAGCTTTGTGTCAACGAGTGCTGTTGATTCACCAAGGAAGCTTGATGTATGACGGTAGTTTGGATGGACTACTAGAACGTTTTGCCCCATACCGGGAAGTTCATATCGAGTTAGGCCAACCTCTACCGATAGAAAAACTTATGACTTATGGAGATGTGCAACTCTTAGAAGGGCGATCGGTGCATTTTATGATACCTAGAGAGGCGCTCACCCGCACAGTATCGAAAATTTTGACGGATTTGGAGGTAATTGATTTAACTGTCACCGAACCGCCTGTAGAAGAAGTGATTGGACGAGTTTTTCAGGCAGGTGTTGTGTAGCTGTAGCGATCGCTGCCAGAAATAAAGTTGTCCAAAGGAGAATACACAATAGATGAAAAAATTTATTAGAAAAGCTCTAACTTTGCTATTAGTATACTACGCCTATATGGTTGAGTATCGAGCAGAACTAATTTTATGGGTTTTGTCTGGGTCTTTGCCGATTATCCTCATGGGTGTCTGGATACAGGCAGCACAAGGTGGGCAATTTGGGCTATCATCTGTAGATTTTAGCCGTTACTTCATCACAGTTTTTGTTGTTAGACAATTAACAGTTGTTTGGGTAATTTGGGAATTCGAAAGAGAAGTAGTAGAAGGCAAGCTTTCGCCCAAGTTGTTACAACCACTCGACCCGGTATGGCATCATGTTGCGGGACATATTTCTGAAAGATTTGCTAGGATCTCGTTTACTTTTCTATTAGTGGGATTATTTTTTCTTCTTTATCCCCAAGCTTTTTGGATACCAAGTTTAAGTAGATTTTTGCTATTTACATTAGCAGTGCTGCTAGCTTTTACTTTGCGGTTTACGATTCAGTACACTTTTGCCATGTTTGCCTTTTGGACAGAACGGGCTACTGCTTTAGAAAATTTTTGGTTGTTATTTTATCTGTTTTTATCTGGATTGATAGCACCTTTAGAGGTTTTTCCAGAAACTGTACGGCAAATAGTTATGTTTACGCCTTTTCCCTATTTGATTAATTTTCCTGTGAGCATTTTGGTAGGGCTACCTGTGGATATAGGGCGGGGATTTTGGTCAATATTCGGTTGGCTATTAGTGTTTTTGGGTGCAAATCGCTTCTTATGGCGTGCAGGTTTGAAGCGGTATTCTGGCATGGGAGCATGAATAATTTGGAGGATGTCTGCCATTCCAGAGTTTGGCTAATTTGAATTAATTTAAAACTTTCTTTAGAGAAGAAAGATATCTCAATATCTGACATATCTTATCTCAAATTTGCCAAATTCAAAGAAGTTTTATTACTTCAAATTAATTGTCGTAATTCATCTAAATTATTCACAGTTTTAATTGCCTGTCGAATTACTTTTAATCTATCTCAATACTGCTCGGTTAAGAAGATTTGGAGGTTTGGTTGAACTTTAGTGCTACCCAACAAAGCCCTGGAAATGTTGGGTTTCGTTCCTCAACCCAACCTGCATATTTTTATTTTTTATCCCACCTCATGATTTGCTGAACTAAAGCGCTGTCTAATACGAAGGTAGCAAAAAAAGCCATGACGGTTTCTAACTGGCTTAATTGCTCATCGGCGCGAAGAATTTGCAATGCTCGTTGCACAGTAGATTCTTCTGCACCTCCTTTGAGAATTGGGACAAAGCATAGTTTTAGTTTATGGCTAAAGTTGCGATATCTACGATGGGTTAAGTCTATCCACTGATGTACTTTACTAAAGATTTTATAAATTACTTGGTATTGTCTTAAATTTTTCTGCTGTCCCCAAAGAATAATCTTCTAACTTAAAATCAGCAAAGGGCTTTTTCTCTAACCTATCCCGTAGTGCTTCATCGATAATTACACCTGCGGATTGGTTTTTCACACCAATAATTATAATACTTTTCTGATATTTAGTTAAATCCTGATTTGTCTGACAATCACTCCGTTGGAATTGCCCCAAATTTAATATTCGATAACGTTTAACACTTGGTATATTAATAAATATTTTTTTTGCTAAAAATTGAATTTGTTTAGAACGTTCTAGAGCCATTCGCTGTTGAACTGCTATATTACCTTTACAAGAAGCTGTCCCTACAGATATAATTTCATTAGGATATTGCATTATATTCTGTATGCCTTCTTGTTCTAAATTCAACTTTAAAAGGTCTAGACTAATAATTTGATCGTTATATTGAATCTGGAAATTGCTACCTAAAAGCCATTTATATTTTAAAGATAAAACAGCAATATTAAATTCGGCTATTTTCCCCTGGCTATCCCTACCTTCTTGATAAGAAAAATAATCAATATTCCCTCTTTTTTCAGGAGACTGACCATAATTTGACCTGACAATAAACTGTGAGTTTCGCATTGCCAAAGCAATTATACTAAGTAATCCTAATATCACTAGCAGCCCTGCAAAAAACTTCAGAAGTGGTACTTCTTCTACATCTTTCTGTGGTGATAACGAAGTTTGAGGAATTGGCGCGGATAACTGCTCCGTGTTCAAATCGATTGCTAAATTAATATTTTCAGAAGTAGTTTCTGTTGGCTGGGTTTCGACAACAGGGGTGGGAGAAATACTATTTTCTGGCTCTTGCTCCAACGACAGAGAGCTTGGCTCTGAATTCTCGACTTCTACAAGTAGCTCCTGTTTAGATGGGGTTGAATCCTCATCTGAGCAGAACTTTTTGCTTTCTTCAATTTGTTCTAGGCGCTGTAAAATTTCTTGGGCATTCGCAGGACGATTTTTTATATCTGGTGCTGTTAGCCAATCAATTAAATTTAATAGTAAGGGTGAGATATTGATGGCGTGATTTTGCCAGTGCAATACATTTTGCTGGACATCATACATATCTAAGGGATGGTGTCCCGTTAGCAAAAATACAAAGGTGCGTCCCAAGGCAAAAAAATCTGATTGCCGTACTGCTTGACCATTCATTTGTTCTGGAGCGCTGTAGCCAGATGACATAAGTGCTGTCATCCCGCCGCCGTTGCTAAGTTGGTCTGGGTCGGTTCTGTCAATTTCTGTGGCTGTGCCAAAATCAATCAGTACTAAATCCCCCCAATCCTTCCCAATGGGGGATCTAATCATGATATTAGATGGCTTAATATCTCGATGCAGGTATTGTTTACCATGCACTAAATCCAAAATTTCTACTAATTGTTTTAACCAAGCTACAGCTTGTTCTTCGGAAATGGGGCCATGCTGCTGTAGCCACTGTTCTAAGTTGTACCCGGTGATTTTTTCCATTGCAATGCAATGCAAGACTAAACCATTTCGGGTTTGATATTGGAAATAACTATCTTCTTTGGGAATGCCGGGATGTTTTAGTTGTTCCAGTACAGTTATTTCTTGCTGAAATAGTTTTACTGCTTTGGCGTTACCTGACAAATCCTCTTTAAGGATTTTGAGGATTTTAGGCGTATCTTGTTCATAAGCTTCATAAACTTTACTAAACCCTGTTTTGTCACTCAATAGGTGCGTCACCCGATAACGCCCTAGCAATTCCAAATGGGAACCACAACTTTGACAAAAGCGGTTTTGTTCATTATTCGGGTGATTTGGTGTAGGGCAAACGGGGTTGATACAAAGGCTCATGAGTGGGGAATGGGGAATGGGGAATGGGGAGATGAGGGAGATGAGGCAATACGGTTCGGATAAGCACAATGAACTTTCCTTGTGGTCTGGGAAAAGGTTACTGGATTTGGGGTAAAGGATGTATTTAAAACCTTTCCCCTTTCCCCTTTCCCCTTTCCCCTTTAACCGAACCGTATTGGGAGATGAGGGAGATGGGGGAATAACCAATACTCAATGCGCCATGCCCAATCTCGCTAGACATCACTCCTATTAATTCTTCTGTTGCCGGATGATAATCCCGTCTAATAATAATGAGATTTTCTATCTGTGTTCTGCCAAGAAAGCTGCTACAGTTTGGTTAAATGCCTCCGATTGTGTCAAAAATGGCCAATGATTGCCAGGAACTTGGCAGATGCGTAGTTTTTTGAGATAGGTTTTGTAGGGTTGGATTTGCCAATCTTGGCGGTTAAGTCCTTGTTTTGGTTGGATAAAGAGGGCTTGGGTATCAAGGGGGATTGTAAAACCAGGCACTTGCATGACTGCTTCAAAAATCCCGTCGCGGGCGGCGATGGTAAATTTGCTACCCCAGCTACCATCAGGTTTTTGTTCTATTCCTGCTTGGAAAACTTGCTGCTGTAAGGAACTCCATCCTTGATATTGCTTTAACTGCCGTGCTTGTTGTTCGGCTTCTTCATAACTGGCAAAGGGGCCCATGCTTTTGAGAAAGGGTAAGAAGCGATACAACATGGGAAAAGTTAGCCTGAGAAGGCTGGGCATTTTCCAGATGAAAATTGGATCGATGAGAATTATACTCCGCAAACGCTTTGGGTTTTGTCTTGCCCAGATAGCGGCTAATTTACCTGTCCACGAATGACTTACAATCTGGGCAGATGTCCATCCGAGATGATCCATAAGTGCTTCGAGGTCTGCGATCGCACTTTCAAAGGTATAATCTCTCTCAGGCTTAGTACTTTCGCCATGTCCGCGCATATCTGGGGCGACTATGTGGTAGTCTGTTGCTAAGTAATTTCCTAAACTAGACCACACTAGAGCATGATCCCCTAAACCGTGTAATAGCAGTAAGGGTTCTTGACCTTGGTTCCACTCTAAGTAAGAAAGTTGGATATCAGGCTTTGATAAAGTTTGACGTACAGGCATCATTGCACATCCACCAATGAAGAGATAGTTTCGCGTTTATATAGTACTGCGAAAGCTGGAGGGCAGGAAGGAATGAGCCTATTCGATGCGCTACACCTAGCCATAATAAATGTTAAATTATGCAAGTTATCTCAGTCAATGTAGGACTTCCGCGCGAAGTATTTTGGAAGGGTAAAACAGTTACAACTGGGATTTTTAAAGAACCAGTTGAGGGACGGGTGATGATGCGATCGCTCAACTTAGATGGCGATAGACAAGCTGATTTAAGCGTCCACGGAGGCAAGGATAAAGCGGTTTATGCTTATCCATTTGAGCATTACGACTACTGGCGGCGCAAGTTACCTGGTATAGATTTGCCCTGGGGAATGTTTGGTGAAAACCTTACTACAGTTGGGCTGTTAGAAAATGAGGTTAATATTGGCGATCGCTTCCAGATTGGTAGCGCAGAGGTAATAGTGACTCAACCTCGAATGCCTTGTTATAAACTCTTAATCAAGTTTGGACGTGCTGATATAGTTAAACAGTTTTTAGATAGCCGCCTAACGGGGTTCTACTTTTCAGTGCTACAAGAGGGGAAAATAGGAAATGGTGATACTTTAAAGTTAATTAGTCGAGACTCAAATAATGTCACTATTGCTGATATCACTCGATTGTATGTACGCGAAACAGAAGACCTAGAACTGTTACACCGTGTCGTACAACTTGGGGCCTTACCTAAAGATTGGCGAGATTATTTCCAGCAGCAAATTGAAAAGCTGAACAGATGAATTTCATCAATATTTAGAATTTGTCAGAAAACGCTCTAATTGTTTTAGAAACAATCTCAACTTTTTTCATAAGTCAAATTACCTGGCTGCGATGTCTCACGACAAGCCGCTTCGCGTCTACGCGCATTTGGAGTCAGAGTAATTAAATCGTCTATATTCCGTTTCATTGTGGCGCAAATCGTATCTAGAGGTAAGTCGTTAGGATCATAACCAAAAGGGTTTTCTATCTCCAAACCGATTGCTTCAATTCCAAATAATGTAAAACCAACTAAAGCCGAAATTAAACCTGTCCACCAACCCAGAGTTGCCACTATTTGAAAGGGTAGCAGTAAACAATATAGTAACAATAATTGCTTAAGATGGATGGCATAGGCTAATGGCATAGGTGTTTTTAAAATTCGTTCACAAGCACCTAAATTATCTACAAGATTGTTTAATAATTCTTGCATAGATGTTAGCTGGTAACTATTCAGGCAATTGCGATGATATTGCTCTTGTAAATAATCTCCGATCCAAAAGGCAACCTCTATAGGAGGATTATTCATAATTTTCAGCTTGATATATTTACTCGATGGCATTAAATCTTCTAACTCGCTATTAACTGCTTCTCCACGCAAATGTAATTTAGTTGTCACAGCAAAAGCTACTAATAAATTTAATGCTATAATTTTATTTTCTTTATCTTCTGGAGATATTTCATCAATCGATACCCAAATTTGTCGAGCCAGATTTCGGATGTTATTTACTAGAGATCCCCAACATTTTCTCCCTTCCCAAAATCGCTCATAAGCGGTATTTGTGCGAAATACAAGTAATAAACCTAAAACAATACTAGGAATAACATTTCCTAAAGCGGGTTGGGATACACCCACTTCAAAATGGTAGAGTATCGAAATCAGAAATCCGAAAGCTCCGCACCATAAAACATGCTTGTAAATTGCTTTAATTACCGAACCTTTAAATTGCAATGTTGTACGTAGCCATGTAATTTTGGCTGTCATGCAGTCACCCCAAGAGAATATTTAGCGAATTGATAGATTAAATATCAATACTTTAAAATAATAACTATATAAATAGCAAAATTGGCAAAGATGATACTTTAAAAAGTAATTTTGCTGAAGAACATTATACATTAGCGACGATGATTGTATTTTAGCCTCTGTTATACAATATCTAGTCCGGTTAAATACCTATTATAAATAATGTAATGTAAATAATTTTTTATTTGCAATTAAGCGATACCTACGGCTGGCTACGCCTACGCGGTTAATTGTAAAGAAATATAAATATTTATCTGTGGCTGCATAAACTCCGCGTTTTACTCCGATAAATCGCTAGAAGAAAAGGTATATGGCTCTGGATAATGGTAATACAGCATTAGTCGGTGTCATATACCTTAGTAAATCAAAAAGTTCTAATCTGTAAAATCCTGCCCTGTAAGTTGAATCTTTAGACATAACTGAATAAGTTATGTCTTTTTTTTGGGGTTAGTCTCAAAACGCTGAATTTCAATCAAATAACCACTGGGATCGCGTAAAAAGCAGTGATAAATGTTGTACTTTTCATTTTGTGTAGGTGGCTTTTCAAATTTAACACCCCGTTCTTTAAGATATTCAAACCACTCATCCACCTCCTGCGTTACCAGGGTGAAAATGACACTTGATTGCTGGTCGTCAGGAGAAGCTGATGTTTCGCTTGCTTGACAAAATCCTAAGTATCCAGAACCAGTAACAGTATAAATTCGACAGGCTCCTTGGTCAAGCCATAACTCCAACCCCAGCATTTGTTCGTAGAATTCTGTAGAGGCATTGAGATTATGGGTGTAAAAGAAGGTAATTTGCTGTTCGATTTGCGGATGAATAGACATAAATACATTTGAGTATATACCCCAACGACATCTAGCGATCGCGTGGGTCAAAATTAATTGATGTTAGAAACCTGTTACTACTCCAGAATGCTTTAGTGCATCTGGAGTTTCTTTTTGGAAAAAGCGATGTCTACGACGGGCTATGCCTATGCAGTTTTCCAAATCATCTGATAAAAATCTATAAGAGACAGATGTGGTGATTTACAGTGTTATGAATATTTAAATACCACATCAAATTTAAGTTCATTTATGACTACCAAGCCTTGGGATGCTCAACTTGCTTACTGGCTAGTTAAACCTCTAAAAGACAGTTGGGTAAACCCCAATCATCTCACCACAGTAAGACTTGTAACCGGATTAGCGGCGGCTGTAGCGATTGCGGTTGGCGATGTCTGGGCGAACATTGGGGCTTGGTTATTTGCTTTATCCAACTTTTTAGATCACACAGACGGGGAATTAGCTCGTTTGAGTGGGAAAAGTAGCAAATGGGGACATCAGTATGACCTCGTTAGTGACGCTATCATCCACATTCTTTTGTTTGTGTGTATTGGATATGGTCTTAGAGAGGGAAAATTTGGTTTGTGGGCATTGTTAATGGGGATAGCATCTGGCGTGTCTGTTGCTTGCATCTTTCATTTGCGAAACCTTATGGAACAGCGTTTAGGTAAAGATGCCAGCCGTCAACCAAATTTCGCCGGCTTTGACATTGAAGACGTGCTGTATTTGTTTCCCATAGTTACTTTACTTAATGGACTAGAGCCATTACTAATAGCAGCTACAATTGGGGCACCAACCTTTGCTTTATGGGTAATTTGGCAATTTTTCACACTCCCACAGTCTGAAGCCAATTAAGGGGATGGGGCAAAAAACTAATAAAACAACGTTAGTTCAACAAACCTTTTCCTGACTTAAAATAATTTTGCAAGTTTCGCTTCAAATGTAATACGGATGATTTTAGGTATTACAATCAGGAAAAAGTCTTTTTATTGGACGTATCAAACTATCAATGGAGCTTCAAACTGAAATTGATAAAGCTATAGCAGTTGTTGATTACCAGAAACTTAAAGCTGAGTTTCAAGCGCAGAATGAATTGTTGGTGGTTGAGAACTTTCTCCCTGACTCCATCATTGAGCAGTTTTTAACCCTGTTGCCATCTTTGCAACCTGCTATCAACCGCAACTATATTCCCAATCATAAAAAGGGCGGTAGTATCAGCCGCTATAGTTTAGATAGCCTTGCCCCGATTTTTGGAGAGTTTTATCAACTCAGTGCCTTTTTTGAGTTCCTCAACAACATAACGGCAGAAAAACTCCTTCCCTGTCCTGATAGCGATCCCCATACTTATGCGCTGTATTATTATACTGAGCCTGGAGATCATATCCAGTATCATTACGATACCTCTTACTATGAAGGGAAACGCTATACAGTGTTGCTTGGGTTAGTTGATAATTCATCCAGTAAGCTGGAATATCAACTCTACAAGGATATTCCCGAACGGGAAACACAAACGCGATCGCTCTCCATAACTCCTGGAACTCTAGTATTATTCAATGGTGATAAACTTTACCATCGAGTTACTCCTTTGGGTGAAAACGAACAGCGTATTGTCTTGACTTTGGAATACGTCACCGATACCCGTATGGGTATGGTAAAGCGTTTTGTCTCGAACATGAAAGACGCGATCGCCTACTTTGGGTTTCGCCAAGTGTTTCGCCCTTGGGGTAACTAGATTAAGAATTAATTAACAAAGATTATCTTGGGCAAAAAACAGTCATCATAAAATACTGGGAAATACTGTGAAAATTTCTAGATTTCCTGGTATTTTAGCTTTGCTGGTGACTTGACAATGAAGGCAATTATATTAGCTGCTGGCGTTGGCCGACGCTTAGGTAAAGATGGGCAAAATCAACCCAAATGCTTACTTAAATTTAACGGAAAATCTTTATTAGAGCGCCATTTGAACAATCTCCGTCATTGTCAGATTGACGAGTTGGTAATTGCTGTAGGTTATGAATCACAAAAAATTCAAGAGGAAATCAAAGCATTAGGAGCCGAAAATTGGGTTAGTACAGTTTATAATTCTGACTACACCAAAGGCAGTGTAATTAGCCTTTGGGCTGTACGTCAGCATTTAGCTGCTGGCGATGACATATTATTAGGCGATGACATATTATTAATGGATGCAGACGTATTGTGTGATCGCCGTATCATCGAACGACTAGTAAAAACAAATATCCCTAACAGCTTCTTGCTAGATCGAGATTTTGAACCGGGAGATGAACCAGTGAAGCTTTGTGTGAGAGATAATTATCTAGTGGAGTTTCGCAAACAATTAGCCCCTGGTTTGACTTATGATTTTGCAGGCGAATCAGTGGGATTCTTTCGTTTTGGAAGTGCTATTGCTCAACGTCTTGCAACCCGCACAGAACAGTATGTTACAGATGGATTAGAAAATGAACCTTATGAAGAAGCCATTCGGGATCTATTGTTAGAAACTCCAGAAACATTTGGCTACGAAGACATCACTGGATTACCTTGGCTTGAAATCGATTTCCCCCAAGATATTGAACGTGCCCAAAATAAGATTTTACCTCAGATAGAAGTTGCAGAAAATATCTTAAAAGAGAATACAGGAGTCAGGAGTCAGAATTCAGTATGAATTTTGACCGAAAAAGCGGATGAATAACCGGGTTTAAAACCCCCACTAAATTGAAAATTTAGTGGTCTTCAAT
>NZ_JAVRCP020000043.1:0-54016 GCF_034530675.2 Nostoc sp. DedVER02
CATTCTTCTTTTACTGTTAGATTTTGCGCTCTTTATCTACCTTTTACGGGTTTATTCGGTTAGGTGCAAGATATGAGCTACGCTTCGTAATAACTTTGTGTACTGCCATTGGTCTTTTAGGAACATTTTATGGTATACAACAGGGACTCCAAGGAATTAATTTATCTACAAAAGATACCAACGAACTGATAACTGCCACTAAAGATCTACTGGTGGGAATGAAAACAGCTTTTTCCACTTCCATGATGGGGCTTGGTTCTGGTAGTGTATTCACTTTAGTTTTGTTTATATATGATTCGGGACGGCAGACAAGGCGTGATAGCTTACGCCATAAACTCAATGCGCTCGCAACTTTGAAAACAACAGATAATAGCAATGGCGATCTAGTTGAAGCATTTATCCGTGTAGGAAATAAGTTGTCAGCGTTAAACCAACCCAGTGCTGAAGCCATCGGTCAAGCTGTAGGTAGGAGTATTGCAGAACAAAGTGCCAACCGCGAAGTGGTTGAAGCACTTAGCCTTGTAGCAAAAAATTTAACCGGACTAAAGCAGCTAAATGCAGAAGCTATAGGACAAGCTGTAGGTAGCAGTATTGCAGAACAATTTGCAGGTTTAAATCAGTTGTCAGCCCAAGCTATTGGACTAGCCGTGCGTCAGCAGCTATTTGGAAGGTAGCAATTTATAACTCATGGTTACAACATCAGTTATTGTGGCGTTTAGCTCTTTATTATAGTGGTCATCAAGAACAGGGGTTAGCAAAGTCTCTAGCTGAATCTTTTAATATCTTTGCTAATTCTGACTTAGTTAGTCACCTCCTACCAGTTCAAATTATTCGGGCGCTTTGCAGTAAACAAGCAGGTATACGAAAGCGAGAACACAGGCTTGAGCGGTGGAAAGGAGAAATTGAATATCTAGAACGGGAAGCTAGAGCCTACGTGTGATATTAGGAATTTTTATAGAGACTACTGATGGACAATAATGGTGTCTCGACTTATTTCAATATAGGAATGCTGCTTAAACAATTCAACTATAGATTGGAAGTTAGCTATAAATAGAGATTCCAATTCTGAGTTATTGATATTGCCTGTCGTGATTAAAAGGAGTTTATAAGGTTGCTGAACTGTTAAAAAAGAGTTGACAAAATCCACATCTTTAGTAATTAAAATTCGATTTTGTTGAATTGATACGGTATTAATCTCATTATCTGGCGTAGCATTTTCCCGTGGTAAGTCTCTGGTGTGGATCGTGTCATAACCTGAAGTTTTGAGAAAACGGGCAAGACGAACTGGTAACTGAGCATCGACAATAAATTTCATGAGGCGATTCGATGAATGCTTTTGACTTGGCTGAGTCGAGCGGCAAATAACAAGACAGCTAAAATATCTTTAGATTCTAAATCTTCATAATCTGCCAAGATTTCCTCAGTAGTCATGCCAGAACTGAGCAGTTCCAAAATAAACTCAACTGGATAACGAAGTCCTCGAATGCAGGGTTTACCGTGGCAGATATTTGGATTATGAGTGATGCGTTGTAGAAGTGTGTCATTCATAAACTCTTACCATATTTTTGTTGTCATCTTTTAATTTTAGATGCGAACTGACAGTAGCTTATTGCGATCGCATTCAGCAAGATGTTAAAACTTTTGATGTATTGACTTATACGCAAATTTCCCCACTTCCACTGCGATCGCATCGATCCAACCCTCTTCAAAATGCACCACAAGCACGTTAAGCTGGATTAAAGTGACAATTTATTGCGCTTTTCAATATATAAATCTCTGTTCTTGTCAAATTTTAATTTTTTCTGCTTGAGAAACCCGGAATGCTAGACCAAATTTTTGATTACCTCGACTTTCATTTCAGCCTTGAAGCCCTTATAGTTCTGGTGATCCTGGTGCTTTTAGAGGCGCTGTTATCTGCCGACAATGCGATCGCTCTCGCTGCGATCGCAAAGGGGTTGGAAGACAAGGAACTGGAGCGTAGAGCTTTGAACTTTGGTTTAGTCGTTGCTTATGTGCTGCGAATCAGCCTGATTCTTACTGCCACTTGGGTACAACAATTCTGGCAATTTGAATTATTAGGTGCTGCTTATCTGCTGTGGTTGGTATTTCAACACTTTACCTCAGAAGAAACCAAAGACGAACACCATCACGGGCCACGTTTTAATTCATTGTTGCAAGCGATACCTGTGATTGCATTTACAGATTTGGCATTTTCTTTGGATAGCGTGACAACTGCGATCGCAGTTTCTCAAGAAAAATGGCTAGTACTAACGGGTGCAACAATTGGGATTATTACGCTACGATTCATGGCAGGATTGTTTATCCGTTGGCTAGACGAATACGAAAACCTAGAAGATGCAGGCTATGTAACTGTAGCTTTTGTAGGCTTGCGCCTATTATTGAAAGTAGTGAACGATAATTTAGTTCCACCAGAATGGATCATGATTACAGCCATCTTCCTGATTCTAGGCTGGGGATTTTCCAAGCGTGTTAACACTGAAGTGCCCCAATTAGAACCAGAAAAGAGCGAAGCATCTAAATAAAAAGGCAAGGGGACAAGGAGAGCAAGGAGGGCAGGAGGACAAGGAGGACAAGGAGGACAGGGGAGAATTATTCAACAAGTCTCTTCCTTGTCTCTCCCCTCTTCCTTGTCCCCCCTATCTCTTATCAATTCCAAATTCCCAATCCCCAATCCCCAGTCCCCAGTCCCTAACGTCTTACTCGTGCAACCAAGGGGTTGAGTGTGGTTGCCAATTGACTAATTCTTCATCTTTAAACCATAGGGCGATTTCATGTTTCGCTGTTTCTGGAGCATCAGAACCGTGGATCAAGTTGCGACCAATATTTATGCCGAAATCACCGCGAATTGTTCCTGGCTCAGATGTTAAGGGGTTCGTGGCACCAATAATCTTTCTCGCAGACGCAACAACGCCATCACCTTCCCATACCATCGCCACCACTGGGCTAGAAGTAATAAATTCTACTAGACTACCAAAAAAGGGACGTTGCCGATGAACACCATAGTGTTGTTCAGCTAGTTCCTTACTGACTTTCAAGAACTTTAAACCAACTAGGGTAAAACCTTTAGTTTCAAAGCGACGAATAATTTCCCCCACTAATCCCCGTTGTACTCCGTCAGGCTTAATTGCTAAGAATGTACGTTCCATTGCGATCTCCCAAAGCTTAATAAAGTTTTTATCTTGTCATTAGTCATTAGTCTTTTGTCATTTGTCCAAGGGTAAGGGTTTTGCACTCTTGACCAATGACCAATGACCAACGACCAATCAGAGTTTATCTCAGAAATTATCCCTGGGTGCATATACGTTCCCAAATGAATGCGTTAAATTGTTAAGTCGTGGGCGAAAAACAGAGGTTAGGAAGAAATGGGTGAGTCAACTGCTACATCTGATGAGGTGGTACCAGTACCGTCCAATGGACAAAAATCTGAAGTGAAAAATCCTAAACAAAAGAAACTTTTACCACCTACTACTACCGCAGGAAATTTACCTCGCTCCTGGAAAATTGAGGATAGTGAAGCGTTGTACCGCATTGAAGGTTGGGGACAACCCTATTTTTCGATTAGCGCTGCTGGTCACGTCACCGTGTCACCAAAGGGCGATCGCGGTGGATCTCTCGACTTGTTTGAATTGGTCAACTCCATGAAACAGCGCAACTTGGGACTTCCCATGTTGATTCGCTTTTCGGATATTTTGGAAGACCGGATTGAACGGTTGAATGCTTGTTTTGCCAAAGCGATCGCCCGCTACAACTACCCTGGCGTATACCGGGGTGTGTTTCCTGTCAAATGCAACCAAGAGCGGCATTTGATTGAAGATTTAGTCAAGTTTGGCAAACCCCATCAATTTGGTTTAGAAGCTGGCTCCAAACCAGAACTAATGATTGCTCTGGCTGTCCTCGATACCCCAGGAGCATTATTAGTTTGCAATGGCTACAAAGACCGAGAATACATTGAAACGGCAATGTTAGCCCAAAGATTAGGGCAAACACCAATCATCGTCTTAGAACAGATTGAAGAGGTTGATTTGGTAATTGATGCCAATCGCCAGTTAGGTATTAAACCGATATTAGGTGTCCGCGCTAAACTCAGTACCCAAGGTATGGGACGTTGGGGAGCCTCTAGTGGCGATCGCGCTAAATTTGGTTTGACAATGCCGGAAGTAATCGAGGCTGTTGACAAGTTGCGGGAAGCTAACTTGCTCGATTCTTTGCAGTTGATGCACTTCCACATCGGCTCACAAATCTCTGCCATCAATGTAATTAAAGATGCCATCCAAGAAGCCAGTCGCATTTATGTGGAATTGGCCATGCTGGGGGCGGATATGAAATACCTTGATGTCGGTGGCGGGTTGGGTGTAGATTACGATGGCTCTCAAACCAACTTCTATGCATCGAAAAATTACAACATGCAGAACTATGCTAACGATATCGTAGCAGAGTTAAAAGATACCTGTGCAGAGCGCCAAATTTCCGTACCAACACTGATTAGTGAAAGTGGACGGGCGATCGCTTCCCATCAGTCAGTGCTGATTTTTGATGTTCTTAGTACTAGCGATGTCCCTCTCGATTCACCAGAACCTCCACAAGAGGGAGAATCCCCAATAATTAATTACCTTTGGGAAACTTACCAATCTATCAACCAAGAGAACTATCAAGAGTTTTACCACGACGCGGCCCAATTCAAAGAAGAAGCCATCAGCCGATTTAACTTAGGAATTTTACGTCTTAGAGAGCGAGCCAAGGCCGAACGACTCTACTGGGCTTGTTGCCAGAAAATTCTTAACATTACTAGACAGCAAGAATACGTACCCGATGAACTAGAAGACCTTGAGAAAATCATGGCTTCCATCTACTACGTTAATATGTCAGTGTTTCAATCAGCACCAGATTGCTGGGCGATTGACCAGCTATTCCCCATCATGCCAATCCACCGCTTGGATGAAGAACCAATCCGGCGAGGGATTTTAGCAGACCTCACCTGTGATAGCGATGGTAAAATCGACCGCTTTATTGACCTACGCGATGTCAAATCTGTTTTAGAGTTGCACACCTACAAGCCCGGAGAACCCTATTATTTAGGGATGTTCTTAAATGGAGCTTACCAAGAAATCATGGGCAATTTGCACAACCTATTTGGCGATACTAACGCCGTTCACATCCAATTAACGCCGAAAGGCTACCAGATTGAACACGTTGTCAAAGGTGACACCATGAGCGAAGTAGTAAGCTACGTTCAGTATGACTCTGAAGATATGGTGGAAAACATTCGCCAGCGTTGCGAGAAAGCATTAGAAGAAAAACGCATTACCCTAGCAGAATCTCAGCGATTACTGCAAACCTATGAGCAGAGTCTCAGAAGGTATACGTACTTAAATAGTTAGGAGTTAGGAGTGAAGAGTTAGGAATAAAGTTAAGAGTTAGAAGTGAAGAGTGAAACACAAACTCCAAACTCCTAACTCCAAACTCCTAACTCTAATTGGCGTTTGTCCCCAGCAATTCCTCTATCGCTTGTCGCTCAAGAGGGGTATGGGATGGTGGTGCTTGACGAGCATCGGTAATCAGCCAGTCTAAAGCAGCAGCTTGGACATCTATAGCTGCTCCAGTTTTATCTACGCAATAACGCCCAAACACCAGCTTATCAACTAAGCGGACTCCTGGCCCCAAGCGCGACCATTCAAAAATCACGCTATTTTCTACTGTTGCGCCACTACATATCCAACAATTGGGGCCAATCATCGCTGGGCCGACAATTTTTGCTCCGTCTTCTATTCTTGTCATCCCGCCGATATAAACTGGGCCTGTGATATCCACTTTGTCCCAATTCACGGCGACATTTAAGCCAGTATAAATACCAGGGGCGACTTCATGACCGGGGATTTGCACATTTTTGATTTCACCCAGTAGTACACCGCGAATTGCCCGCCAATAGTCTGGAACTTTACCAATATCTACCCATTCAAAATCCATAGGAATGGCATAGAAAGGGGCTTTTATTTCTACCAATTTCGGAAATAATTGGCCACCAATGTCATATTCGACACCAGAAGGAATGTAATTAAACACCTCTGGTTCAAAGATGTAAATACCTGTGTTGATGTTAGTGCTAAGGGCTTCTTCAGTTGAAGGTTTTTCTTGGAAAGCTTTAACACGCCCCTCTTCGTCCGTGACTACCACACCGTAGCTAGAAACTTCTTCTTTGGGGACAGATTTTGTAATAATAGTAGCGATCGACCCTTTAGCTCTATGCCATTTAACTGCCGCAGTTAAATCTAAATCAATCAACGCATCACCGCACAATACCACAAAGGTATCATCAAAAAATGGTGAGAAATCCTGGATGCGGCGCATCCCTCCAGCAGAGCCGATTGCTTCTCCCTCTAGTTTACCCTCATCATCAATTTTGCCTTCAAAGGAATAGGCAATCTGCACCCCAAACCGCTGACCATCACGGAAATAGTTTTCTATTTCTTCAGCCAAATGACTGACGTTGACCATAATCTGGTCAAACCCATGTTGGCGTAACAGTTCCAGCAAGAACTCCATCACTGGCTTTTGCAGGATAGGAATCATTGGTTTAGGAATTGTATAGGTAATCGGACGCACGCGAGTACCCTTGCCAGCCGCGAGAATCATCGCTTTCATAAAAATTTATTCCTCAACCACAAGCCATGTTTACTTTCATCGAGTGATACTTAATCATCAGTTTTTATTTCTGCTCTAAGTCATCCCTTAAACAGGGATAACAGGAATTTAGTGGTTATTGCAACCATCTATATACTTAGATGACAAGCGATCGCTTATCTTTTCAGGGTAACTGAAAGTTTCAACATTTTAAAACCCCTCATTTGTATCAAGGGTTAATGCTACATTCAGGTCATTTTAGACAATTCAGCAAATGGCAAGTTTACTACTTTACTCATGAGCTTACCTTGAATGTGTTTACCACCTAGCGACTTCTCGCCTTGTTCGGTGACGATTCAAGTCGGGTGAATTTTTAGTTAGGCAAAATCTGGGTAGGGAATCGCGCAGTTATTCTGTTGCAGCCAATACTCGTAATAAAATGTCTTGCCTCAAATATATTTTGGGTAAACTCAAGGACTGGTGGGCGTTGCGCCCATAGAGAAAACGCTCTTGTCGGAACATTTTATTTTCTGGAGATCCCTTAGACGACGAATGGCTAAACGGTTGTTGCTTGCGTGGTATGCCAATTATCAGCTAGAGTGCGAATTGTCTGAAGTTCTGATGGTGAAATACGTTCCAGGTTACGCAAAATTTGAGTCATACGTGGCTGTTTTTTAAGCTTATCGTAATGACGAGCCAGGAAGTCCCAGTAAAAGAAGTTGAAAGGACAAGCATTATTAGCAGTGCGCTCACGATGATTATAAGCACACTTTTTACAATAGTCGCTCATATTGTTGATGTAGTTAGCAGAAGCAGCATAAGGTTTAGATGCAATCATTCCACCATCAGCAAACTGCCCCATACCAATTACATTGGTTTGCATCACCCAATCGTAGCCATCAATAAAAGCGGCATGAAACCAGTTCTCAAGTTCTTGAGGCGAAATTCCGGCAATCAAAGCAAAGTTGTTCAGTACCATCAAGCGCTGAATATGGTGAGCATAACCTATTTGTTTAACCTGATTTAAAATCTGGTGCAGACAATTCATCTTTGTATCACCACTCCAATAAAAAGCAGGCAGTGGATGAGTGTGATTAAACCAATTACTTTCTGAATAATTTTGTTTTAGGTAAACATAAACCCCGTGCATATACTCTCGCCAACCCAACACCTGACGGATAAAGCCCTCAATACTATTTAGTTCCCATTGCTGTTGGTTGTCTAAATATGCAAGTTCTGCTTTTTGAACAACTTCCAATGGATGAAGCAACCCAATGTTAAGGTAAGGAGAAAGCATTGAGTGCCACATTGTTTGTTCTCCTGTCACCATCGCATCTTGATAAGGGCCAAAACCAGATAGACAAGTTTCCACAAAAAATTCAAGTACAAGTAATGCTTGCTGTCGCGTCACTCCCCAACGAAATGGCTCTAGTTGCCAGTAAGAATGATTGTCCTCGAATGCCTCAGATTGCTTAAGGAAGTTAATCACATCTTGGGTAATCGAGTCTGGTTCAAACCACAAGGCTTCAGGTAAGGTCATCTTGCCTTTGGGTGGTTTACGATTCTCTTTATCAAAGTTCCATCGTCCGCCAACAGGTTGATTCCCCTCCATGAGAATGTTGAAGCGCTGTCGTCCCTGACGATAAAAGTCTTCCATGATTAAGCGTTTGCGACCATTAGCCCATTGTTGGAACTCTTGATCACTCCAGATAAAGCGATTATTGGGTGTAAAAGTGACTTGAATTGGAAGTTTTAGTTTTTGAATCAACGCAGCAAAAGGGCGATCTGTTGGAGTCATCACCCGCAATTCGTTAATTTGGTGCTGTTCAATCCATTCAAGTAAGGGTGTTTTGAAGTCTTGGCTTTGAGTGTATGTCACTGCCCAACCTTCATTGACTAGTTCATCAGCGAAGTGACGCATAGCTGACCAGACTAGTACCAATTTTTGCAAATGGTAAGGAAGTTCTTGAGCGTGAGTTAGGGATTCAATAAAAATTACAGGAGTCTGTTGCTTTTGTTGCAAGCAACTTTGTAGCGCTGACTGCTGTAACCAAAGTTGATCTCCGAGAACCCAAACGCCAATGGTCATGCTCTTGCTCCCTCTGTTGCCGTGCATTGGCAATGTGACGAAAAAATGCTACTCAATCAAGTGTAACGCTCAAGTCACAAAAACTTTCTCAATGAAATAAGTGGTACAAATGTATTGTAGACTGGGAAAGTTGAACTATGCATCTTCTGTGGTTTCGTCGAGATTTGCGGCTAACTGATAACGAAATTGTCACGTTAGCGACTGCCAATGATGCAGCCGTTTTACCATTCTTCATTATTGATCCTTGGTTTTATCAGTGGGTCGATGTTGGAAAGGCGAGAGTCAGGTTTTTGTTTGAATCACTAGAAAACCTGGACTCCAACCTGCAAAAGTTAGGTAGCCGTCTGTATTTATTTGAAGGTAATTCTACAGATATTTTACAAGAGTTGACTCGACAATTATTACACCTTGGATATCGACCCAAACTTTGCTTTAACCGCGACGTACAGGTAGAGTATGGTATCAGTCGAGATAAATCTATAGTCGATTTCTACAAACAGTTGAATTTGGATTACCACATTGGGCTAAATAACTTTTTACAATTATCAGATCAGCGTGATGAGTGGTTTAAGCAATACTATACTTACCAAAGACAACCCCAACATCAAACACCTCAAACTTTTAAGACACCTCAATTAACTCTTAAATTACCACAGCTAATGTTTAAAGAACTTCAAAAGAAATATTATAGTTTCTGGGCAGTAGATAAAGTTTATTTTCCAGGAGGAGAAACGCAAGCAATCTCAACATTAGACTCATTTTTGAAGAGTAGATATCAAGGATATCACTGGAAGCTGTCACGTCCAATGTTGTCACAAATGGGTGCAACATCACATTTGTCTCCCCATCTAACTTTCGGAACTATTTCTGTTCGTAGTATTTATCAAAAAACTAAAGCCAGAGCAAAAGAACTGAAAAATCAGCCAAAATCAGACTTATCCTTAAAAGCATTTCGTGACCGCTTACGCTGGCATGATAGTTTTACACAACGTCTTTATTTTTATCCAGAAATAGCTTATCAAAATCGCTATCCTGAATTTGATGAATGGTATACACCCTTAGAGCTAACATCAGAAAAGCAAGAATTATTTCAGGCATGGCTTGAAGGGTTAACAGGCTTTCCCTTAGTAGATGCCAGTATGCGACAACTAAAAACTATGGGTTGGATGAACTTTCGGATGAGGGCAATGTGTGCCACATTTTTAACTATCAACTGTGGTATTTCCTGGCATCACGGTGCTAGACATTATATGAACTATTTAGTAGATGGAGATTTAGCAATTGATAATTGGCAGTGGCAGATGCAATCAGGTGTTACTAATCCCTTAAGTGATACTTTTCGCATATATAACCCAAATAAAAATATTCAGGAAAAAGACCCAGACCTCAAATTTATTTACTATTGGATAAGCGAACTAAAAGGGTACAATCTACCAGAAATTATTCAAGGTAAATATCTTGGCACTAGTTCTTATCCACAAACTATTTTAGATTGGGCTAAAACCCGCAAAATTAACGGTAAAATTATCTCTGACCTTCGGAAAAAAGTAAGAGAAAGGTTAACTCTTGAGGATGGAGATGAATATGAAAGTGCAGTTGCAGCTAAAGAAACAGTCAATAAATACTGGCAGCACAAAGATAGACAGTACAAAGAATTCAAGGAATTAGAGGCAGAACTAGAGTAGTTAAGATAAAGGATAGCGTAGTTTACCGCCGCAGGCATCGCAGCTAGTTCTAGAGGAAAGTCAGTTAAGAGCGATCGCCATCTACCCAGTCGCATCGGTCTGTGTGAGATGCGCTCGATTGGGTGGAGTGGATGAGGTGAATCATCTGTTGATTGCCGTGTTTGGCAGACATTAAACCTTTTGTTACTCAACGGTATGCCTGCATTACTCATCTGGGTGAGTGCAGTACGCCTGAAGTTGTGGGTACTCACGCCAATTATCCCAGCCTCACAAGCTTCTCTCAAAATCTTAGAGGCTGGGTCTGCGCGTAAACCCTGTAACTCACAACGTACACCCAATCTAAGCCCCAGCGATAGCCGTTTCTACGTCTTTTGATACAAGTTTATTTAATTTTGAGAGATTACTCAGAGATTAATGAGATATTAAGTTGAAAACCTAATTCAGATAGAAACTTATGACAACCGTGCAAGAGCTTCAATCTCTTTTTAATACCTTAGATAGCGATCGAGACGGCAAAGTATCCATTAATGATCTTTTTTTAAGCCCTGGCTTAAGTGCAATCATTTCATCAGAAACAAATACCACTAGTCCCCAAGAATTACTAGTAAATTATGATTCAGACAAAGACGGTAGTATTACCTTTGAAGAGTTAAAGGAAGCAGTTGAGAAAGCAAATAATTTAACATAGCACTCGAAAAACCTAATACTAAAATCCCTCTCTAGCCCACGCTTTGAGGGATTTGCAATCTATCGCTAAATTTTATAAGAAGAATTCAGAACTCAGGAGTCTGCGGGAAATGTCTTTGTGGGCAGTGGCGAGATAACTTTACTATAGCAAAAGCCTTGGTGGTTAGGACATCAACAGATGATGAAACTCAGACACAAAAAGACTTTTCACCCAGTCCCCAGTCCCCAGTCCCTAGCTATATGACGGCGGAAAAAATTGCAGAATCTACAGCGATCGCCTTAAACTCCTGCCCTCCCTGTACAAATTCAACTTGCAGGGAACTGTGCTAGGAGGTCTTTACCATCAATAATGGTACTAGTAAAGGTGAAACTATGGTTAGCTTGGTAGCGTGGGTCTGACTTAACGATAACCATGAAGTCACGATGTCCCTGTTTTGTCCTACCTACTTGACAGCCAGCGCTCCATCTTCCTACATCGGACTTAGGGTTATCACCTCCCCAATGTTGGTTAATGCCAAAATGACCTGAGTCTATAGAGTCGCCTTTATCGCGGGTGCCTGAACGATTTGCATCACGATGGACAGTGACTGAACCACCAGTTTGGACAAGAGCTTCATGAGGAGAAGCCTGTCCGTGAGTTCCTACCTGCCATGCGGTGTATTGCCCGAAGGCGATAATTGCCGCACCCTTGGCGTTCAAGGGATTGTATGTATAGTACTTACCTGGATTAGTTGTGGCTTCCCAACAGCCAATCATCTTAGGTTTGCCGTCTTTAAACTCAATCACGATGCGGAGGTCGTTCCAGACATTGAGGGCGTTGTCATTGAGTGTTCCGTCCGGATTCATCCCTTCGATGTAGATAATATTCTTATATCCAGGTTCTTTGTCAATTTTGTAGCCCTTCTTCTGGCAATAGGCAACGATTTTCTCTTCTAGAGTTTTAGGCTTGGTCGGGACTGTTGCGATTTTGGAGCCGTCAATCTGGACATGTCCACCATAGATAAACCAAATGCGCCGATCCTGAACTGGAGCTTTGAGCATGACTCGGAGATGGTGAGCGTCTGCGATCGCCACCTCGCTAATTTCCAACTGTGTCCCCGCTTTGACAGAGGCTTTTTCTGATGCCTCAAGCTTGTTGGAGGGCAATGAGCAGCTTTTAAATACCGAGTCAGAAGTCACTTTGAGATTAAACTGCCCCTGCTCGCTCTGGTTCTCTTTGAGTCCTATTGCTTGCAGAAAGTATAAAATTGCCGCACAACCAGCAGCCGAATCAATACTCTTAGTGTGATTAGTCCCAGCCCAAACAAACGGCGTAATTCCCTGGCTATCTTTGCCCTGGAAGTCATTGCACGCATCAAAGGCCAATAAACGAGCTGGGAGCTTTGCTGGTATCTGTTCGCCCTGAATCTTACTCAGCTTGTGCTTGACTTGATCGAAGAATTGGGTAGAACCTTGGAAATCCGTCTTAGCGTGTAAGATTCCTGCCCAATACCAAGGTAAGTTGGGATAGTACCACTCGATTTTCTCGTAAAAGCCGCGATCGTAATACAGCTTCTCAGCAATTTTTTCTAACTCTGGCAAGAGATTTGATTGCACCTTGCAGACTTGCCATAGTTCTGTATATTTTTCCTGATTAGACATAATATTAGCCATTTTTATGATGTCTGCTTGTAACTGTTCATAGATAAGTAAGGAACGGCAAAATTTTTTTATATTAAAAACGCCTTAAAGCTTTACTTTTCAATAATCGCCAAAAGCTTGAACGCGCAACACTTGCATCCGCTTTTAAAAAGTCCAGCTAGGAGTTGTTTGAAGTATCACTTGCTGTATACAAGTTCCAGTCTGGACTTCTTGGCTGTTGATTACTCAGGTCTTGATGCTCCGTTTCTTTATATCTAATGTCTTGATTTTTAATCTGTTCTATGCGTTGGCAGAGGCTATAGATGATTGTCGGGTCACGGATAATTTCAGTCAGTATGCGGGCTTCATTCAAGTCTCTGGCATCGCTTCTTAAGTCACGCAACACCAGATCAATTAGCTCAGGACTCATTTCTATTTCCAAAGAAATGTTAATCGCAACATCTTGCCCCATTTTGTCTACGTTGATCGAATACTTTTTGCTGTTACGAATCATAATTGTGTCCTGCGGTGAGTGCCTTCATTTTCTGTCTAATGTTTCCGCTAACTTAATTTCTCAAACTTTAAATGCTAAACCATTAAGCGTAGGGTTTCAGGAATAGGTCAGCTTCAGCTTCTCTTCGTCTCCTAAGTCCTTGCTCAACATTTGATCCAGGATTACGATACTTGATGAAAGTTTCGCGGATATTAGCCCAATCACGATTCTTTAAGACTCTGGTCATTGACTCAAAATTAGAGAGACCGTAAAATTTACTCCCCAAGTTGTAGCCAAAGCTGAGTAAAGCACCTTGTTGGTTAGGGTTGAGTTCGCTCCAGTAAGGTATTTTCATTAAATCGGGTAAATAGCTTGTTTCCAACTGATAAATCAACAGTTCATCAGCTTGTTGTTGGGAAATACTATCTCCCATGTACCACGGACTACCGTCACGTTTCCTGGTCGTACCCCAGCCAATTGTGATTGGTAGCCCTCCACTTAAAGGATCTTTGTATGCATTAAGATAGCAACCTTCAAACTTTTTAATTAGCTCAACTCCACACATAGGTAGACTTGTGGAGACTTGTTTGGTTTCGGTGGGCTGGTTAGTTGCTGTACCGTTCTTGCTTATAGGATTGCTCTTAATCTTAACCAGAATCTCGTTAGCACTGAGATACTGTACTGAATTAGGGTTTAGGCTGGTACTGTCCCGGTCTTCCTCATCCTCTTGCAATAAATTACCAACAGGACTTAAGTCAGGTTGCTTATCTGAGTCCTCTTGGGCTGTCAGAAGTGCTGGTTTTGCGTCATCGCGCTCTTGTTCCAACTGCTGCCTTTCGGCTTGGACACGCTGCTTCTCGGCTTCTAGTTCCTTAAGTTGGGCTTCATACTGTGCCCGTAACTGCAACTGCTCGTTGAGCTTTTCTAGAGCAAGTTCAGCATTCTTTGTGACTGTTTCTTGTGTCTGCTTAGTGCCTGCCTCTTGTCGTTCTGTTAACTGGGAAATAAAGCCCTGTAAGTCTTGCTGAATATACTGTTCGACACGTTCAGCAAAAATGGTATAGGCCTCGGAGTGGGTATTAAATTGACGATAGGGGCCAGCCATTTGGAAAAACTGCCACCCCTCAATTTTCAAGCCTTCAGCAGTATTACGATAGTTGCGGTACTTCTCACCATGACCAAAAAACTCTTCAACCGCAGCAGAAACGGCTACTACCTGACTTAAACCGAAAGCCGACCAGCCAACAATTTCTTGCCACTTCTGGTTCCCCTTCTGAAAACCAATTAGTGCTGGGACAATTACCCCACCAATGATAGTAATCATTCTGAGGTTGTGATGAGCATTGCGTTCTTTGGTGGCTCGTCCCTCCAGCCACATGAGTTGGTCAAGCCAGCGATTTTTCAGAAAGTCTTTTCGCAAGTCTGACAAGTCGAGTCGGTCAATCAGTCCACAGAATACCTGTCTAAGGTATTGACTATAGTCTTCTTTCTTACCCATAGTTTTAAATTTCTCAAAAGCTTCTAGATATACTTACATAAAAATATTGCTTCATCATCAGTAGTTTCCCCAATTAGCACTTTTGCTTTAAAAATTCCCGATATGGATCTTTTTTTGCCATTGTTGGCTCCTCAAGGTAGATAATTTGGTTCAGATTCATAAAATCTTCCAGCCTCAAAAATTGCTTGGCATCACAGAAGTTAAACTCGATTTGAAAGAGAAGTTTGTAATAATCAATGATTTTATTAGACTTCAAATTTAGGTCGCTAGAAAATGAAATTACATGGCTACGAGCATGAATTTCAAGATTGGTTTTGACCTAAATTACTAAAATTACTATATTAAGAGCCTGTGCCAATTCTTGATGGAGCAGAGTATCTTTATAAACATCAGGATGTCGAGCATGGGCTAAATCGTAGTTTCTGAGTTATCGTTTGGGAAGACAATAACTCTACTACGACAGCCCTACCTCTTCGTACTCTTTTTTGGCAGCGATATTGTTAAGTAGAAAGTAAATGTGTAATTGTGTGAGTTAACTTTTCCCAATCCGCTTCTAAATCAATGGTTTGCAACTTACCAGAAGCAGCTAATTTTTCAGCACGTTCATCTGTAGCTTCTCCATTTAATGCACAAACAAGTTTATCGGCTGTTCTACCACTACCTGCTATTACCATCACCAAGCGTCCGGCGATGACGCTATTAGCAGCGTCAAGAAAGGTAATTTCTCCACCATTTATCAGCACTGTTACCGAAGGTGCGCCGCTAGCTAGCATGGTTGCTACTTGTACTATCCAAGGAGATTCATCACCCCAATTATTGCCAGGGACTAGGATAAAATGAGTATGATGTGGTTCTAAAAGTGCAGCATCATCACTAGATTCAGTCTGATTGGGTAGAATGACTTTTCCTGTAGGCGCTACACCAATCAACGGAAATTGAGCATTGATTTGATGACGAGCATTACCTATCAATTGCATGACTCCGGCATCTGTACCACCATCGACAATATATGCTCCTAAACGTTGCGCTATTGGGGCTAATACTTCCACAAACAAGTTTTGGATACGCACAAAGTCTGCTTCGCTCATCTGACTTGCACCACCAACGATGACTAAAATCGGATGGGAACCAACCAGCCCCATTTGCTCAAGCGCATCAGACAATTCTCCTGCTTCGGATACTGTAGCGGCTTTTGCTGTTTGTCCTTCATTGAAACTCAAGTTAAAAAATTTTTCCATGTCCGGTAATTTTATTAATTAATCAGATGATTTTATTTACTACTTTTGTAGTTTGAGTTCAGAAATAGGGGAATTAACAAATTCTTCAAGTTTAAAAAATGATAGTAAATTACCCCAGTCCTGTTGATTAGCAACTCGGTTCTGAGCAAGTTGGCTAACAGTTTCATACCAAATGTTATTTTCTGCATAAGGAATGTACTGATGTTGATATGCTGTGTGCTTGATTTGTGCTACTAGCTTAGGACTCGCTCGCACTCGTTGAACCCAACCATTAACACTAATATTTGTGTTAGATCCCTGAGTATTGACACAAGCAATTTTGAAGTACCAATGATATTTTTTTCCAATCAATAATGGTTTTTCGGTAGGGGGAAGACTAATGCTGACAATACCTTTTTTTTCTGATAAAGAGAACAGCAGAGGCTTTGTTAAAACAGACTTTTTCTGTTCATCTAATAATCTAAATTTAGCTGGAGGTGACTGGGAATTTCCTCCAAAGGGTAAGTAAAACCAGAACTGGGGATAATCCTGAGTAGTCAAGCCTCCATTGTTATTAGAAACTAAGGCAATGAGGTTGTTGCTATTTATTTGAGAACATTGCGATCGCGTTGCTCCTCCTCGCGATCGCCCAGATGCATTTCCCTCGGCTCTAGAACCACTAAACATCTGGCCAATACGCTCAAACAAATTCTGTGCTTGGGCTTTGCGAACAAAAATAGGAGACAAAAAATTAAAATAAAAAACACTTGTCAGAGTGCAGATCAAAATAGTTGACCGCCGAATCGATAATTGTGGACGAAGCATTTTGCAATTTCCTCTTAGTCTGCTGATTTGTTGACTTAAGTTTTACGGAGTCGATTAGTTAAGTATAATACTGCTCCTCCAGTAAATATTAATGTCAAAAATGCTGGAATAAAAGGTATCCAACCGCTTTGAGTAACTAAAATTACGGAACATATTATGTATAAAGTTCCAGTAGAAAGTCCTACAGCTATACCTGTGTAAAGATTGCGGTTAAATCGCCAACAGACAACAGCACCTACCAAAGCCCAACTAAACATCCACACTGTTTCATAACCAAGAGGCCACCACCAGATAAGCGAGCGATTATCTAAGGTCGCACTCAAGATTTGGCTGATGGTTTGCCCATGCAACGTTACTCCGGCAACGTCACTATAGGGTGTACTCCAGTAATCAGCTTGTCTGTTTTGCCTGTCAGTAAAGCCAATCAGTACAATCCGATTTCTAATTTGTTCAGCAGAAACTTTATTGTCCAAAACTTCCCAAATATTGACTCTAGGCGCGAAATTATTGGGGTCGCCGCCAAAAGTACGATATTTGAGCATCGTTTGATAACCTTGAAGCTGATTATCCATGTCTTGATAGCCACCTCCCAGTCCCAGTAGTTGGGGAATCACTGTTTTACCAAACTGCATCGGTTGGTCATAAGCTTTGGTTTCGGGATTTAGAGGAGAGGTGAAAGGCTGACCCTTGGCTTCTAGATAGCGACGAGCAATTACTAGACTCAAAGCTTCCGGTGTATTGCAATATTTAGGGTCTGGCTTTTGCATCAAGTATTGTCGGCGCACAAAACGACCACCTTTAGCATCGTCATCAACTAAGTCACTAAAGCCAACTTGCTCTAACGGGACTTCTGGTGCGTGTTTAAAGCCAAGAATTTTTTCACCCCGCCTATTTTCATAACTGTTTTTACAGACCGAAATGAAGTTTTTTGTTTGCTGTAAACGTTGTTTTAGGCTACCTTCAGCCGGAAAATCACGGATAAAATCCAGCCCAATCATACTAGGTTGATGTTGGGAAAGATTTTTGAGTAAATCGTCTAGAGCCGCATCAGGAATAGAACCTTTACCACCCGGATATCTCCCGGATTCATTCAACTTTTCAAGACTTTCGGGATCGACATCGACCATTAAAAATCTTTCGTCCTTGGGTTCATCAGGACGTAAGGACATCATCTGGTCATAAGCTGCTAGCTCTAAAGGCTGAGTGAATCCGAGAAATCTAGCAATGAACATTACCATTGTCACAACCAAGCTACTCAGCAGCACAGTACGGAGCTTGATTTTCCGATAGGGAAGAGCGCGACTAGCAGCAAGATATTCTAGTTGGAGATTGGTGGGGGCTGGTTGTTTGTCAACAGACTGCTTCAACCATTCCTCAGAAGCGACTAAATCTTTACCCCGCAACAAGAAACTATCATCACGTTTGCGATCGTCCCACTCCTTCGCTTTCAAGAAAAGACGCGTGTGCGATCGCACGTAATCTGGATCTGCATCTAGTGTTCTAGTTAATTCCCCAAATTTGGTTAGAAAATCTGCTCCATACTTGCAAAAATCAATCCATTGTACTTTTGCTAACCCTGGGTGAATATCTGCAATGTTAATTTCCCGATACAAAACAGTAACGATTCGCTTATGCAAATTCATCGCGTACTCTACCTCAGCCTTGCAGTAGGGTGAACTGATAGAGTTGGGTGAAATAATAAATAAGAAGTTGTTGGCGCTTTCTATTCCTCGGTAAATCTCTTGCTCAAAGTCACTACCGGAGGCAATACTTTCCTGATCGAACCAAGTAGTCTTGTTTTGAATTTGCAATGTATCGTTGAGCTTGCGTGCAAAGTCAGAATCAGCACGAGAGTAAGAAATAAATACGTCCAGCGCTGCCTCTGGGGGCTGCTTGAGGCTTTCAGTGATGAACTCTACTTGCAAAGGTATGGGCAGATGTTGCGTTTTTTGTTTAGCTACCTTTAACCAAGCCTCAGCATTACGAAGATTGTGACCCCGCAACAAAATACTAGAATTGCGTTTTTGTCGTTCCCACTTCAGAGCTTTGACTAATAAAATTTTATGCTGTTCGTAGTAAGCTGTATCTTGAAACAGCACATTAATTAGCTGGTCAATATTGGCAGAGTCTTTTGCCTGCGGTTGTTGCTCTGTAAAGTCAATGAAGTGCAGGGTACGTAATTCGATAGGAATTAGCTCTAGGTCTACTTGTTCAATCAACAAAGGAATGACCCGCTTTTTCAGAGAGAAAGCATGAGACAGTTCCATTTGACAGTATTCTGATTGCAAAGAGGCCGCAGACATCAGAAAAACCAGATTATCTACTTCCTCAATACCTCGATAAATCGACTCGACAAAATCCGACCCAGACTGAATATCTGTTTTGTTTGTCCAAACCGTGAAACTTTCTCGCATCAAGATTTTAGCAATTTTCTCCATAAATGCCCTCTCTTTTTCTGAGTAGGAGAGGAACACCTGAGTCATCAGGTTGTTAGCATTTTTGATACTCTGACAAATCAAAGCACAGTGTAAATCCGTTGGTTCACAGGGCGGTTGCTCGTGTTTAAACCGAATTTTCAGCCAGTCTTCAGCCTGTATCCGTTCTTCACCAACTAACAGGTATTCTGACTTTTGTTGTTTTTGTTCCCACTCTATGGCTCTGGCTAAAAAGTAGGTGTGTTGACGCACATACTCTCGATGACGGGAAAATAGCTCTAGGAGTCCGGCAAAGGATTTCTCAAAGTCATCTATACCTTCACGGAAGTATACCCAGTTAATCTTGCCAATAGCTGGGTGCATATTGGGAAAACTGGAATGCAACCCCTTGGCTTTATATTCTTCCCAGTGACTCGCTTCACCTCTAGGATTGCGTTGCTGCCAAATTTCTTGAGTAATTTGCTCTACATGGAGTAAGGGAATAATGCGTTTATTCCGGCGGAGTGCTAAATCTATTTCTTTACCACAATAAACGGAGTTGATTGAATGAGGCGCAATGATAAAGAGAAAATTGTCTGATTTATCAATCCCATCATCTATTTGATTTTGGAAATCAACACCCAAAGGAATATCATTTTGGTCAAACCAAATTTTCAAGTCTGCTTCTACAAGTCGCTGATGCAGCTTAGTTGCAAAATCTTTGCTATCTGCTCTTCCATAAGAAATAAATGCATCTTTAAAGCTATTCATATTGAGTATTAATGCTCGTTTTTAGAAATTGTTTGACATCACGCTCAAAATGAAAACCACTGATTTTAATCAATGGCGATCGCCTGTGTCACTTACATTTAATTGATACAGTATAAGAGAACAAAGTAGCTTTCAGTATAGTAATAGTACTTAAGAAAAACGGAGAAAATATGAAGTTCATACACAAATTCTTGAGATGGACATCAAAGCCAACTACCAACTAAAACATAGGGGGCCCAATAACGGGGGTGGTCATATTTAGGGTTTTTGAGTAAAGCTTGCTGTGCGAGACGCAGTGCTTCGGCTCTACTGATGTTGGGTTGCCCTAGATGCGTATAAAATTCTTTAATGAATGGAACGCTGGCTTCATCGTCTAGATCCCACAAACTGGCGATCGCACTACTAGCCCCAGCTTGAACTGTAGTTCCAGCAATACCCATCACTTCTTGGTCGTTACCTGTAGCTGTCTGGCAAGCACTAAGAACCAGTAACTCAATTCTGTGAGTACGGTTTTGTTTTTGGGTAAGAAACAATCGATCGAATTCATCTATTTTTAACTTTCCATCGGCTGTCACCACAAAAGTATTTTCTCGATTTGCACTAAATAGACCGTGGGTTGCTAAATGTACTATGTCAAAATTAGCAGCATTTAGTTTTTTGTTAAAATTGTTCGTGGTAAATTCTCCATCGGCGATCCAGTTAACGGCTAATCCTGTCTTTTTAATCTCCTTGATTTCTTGCTCAACATTTGCTAATCGAGAAAAGCCAGAAAGTTCTGTGTTATTTGGTGGTTGAGTTAAGCTAGCAGCCAAAATTTTGATTTTCGATCTATCTAAAGCAATGGGTTCGCGTACTTGTAACCCCAAAGCTAAGGAGACAGCATATTTTTCTACTAGATACTGTTGTCCATCATAGAGACTAGCCATCGGGATTTTTCTTAAAGGGCCATCCAAAACAAAAATCAAATTTTTAATTTTGCTATCCTTTAACTGTTTTTCTATTGGTTGAATCAGCCAGTTATAAACTTTTTTACCATCCTGTTGTACTTCTTCATAACTACCATCTTCTTGCAGATTTTCATATAGTCGGCTGACAACTTCCTCAATTTTCTGTTGAGGCGGGGTAGCATAATGGCTAAGTTTTTTATTCGGTCGCTTGAGAATAACTTCTAAACGGTTATCCAAAATAATTGCATAAATAACAGCAGATGTTTTATCTTTGGAGTCAATCACCTTGTCGAGTGCTAATTTTGTATCTTCACAAGCTTGCCGCAAATAGTTTTGTAATTTCGCCACTTGCAGGGCTTCAATAACATTACGAGCCTGTGTTAAATTCTCTTGACTTGGTGCTGATGATTGAAGTAATAAATCTACTAAACGGCGATACACAGGTTCTACCGTTTCCCGAAAAGAAAACTGCACATTTTTATTCGTGGCAATCAAATCGCTACGGATATTTTGGAGAGTATTAAATGCTTGTTGATAGGCAGCGATCGCTTCTGTGCGATCGCACTGGGTTTTACCTTGGCAAAGAATACGTCCCAGTTGCCACTGCCAACGATAGGCAATATCTGACGCTTGAATTGATTGTGACAAATTTAGCGCCTGTGTAGTCAAATCCTGGGCTATAGACCATTGTTGAGATAATTCATATAGGTGTCCAAGATTACCTAATACAAAAGACTCTGAGCGTACATCTTGCAATTGTTGCGCCTGCTGACGTGCCACAGCCAGGATTTTAGCAATTTTTTCTGGGTTGGGTTCAGGGAATTTCTGCCTCATTTCTAAAAGGCGTTGAGCCAAATTTACCTGAGCGTAAATCGCCGAACGACCAAGCGGCAGGTTAGCAATTTGACTTTGAATTTCGGGATATAATGCTTGTGCTGCTGGCCATTGTTCCAACTCAATCAACAGGCGTAAACAGTTAAGTTGAGATGGGATTTTGCTAGTCGCAGTAGTTGATGAAACAGCTGCTTTTTCGTAATAAGTCAGAGCAGTATGTTTTTGTTCTATACTGCTACCAGGAATATAAGCAAGATTACCCAAACTCAGGTAAGCTGTAGCAATATTTTCTGGTGATTGTAGTTTTCCGGCAATCTCCAGACTTTGTTGTAAATGTTTTTTTGCCCGATCGATATCGCCAGCCAACGCCAGCGCCTCACCCAAGTTGCGAAAACTAGCCGCCTTAGCCAGAGAGTCTGGTTGTTTTTGCAGATCCGTTGTCAAACTCTGGAGTAGAGAAATCTCTTGCCGATAGAGTCCTAAAGTCTGCAATGCTTGTGCTTGGTTAATTTGGGCGAGGATAGCTCTATTGCTATCTTTTAATTTTTCGTAGAGCGATGCGGCTGTTTCCCAGGATGACAAAGCTGCTTGAGCTTTACCCTGTGCTAGTTCCAGATTACCTTTGATATCCCAAACTTGCGCCCAAACAGGTGGTGAATTGGCAGTATTTTGTAAAATAGCGATCGCTTCTTCAATTGCCCCACTTGCTTCATCAATGCGGCCTAATTGGTGCAAGTTGAGAGCCAAATTACTCAGAATCACCGCCTTTTCTACTTGATTCCCACTTGTTTGATAGGCTTGCTGTAATAGCTTTACTGCTTCTGCAAATCGCCCTGACATATAGAGATTTTTAGCTACTTCCTCTTGAGAAGAAGAAGCAACCACAGATGCAGTCAACCCTTGACTTACCACATCACGAGCCACCACAGGCGAACCAAATATACACAGTAAAGTTGTCAGACAAGCCAAAAGTCCATACCAGAATTTTTGGCGTTGTTTCTCAGAAAAATTTTTCACTCTTAGCATCAATCCCCGATTTAAAAAGGTGTATAGATAACAGAGAAATACAAACCGTTTTCTTGCCATGTTTTATCACTCTGAGAATCAACAGATATTAGTGGGATACCCCAATCAAAACGTGCAGTAAAATTATTACCCTGTCGCCACAGCAAGCCTATTCCAGTACCGATTAAAGTGTTAGTACGAGGATTTGAGCCGCCATTATTCCAGCCAGTACCTATATCTGCAAAAGGCGTGAGTTGCAAGACTCCTTGAGGAACTCGCAGAATCGGTAAGCGAATTTCTGCGGTTGCTTGCACACCATTATCTGTCAAGAGTTGATCCTGACGGTATCCGCGCACAGTTGTTTGTCCACCGATACCAAATTGTTCCAGTCCTAACAGTTTTCTATCTGCTAATTGCATATCAGCTTGCAGCAGCACTAAGGTATCAGGCGCTAGTTGGCGCAGCCATTGTGCTTGTCCTCGCCAACTTAAAAAACGGCTATCGGGTTCATCCTGATTGATTGTGGAATCTAAAATACCCAAGCCTAAACTAAATTGCGATCGCGCTGCTATTACTTGTTGGCTACTACGTTGAGTCCATTCTTGAAAAAATCGGATCGCAGAAACCCTCGTCCTTCCTTGGTCATCAGCACCAATTGCAAGAGGAAACGCTCCGATGTCGTTAAAACCTAGAAATGTTTGACTTGCTTGGTGGCTAGCGGTAATTCCTAAAGTAAACTCTTGGCTGGGAGTTTGTAAAAGGGGTTGACGGAAGGTTAATTCGTAGTAACTTGACTGAGAATTAATATCCAAGGAGTTAAAAGGACGTTCTATAACATCACTATTAGTATTGCCATAGGTAAAAATCAGCTTACCGTTGCGTGGGTTGACTGGTAGGTTATAGCTAACATCAAAGCCATTACTACCATCAGTATTGGTGTAACCAACACTTAAACCGTCTCCTAGCCCTAATAAATTGGCTTCGGTAAGATTGATGCGCCTGCGAAAACTTCCCACACTTGGACTGCGTTGGTTATCTAGCACTAGCTGAGTACTAAAAGAATTGGCTTCAGTCACTTTAACTTCTAAAATATTCGTACCCGGACTTATGCCGGCTTGTAAGTCAGTAGATATACTTTTAATTAAAGGATCGAGTTGTAATAGTTGCAATCCTGCGAGTAGGCGCTCGCGGGATAATGGTTTACCAGTAGCAATGGCTAGGCGATCGCGGATATAGCTGGGGTTGAGGCGGCGCGTACCTGTAACATTTATCTTTTCTATACTTCCTTCTACCGCCTGCATTACCACTACCCCTGCTTTCACAGTTTGGGGAGGAATAATTACTCCAGAGGTAATATAGCCTCTATCTATATATAATTTCGTCAGTTCTAAACGTAGCTTGAGTAAATCATTAAAAGTAATTGGGTGTTTGAGGTAAGGAGCCGTCAATTTCGCCAGTTCTTGGGTGCTAAAAACTGTGTTCCCCACAAACTCAAACCGTTCTACAACCAACGTTTCTGCTAATGTCTGCGGATTAACATCTGGTTGAGTTGGTGACTGGGGTGCAGTGGGTAATAGTTGTTCTGGAGGCGGTAGTTCTGGTAGAGGTTGTGGCTGGGGTAGTGGTTGTATGGAAGGCGGTTTTACCTCAATAGGAGCCTCTTGAGCCGCTAACCGTTGTGGATAAATGCTGATATTTAACCCTGTGCATAGGAGGAATACATAACCCCAATTTGTCAAAAGAATCTGACTGATAGATTTTGTTTTCTTAGAGATGATGGATGCATTGCCAGTCTGGAACAGGTTTTGTGGTTGGTTTGTGACCCGATCTGAATAGTATTGATATAGATAGGGCGATCGCCTACCCAGCCAGTCGTTCATCATCGAACATTCCCTTGAGTAACATTACAGGCTTGAGTAGATAACCCCGACTGCAACAAAGTAGCTGTTGTTGATTGAGCAGTCAAAACAATATCTCCATTTGCACTGCGTACCATACCTACTGCTTCTACTAAGGGAGTAGAAATATTTGATGATAATTGCCTTAAATTATTCTCAGTCATATTTATAGAATTATTACTATTATTAACCGTATTATTTACTACCCACTCTGGTAAAGTAGCCGCAGGCTTGAGAGTATCATCAGGGCTGGGTGGTAGTCCGCCACGTCCAGTAATCACAAACTCACTTTGTCCTTTAGCAACGTTACTGTTGCTAGAGGTACAGCCTTGGGCAATTAATCTAGAGGGGTCTACTAGATTTGTCGGCAGTGCCACAAGCCCCTGGCTAGGATCAATGCTGAGGCTTTCAATGACTACCTCCCCTGAATCCACATCAGAACTGGCGCTAATATCGCTAGTGCCGTTGTTTTTAATCTTCCTCAGTTCTGCTGAATTCAACTTTCCCCGGTTCTGAAATCCTAGAATGCGGCTGGCAGTAATCTTAATCTTGCCTCCTTGTCCGCCAAAGGCATTGGCAATGATATCACTGTCTTCTGATGGTTTTGCGATAACAAATCCATCGTTGGCATTAATCTTTATGCTACCGCCATTACCACCAATTCCTTCTTGACCGGCTGTAGTGGAAATCTTACTGTGGCGACGAAGCAGCAAATTATTTGTTGTGATGTTGATATCTCCTGCACTGCCAGAATCATTATTAGTATTAACTTCCGAATTGTGATTCAGATATAAGCTACCTGCGGTGATATCAATACTGCCAAAATTTCCCTGACTAAATATCTTGCTTTCGTTGAGAATCGATATTTTATTACTAGCATTAATACTGATATTTCCTGCCTTACTTGAACCATGACTATTAGTATTTATTTCCGAATTATCAATAATAATGCTATTAGGCTTATCTATATCATTAATACCACTAAATTGTAATCCATTATTATCCAATACTTTTTGATTAATAATAGGAGTACCAATCAATAGTAATCCATTATTTCCCTGACTCAATATCTTGCTGCCATTAAGAAGGGATATTTTATCACTAGCATTAATAATAATACCTCCTGCCTCATCTGAATCATTACCATTCGTATTTATTTCTGATTTATTATCAATAAAAACATTTTTAGGTGTATATGTATTATTAGGATCAACAGCAAGCTTTATTGTTTCACTATTATCATCAGTCGGTATTGTTAGATTAATACCAATTAATAGTAATCCATTATTTCCCTGACTAGATATCTTGCTGCCGTTGAGAAGAGATATTTTGTCACTAGCATTAATTATGATATATCCTGCATAGCCCTCATCATTATTGTTAGTGGTATTTAATTGAGAATCATTTAAATTAAGTGAACCTTTCGTAGAATTAATGGTGATGTTATTCTTATATTCTTCGATATCATTATTACTAATGGCTTCTATTTTACTATTAGAAAGAGATATATTTCCTAACGCTTGAATCGTGACACTTCCAGCAATTCCATTGTTGGGAGATTTAGATATAATATCCGCCTTAATATCAATTGTTCCGTTACGACTATTGAGGTAAATATTGCCACCATTGCCATTCAAACTACCATTTACATTAGATAACAGAGAACCTTGAATCAAGATATTTTGATTTGCTAGCAGCTTAATACTACCGCCTGTTCTGTTTTTTTCTACAAAATCATAAATATCAGTTAAAATTGTCCCATTATTTGTAATATCACCCTGCGAATCAACAGCGACATTACCATAAGTGCTAATCACTCCAGTTGTAATATCACCCGCTAATCCATTGGGATGATACTGATTAGTTATAAGTATGTCTCCACTGTTAGATTGACTGCCTGAAAGATTATAAATCTTACCTTGAATGTTAATATTTGCATTTGTTGGTTCGTTGCTCGTATTAGGATTTTGTACATTGAATCCAATGAGCGGATTGGGTGTAAATTGCGGAGTACCAATATAATTGGAATCAACCCCTGCTCTAATGTCTAATGTTGGTTTATTACTACCATCAATATCTATTGTTGTTCCATCCGACAGCGTGACGGTTTCTTGAAGAGAATTGCTTGTGCTATCTACGCCAGTGATATCAACGTTACCCGAAATATTGACACTCCCACCCGCCAGAATGTGCAAAGATGCCCCTGTGTAACTACCAAAACTCACATTCCCAGTAGCCCGAATTACCGGATCGTCAGGACTAAATAGATTACCTAAATTGCCGTTTAACTTTTCTATCCTAAAATTACCCCCAGCCCAAAAATGTGCATCGCCACCAATGGTATTTTCAGACTGCAACACCATATCGCCACCAGAGTAAAAGCCACTATCTGGGTGATTTAAGGCAGAAATATCTACTTTCTGATTACCTTGCGCCAGCAAATTCCCACCCGCAGCCGCAATGAAAGGATTAGTTGCGCTATCTCTAACTTTTAAAGTTTCCTGCGCCTGTAACGTTAAATTACCACCAGCCTGGAGTTGTCCTTGTAAATCCAAATTTCCTGCGTTCAGCGTCAAATCTTTTCCTGCTACCAAATTTCCTTGATTAGTAATACTTGCCGTTTGCTGTAAACCATATTGCACACCCACAGGTACACTCATTGTTAACAGTGGCGGCGCTTGGGGATTAGTAGCACTAAATTTACTACCATCAGGAAACTGAAAACTGTTGGCTGTCGTAGCCAGGAATGAACCTTGAATATCTAACTGGGCATTTGGCCCAAAAATAATACCTTTGGGATTGAGCAAAAATAGATTAGCTGCACCATTTACGCCCAGAGTTCCCAAAATGTTAGAGGCGTTACCGCCAGTGACTCGACTAAAAATATCAGCAATGCCCGTAGGGTTGGCAAAATATACTCGCTGTCCGTTGTTGACATTAAATTCTGCAAAACTGTGAAACAGGTTGCTTCCCCGTTGGACACCACCTTCAATTAAGTCAGCCCCATGTTCCTTAATGTTGACACCAGTCGTAATACGGGAGCTTTCATTTCCCAACATAGTATCAGGTATAATCTGTGCTAAACAAGGGTTACTAGTCAATATCGATACTACGGCTACTGGGATTGTGGTTCCTAGCAAAAGGAACAATCCAGCCTGGGACTTAGTAAAGTTCCTGCTGTTATTCACGGTGGATTTAAGGTTATTTTACTTAAAGACTAAGCATAAGTTGTTACCAATTAAAAGCGATACACTATACTTTGTCAAGAATTTACATACTGATTTTTTAGATTAATGTATAGTTCTTTAGCATTTATTCAGTTAGAAGCGGTTCTGAACTGGCACTAAACAAGTGTTGATTAACAGAGATAAACCTATTAACAGAAATAGTTTGACGGATTTTTGCTATAGCTTTACTCATTCTCTAAAAAGTTAGTTATTTATACTATGTAACTTGAATTTAGGGTCAATTTAAATACATTTTGTTATAAAGGTTTTGGATTGGAAAATGGACATAAAACTGAGAATTTTTTACGTAAGATACTTAAATTAAGGTAACTTATACTTTGAATAAATGATGAAAAGTGCCTCGGCTTAGAGTTAAGAGTGCTGAGTTAAAAAACCGTCCACGAGGAGCGGGGTATCAAGCAACTCCATACAAAAAGATTCCGCCCACAAGGGGCGGGGCTTTTACCATAGTGCGGAAGTACTGAGTCAATAACTGTCACACCGAAATCGGTTTTTCAATATTTACCACCACAGCTTGTAGTTCCTTCGCTTTCTCCTCTGGTAAAGCATCATTAGCAAACATCCCGGCTGCAAGTTCAGTGCCCGCCAGATACTTCAACCTTTCGCTTGTCCGATATGGTGGAAAAAACTCGGCGTGTAAATGCGCTTCTGGATGCACTAAACCATCAGTTGGTGCTTGGAACCAAGCCATTAAGTAAGGAAATGGACGATTCCACAGACCGTCATACTTGAGAGTGACGGTTTTTAAAGCTTTGGCAAGTCCCCAACGTTGCTTTGGGGTAAGTTCCATAAAAGTGCTAACTGGCTCTTTTGGTGCAATCCAGACTTCATAAGGGTAACGAGCGCAGACTGGGACAAATGCGATCGCATACTCATCTTGATAAATAATCCGTCGCTCGTCTGCAATCTCCTGCTGAATCAAGTCTTGTAGTAAACCCCGCCGATGTTTTTCATAATGCTCCTGCTGCATTGACAGCATTCGCGCCGGAACGGGCGGTATAAAAGGATAGGCGTAAATTTGACCGTGAGGATGGTGCAATGTTACACCCACCTCTACACCTTTATTTTCAAAGGGCAACACGTACTGAATTTGGGGATTTAGCCCTAGTTCGCGGGTGCGATCGCCCCACACTTCTAACAGCAAATCTAGATGTTCTAACTCTAAGGAACTCAAGGAGGCGCTGGCATCTTGAGTAAAAACCACTACCTCACAAGCTCCATTAGCTGGTAACGTTTCCACGATGGTAGCGGGTGGATTGTTGGCTGTAGGACTCATTGAGGGAAAGCGGTTATCAAACACTGCTACGTCATACTTACCTTGGGGTAGTTCCGTTGGAAACTCAGGGTTGGTGGTAGGTGCGAGGGGGTTATATTCTGGGGGCGGCATGAATGTCCGCCCTTGACGGTGACTAGCATAAGCTACCCATTCCCCCCGCAAGGGGTGCCAGCGCAGGTGGGGATTAGCTTGCACTGGCTCATTACTAGGGCTAGGGGCTTCTAACTGGCTAGAAATTGGGTAGCGACTGTATAACTTGAGTTTGCGTCCGTCGGGCTTTAACAGCTTGTGGGAGTACATAATCCTTGTCCTGAGAGGGTTGCAGCACGGATCGCCTCAATAGGAAATTTCGGGGTGCGATCGCCGTACAATAAACCGTTAGCTTCTTGAAAGGTATCAGTTAATTGTGTGTAACAGAATCCGCTAAATAGCTCAATGTTATTGACGGTTTCCAAGAGAGCAGCGTATTTCATTTCTAATTCGGAGATATTCGAGCAGTTTTCATATCCCCAAGTTTGATCGGCATTAGGTTCGTCAAGAGGGGCATAAGCGATACCACCAAACTCCGTCAACATCACTGGTTGTCCTTGATGAGGATAGTTATCCAAGGTGAGGATGCGTCCTCCAGGGCGGCTACGCTCAAATAGATCCGATGCTTGAATATCCGGTCTGTAGCGGTGGGCTAATCGTTGAGGCTGGCGTTCATAGTCGTGAATAGCGAGGATGTCGGTATCTGTACTTTCCCAACCATCGTTACCAATTACTGGGCGAGTCGGATCGAGAGTCTTAGTCAGATGATACATTGCTAACACGTAGTTACGATGAGCCGCCGTTTCAGTCAAATTTGGCACTCCCCAAGATTCATTAAATGGTACCCATGCCACAATACAAGGATGGCTAACATCTCGCTTGATAATTTCTGTCCATTCACGGGTCATGCGTTCCACAGCTTTTGGCGTGAAACGGTAAGCACTGGGCATCTCCTCCCATACTAACAACCCTAAAACGTCTGCCCAATATAAAAAGCGGGGATCTTCAATTTTTTGGTGTTTGCGTACTCCGTTAAAACCCATAGCTTTGACGAGTTCTACATCACGTCGTAAGGCTTCGTCACTGGGTGGAGTCATTAATGTTTCAGGCCAATAACCTTGGTCGAGAACTAGCCTCAGATAGTAGGGACGACCGTTGAGCATAAAGCGATCGCGCTGGACGCTGACAGTCCGCATCGCTGTATAAGATTCTACTTCATCTAAAAGACGATCTTTATCCCATAGCTGAATTTGGGCATCTATCAGCGTGGGCTTTTCTGGACTCCACAGCAATTCATTGCGACAGTCGTCAATACCCGGATCGCTCAGAACAATGCGGCGGCAAATTTCCCCATTGAATACTTCATAGGTATCGTTTGCTAAGATGCGATCGCCAGCGTTGAGTTTAATTTTAATTTGTACACCCGAAGTAGGTAAATTACCAGCCAGCCCAATTTCAAACCCAATTTCCCACCGTTCGCAATCGGGAATCCAACGAAGATTACCAATATAAGTCTCACCGACGCGTTCTAGCCAAACTGTCTGCCAAATACCACTCGTGCGAGGATACCAAATACTATGGGGTTTCAACTGCCAATCTTGTTTACCACGAGGTTTGGCGAGGTCGTGCGGATCGTCTTGCGCCCATACTGTTACCTTGGTTGTACCGCTGTTATTTAAGGCATGGGTAATATCAAGACTGAAAGAGGTATGCCCGCCTTCATGCTCCGCTATGTATTTATCGTTTACCCACACACGAGCGCGATAGTCCACAGCGCCAAAGTGTAGGACTAATCTACCGTCCCCTGATGGCGTTTCAAATTCCCGCTCGTACCAGCAATTTGGATGAAAACCGCGATCGCTAATCCCACTTTTGGTAGATTCGGGCGCATAAGGAACTTCTATATAATTATCCCATTGGGCAAAATCGCTAGGTTCGACACATTTCCCCTCGTCATCGTATGCGAATTTCCACAGTCCATTTAAAGTCTGCCAGTGTGAGCGCTTTAACAAAGGTCGGGGGTGTGTTGCTGTTAAGTCCACAAAATTACTGTCAGTTTTAGAGGCTAATTTAACCTCGGGATTCTCCAAGTTTAACAATTTCATCAAATTTTCTCCTTATTTATAACTTAATCAACCCCTGCTATAGATTAAATCCAGACCAAAATATTGGATTCCGGTATATAGCATGAGTTTTGACCCCATCGTTCATCGATCGGTTCGATCTAGCAGCATTATATTTTTTTGTAGCCCATACTAATACCTTCCCCACTTAGGTGTTGAAGTATAGCAAGCAATAAGTTTATATAGCCCTAGTTCGTGACATTATGGCATATACATTACTAATCTTTGCCAGGTCATCTAAAAAAAAGCATTAAATTTAGGTGGCTAATAACTATCATAAATCTGCCACATAATAAAGTGGTTGTCATGAAAATTTTATTTATACACATCTAAGTAAATAAGCATTAGCAAACAGAAGGAAAATAACTAAAACCAGGTTATATAAGAGAATAACAGAAGAATTCATTAAATATTGCTAGATAAATAGCGTTTTTGACGCAACCGCGCCGATTCTGGGGCGACACACGGCTTATATCCAAGTGGTGCAAGAAATTTAACCGAATTCTGGTAGAAGGTCAATCACTGTTAAGCAAAGTCTAGCTATTGAAAACCTTACCTCCATTGTATCAAACCAACTTAGAAAATCAACTATCAAAGTCCCAATTATTTTTTTTAAACCTGCTGATTAATGTACTACAAGATATTAAATAAGTCAGTCTAAAAAAATAGCAAATTCCTTCTAAACCGAGTTTTCAGCCTTTAACTCAACAGAGAAACGAATCGGTTATATTTTTGTGCGATCGCTCCAGTTGAAGAAAATTAATTTTCAGCAATAGGCGCATATCTTACCATCAACAGAGATCTCTTACTTTGGAAAAAAGCTAAACTGAGAAGCTGGATTCCATCACTTCAGTCGCGTATTTGCCCTTGCTTAAATCGCCTCGTGCGACCATTTTTCAGCATTTGCACGAGCAGCGCAGAACAATCGCCCTCACGATCAGTATTCAACACTTCACCTTCATTTTTCAACGAATATCTGTTATCATCAGTTCTGTTCAAGTCAGACATAAATTATTCTAGGAGATAAACAATGGGCAAAAAATATGATGTTTATGGTGTAGGTAATGCTTTAGTAGATATAGAATACGAAGTATCTCCAGAGTTACTACAAGAGTTAAAGATTGATAAAGGTGTAATGACACTCCTAGATGAAGATAGTCAAAATCATATTTTAGAAAATCTCAAAAATCTTCATTGTCATAAAAGTTGTGGAGGTTCAGCCGCGAACACAATAGTGGCAATTAGTCAACTAGGAGGAAAAGCTTTTTATTCCTGTAAAGTGGCTAATGATGAATTTGGAGACTTTTACATCGAAGATTTACTCAACTCTCAGGTAGATACCAACTTAAAAAACGGCGATCGCCAATCAGGAATTACAGGAAAATGTTTGGTGTTAGTAACTCCCGATGCAGATCGCACTATGAATACATTTTTGGGAATTACTGAAAAATTTTCTACACAAGAATTAGTATTAGAGGCACTCGCTGATTCAGAATATGTATATATCGAAGGATATTTAGTGACTTCTCCCACAGGAAAAGAAGCAGCAATAAAGGCTAGAGAAATCGCTGAAAAAGCGGGGGTAAAAACTAGCATGTCCTTATCTGATTATAACATGGTGAAATTTTTTAAAGATGGTTTATTAGACATCATTGGGCCTGGTTTAGACTTTATTTTTGCTAATGAAAGTGAAGCATTACAACTAGCAGATACACAGGATTTTCAAGTAGCTGTAGACAACCTAAAAACCCTGAGTAAGAAATTTGCCATTACTCGCGGCCCCAAAGGTTCAGTAGTATTTGACGGTCAGAAATTAATCGAAATCGCTGCACCTCAAGTAAAAGCTGTAGATACAGTAGGAGCAGGAGATATGTATGCAGGAGCTTTCCTTTATGGAATTACTCAAGGTATGAGCTATGAAGAAGCCGGAAAATTAGCATCGGCCGCAGCTTCTAAAATTGTTACATCCTATGGGCCAAGATTAAAAACTGAGGAATTAAAGGCATTAGTTACTGCTTAGAGGATGTTTTAAAAGTTTTGAGGAATCAAATAAATTTTTTGCCAGCATTATAACGATCCTGTTCCAATCGATCGCATCAAGGTTATCGGTTAGACGCAGAAGTTATCAACGGCGGCTCAACTTAGCTGTTAAGATTCTAAGCATTTACCGCATATTTTATGTATTAAATTGAGAGTAGTAAGATTAGGAATTACTCGTTATTATCGCATTCCTTGATAAGAGGTAGGGGAAAAGGTATAAACCAAGCCCAATACTACTCGGGTTTTGGATTTTGAACTTAAAATTGGGTTTGGGGAAAAGGTTAAAGGGGAAAGGTTAAAAGTTTTTTCTTTCCCTTTTCCCCAAAACCCGACAAGTATTGAAACCAAGCCGAATTGTGGGCAAAAGCCCCCTTGCTCCAATTCTGACTTGGTTGAGAGCAACAATCGCAAGTGGCGTGGTTTTTCTCCCCTGCTCCCCTGCTCCCTGCTCCAACTGTTAACACACAATCAGCAGATGCTTTTGTTCCAATTTTATCAGGATTAACTGCTGATTTTTGACCAGAACTCACGATGAAAGAGGAAGTCGAACTGTAAATATACTACCTAGCCCAGGTTGACTTTGAACGTGAATATTGCCTTTATGCGCTCTAGCGATCGCGATTGCGATCGCTAATCCCAAACCCGAACCGCCAGAGGTGCGAGAGCGATCGCGATCTACTCGGTAGAAGCGATCGAAAATTCGCTGTTGATGTTCTGGGGCAATACCAATTCCTGTATCTTCAACTTTAATCATGGCGTAAAGCTCACTTTCTTCCAAAAAAACCGTGACTTTTCCACCGCTAGATGTGGCTTGAATTGCATTAGCAATTAAGTTGGAAATTAAGCGATAAAGCTGTTCTTCATTTCCCATCACATATAGTTTTTCTGAGACTTGCACCTGTTTAGAGAGATTTACTTTAGTTTCTACTGCCAAAAATGCTAATTCCTCAATTAAGTCGCTAATTAAATCATTCAAACAGCAAGGCTGATATTTTTCTGTTAGTTGTTTTTGGTCTATCCTAGTTAATAGTAATAAATCTCCTACTAATTGTGATAAGCGCCGATTTTGGCGTTTGAGTACATCTAAAATTCCCCCATTGGATTTTGGTTCTTGCTGTAACTTGATAGCAGCTTCAATAGTAGAGTACATTGCTGCTAAAGGTGTGCGAAACTCATGGGCAGCATCAGCAGTAAATTGTTGCATTTGTTGGTATGAAAGATATACAGGTTGCATTGCCCTTCCTGCCAACCACCAACTAGACAAACCAACGAAAATCATGGAAATTGGTAATCCCAACACCAAAGCTAATCTTAAATAAGCCAGATGTTGGTCTAAATCAGTGATACTACGCGCCACTTGTAGATAACCCGAAACCTGTTTTTGAGTATACAAAGGTAAAGTTATTTCGCGGTATCGAGTACCAGAGGAATCTGTTAATATCCGCCAATGCTCTAATGCTGGGGTAACAGAGAAATTGTCAACTTTCATGCCTCCACTGGCAAAAATTTTTCCTGAACGATCCAATAAGTGTATATAGTAATTAACTGGATTCGCCGCCTCTGTGATTGATTTTTTAATGGATGTTGTTTTAGGCAAACAATTTGTTTGACCCACACATAATTCTAAAGAAAATTCTTGATTCAGGCGTTGTAATTCTCCAGGTTGTTGCCAAGCTGGTTCAATGCTTTTATGGAGTGCGTTTGCGACTGATTGCAATCCCTGGTCTATGGTTTCATAGTAGGCATGGGCAACCACACTATAAACCCCCAAACTAGATAGCCCTAAAATACCGCCCATGACGAGGGTATACCAAGCTGCTAGGCGCAACCGAGTCTGGTGAAAGATGGGATTGCGTTCCATATTTCTATAATCTTGCTGAAAGTGTCGCTGTTGAGTTTACAGAAATCAACTGCTTATTTCCGCAGTCGGAATATTGAGACGATAGCCTACACCATAAACAGTTTCAATTAAAGATTCGTTCTCTTCTTCTCCTAATTTACGTCTCAATAAGCGAATTTGTGCTGCTACGACATTACTAACTGGTTCTGCACCAATTTCCCAAAGCTGATTAATAATTTGGTCGCGGCTGACAATTTGGTTAGGATGTCTCATGAAATATTCCAGCAATTGAAATTCCTTGACAGTTAAAGAGAATACTTGATTTTCTCCGCGACCATACTGACGAGTAAGTTGATGAGTGCTGTAATTGAGCGTCAGGCAACCTACTTGTAAACGTCGGGGTTGGACTTGAGGTGTCAGCATTGTTCCTACGTAAGAGGATCGCCGTTGTAATGCTCGCAATCTTGCCAGCAGTTCTGCCATATCAAAGGGTTTAACTAAATAATCATCTGCACCGCTATCTAGACCAATAATTTTTTCCTCCATTCGATCTTTAGCCGTTAGCATTAATACAGGCAGAGTTAATTGGCGCGATCGCAACCATTTACACAACTCTATCCCCGATACTCCAGGCAGCATCCAATCAAAAATCGCAAGTGTGTACTCAGTCCAACCAGTTTCTAAATATTGCCATGCCTGAGTACCATCTAGAAACCAATCAACTATATACGCCTCATGGCTCAGGACTTGTTTGATTGCTGCACCTAAATCTGCTTCATCCTCAACTAATATCAGCCGCATAGTCAAGTCGCTTCGCTCCAATTAAAAATTAAAAATTATTAATTAAAAATTGCAAGACGCTCTCTACGAGACGCTACGCGAACGCGGACTCGCTTGCCGCCAGCGCTATCAGTGCTTGCTCTGAACCCACCACAATCAATTAAAAATTAAAAATTATTAATTAAAAATTGAAGAATCAAATCTTAATTTTGCATTTTTAATTCCCGCAGAGTGGGGGCTTGTACCCAAAATTAATTAAAAATTATTATTTCTTTCAATTTTTAATCTTTAATTTTTAATTAAAATTGGTCAACATAGTGCTAAAAGCCTTCTTTAGCTTGCATTTTTTCACCTTGAGGTTTTGATAGTGCTTGTAGTTCTTCCCAACTATAGTGAGTAGGTAATTCAATTGGTTTGCGATCTGCTCCTAATCCTAAGCCTACTGTCGGCTGGAGTTCTTCAATAAATTGCTCGGTGTATCCTACCAGTTCATTGGCTGCAACTCCAAGTGCGATCGCACCTGCAACCCCACCAATTGCAGCACCAACCTTACCACCAATTGAGCGGCCTAGTGCGGCTCCTGCAATTCCGCCTCCGGCTACTCCCAATCCTGTTGCAATAGGATGAGTATTTGGGGGCGTTTGATTTTCTTTTTCTTGGTTAGAAGTAGAGTGTTCTTCGTTCATAATCTGTTTCTCCATATCAAATTAATTAATGAATCTTGTGATGCTTCTTTTTTCATAGCTTTCTACTTCAATCCTTCAGCTATGCGTTAGCGTACCCTCTAGGATCTTGCTACGCGAAGCGTGTGCTTTGCACCCAGGGCTGCTGCAAGTAAATCGCCAACACGCAATGCATTCGCCATAATCGTCAGTGTAGGGTTAACTCCCGAATTTGACGGAAAGAAACTACTATCTACAACATAAAGATTCTCGACATCATGGGTACGGCAGTTGAGATCCAGGACTGAGGTTTTGGGATCTGTGCCAAATCGACAACTACCGCATTGATGGGCAACTGCTTGTTCTGGTATATGAGTGCGGGGATAAATGCTAAATGGCAGGACGTGTTTAGCAGAATGAGGGATTGACTTGAGTACAGATGTCCATCGGTGAATTAAGCGATCGCTTGCTTCAATATTATTCAGTGTATAGTCAACATGAATCTTGTCGCCCACAACCCGAATCCGATTATTGGGGTCTGGTAAATCCTCTGTTTGCAACCACCAGCCAACCGATCGCTCGGCCAGCAAATGGCGCTCAAAATGAGGAATCAGCTTGACAAATGGAGCCATTAGCGGAGGTGCTTCTCCGGGAATCATATCGGCAAGGACATTACCTGTATTCTGTACCATGCCCATTGGATAAGGAAAATCCGGCTCTCCCCAGTAAAAATCATTGACGGCGATCGTTTTTTGAAAGTTAGCGTGATTCACCTCTAGATGTATGGAAACTATGGCTGTTTCCAACTGTTTCATAAAATTCCGCCCCACCTGATCGGAACTATTTGCTAATCCATTGGGATGTTTGTCATTAGCAGAGCGTAACAGCAAAGCAGCTGAGTTGACAGAACCACAGGCAACAACCACAATATCGCCTGCAAACCAATGTTGCTCTCCTGCAATTTCAGTTTCTATCTTCGTCACTTCTCGCCCCGACTCACTGGTATGCAGCCGCAAGACTTTGGCATTAGTTAAGAGAGTAACATTGGCATACTTTTCACGAGCCGGACGAATGGCGTTGACATCAGCATCGGCTTTTGCTTGTACTAAACAGGGGTATCCGTCAAAGGTATCACAGCGAATGCAGAGGCTATTTAGGCGATCGCTTTCATTGAGCTTTAATCCTAGTGGTAGGTGAAATGGATAATAACCCAATTCCCGAATGCCATCAGCAAGAGACTGCATATCTGGCTCATGACTCACTGGCGGATAGGGATATGGTTCGCTGCGAGGTGGTTCGGTGGGGTCTTCTCCTTCCTGTCCATGCACGTCATATAGCTTTTCTGCTTGGGTGTAGTATGGCTCAAAGTCTTGATACTTCAAAGGCCATTCTGGAGAAATTCCTCCTTTATGAATTACCCTTTCAAAATCTCGCTCCCGGAATCGAATTAAGGCTGCACCGTAGAGTTTGGTATTGCCACCAACCCAATAGCCTGTCTGAGGATTAAAGGCTTTGCCTTCCTTGTTATACCATTGCTCATCTGTATGGTAGCGGTGTTTTTGATAAACTTCTTCTGGATTCCAGTTAGCTTTCTCTCTCGGTAAAAAGTTGCCTCTTTCGAGTACTAGAATTTTTTTACCTGTGGGTGCAAGGCGGTGGGCTAATGTACCTCCACCGGCTCCTGTACCGATAATAATGATGTCGTAATGTTCTGTGATGCTAGTCATAATTGATAATTAGTAATTTCATATTAATTACGGTTGAATTTCTTTGATGCCACGCATTAATTTGGCAATAGCTTAAGTTACTTTATAAGTTTTATCAAAATTTAAATAGCTCTAAAGACAGATTCTTATGCTTAGACTAAAACTTTAACTACAATCTTGCTTCTCTCTAATGGGTTAATATTTATTTATACCTAAAGGCAGGTTAGGATTTCATTTTAATTTCATTTTTTATTTCTATTATGTGAATTATCCATATAATCTCTTGAGAAAATTAACAAATAAATTTAACTTGACATTTTTTGCCAAGCCAGCAATTTGATTGTCTGAAAAAATATTTAGTTTTTAACACAAATACTTTTGCTTTTAACAAAAATAGTCTGTTTTGGTGCAATCTATATCTATGGTGCAATGTTATTTGAGAGTAAAAAAATAGAATTAATTTTGTAATAACTAACTTCAATGTTGTATTTAGTAACTGATGAAAATAGCTAAAAATTTTACACTCATTTTGTTACACGATATTAAACATACATCTACAGTATTTTAGTATTAATTTAGACCTGCTATTTATCGTCAGTAGCCAAGTTAAATAACAGGAGATTTCTATGCCTGAAGCTATTGAAATTTATGACGATCGCCTGCATGCTATTGTACGCCCAGGAGCCTTACTTCAAAAGCTTGCCAACAGTGCAGTCCATAGCGAGGGGCCTGTTTACTTCCATGAAGATGACAGTGTTGTGTGGAGCGATGCTCACGGCAACCGCCTGTTGCGGTGGAGTCCTACTGACAATGTAACTGTCCTGCGAGATCCATCTGATTATCAAAGCGGTAATTACCGAGACTTAGAAGGTCGTTTGGTTGCGTGTTCATCTGGTTTGCGTGCTATTATCCGACGCGAACATGATGGTGAATGGAAGGTTTTAGTCGATCGCTACCAAAACAAACGCCTGAACAGTCCAAATGATTTGGTAGTCAAAAGTGACGGCACAATTTGGTTCACCGATCCGCCTTATGGTATCACTGAGCCAAACCAAGGTTACGGCGGCGAACAGGAACAACCCGGAAGTTACGTCTATCGCTTTGACCCGGCAACAGGTGAGATTTATCCTGTAGTAACAGACATGGTGCGCCCTAATGGGTTGGCTTTCAGTCCAGACGAAAGTATGGTGTATGTTTCAGATACAGCTGCGTTCAATATTCCTGGGGGGCCTCATCATATTCGTGTCTATGAGGTTGTGGACGATGGCTATGTAAAGAATGGGCGTGTATTTGCAGTCATTGAGCCAGGACAACCGGATGGACTGCGGGTTGACGAATATGGCAATGTTTTTACTAGTTCTCAAGATAGCGTGCAGATATATGCCCCCGACGGAACTTGCTTAGGAAAAATTTTTGTACCGGAGACATCAGCTAACCTGACTTTTGGTGGTAAGAAACGCGATTCCCTTTCAGGGACACTTCGTGAACGCCTATTTATTACAGCCGGTCATTCGTTATATGTTATCGATCTTAATACCCGTGGTGTACAACTATGATTTATCAATTTGGGTTGGGTGTAGCGATCGCTTTTTTCCTAGCTGCATTTAATTTCTCACAGCTAAGTCCACACTTGTTAAGTTCACTTTCTCCTATATATCCTGACGGATTTCCAGGATTGGCACTTTTACTGCTCAGAGTTAGCCTTGGCTGGTTGTTTATACTACACGGCTATCCCAAGATAACGCATCTTCGACAGTGGGCTGAGTCTCTAAAAACGCCTGTCTTTCTTTGCTTTTTATCAGCTGCATCTATGTTAGGTGGCGGAATTTTTCTGATTATTGGATTCCTCACACTTTTAGCAACTTTGCCCATTCTCTGCTCAATGATTTTTGCGATATATTTGCACATCACTGGAAGTAAGCCTTTTGTAGCTCAAGATCCATACTTAATTCCTCAAGAACAGTATCAGGGTGCTTTAGGACAAGGTGAACCGCCAAGTTGGGAAAAGGCTTTTATGTATTGCGTTATGCTGATTGCGATCGCGGTTTTAGGCCCTGGTGCTTATTCGCTCGATGCTTTGATTTTTGGGCGGTGAATCATCATATTTATGATTCAGTTATTAACAACGCCACATCATAAAAATCAACTACCCACAGCTTCCCACATCAAAATTCCGCAATTAGCAAGATTGCGTGTCCGTCAGGATCTTTAACTAGACAACCTTGCCGATAAGGAAAAGAGCGATCGCTAAATTGTACAATCCGCGACGATACAAATTGAACCCCATTACGCCGTAGCTTATCTACTAACTGCTCAAGATTATTTACAACAAGCTCAATTTGGATATGTGCAATATCGCAGCTTTTCCAGTCACTCGGTATTGGGCGACCTTTTCCAGGCAAAATGTAGTCTAACAGTTCAATTCCCATACCATCTTGAACAGGTCGCAATGCTGTAATTTTGACTTCGGCTCCTGGTAAATTATCCAAGCGAGATTGGGTTGCACGCCAGTTGAGACTGCGGCTATCAATTTGCATTCCCAGGAGGTCGCGGTAAAAGTGTAGACTTTGCTCGGTATTGGAAATAGCGATCGCACTATGATCAATTCCCAAAAACAAGCGATGGTTTTTCTGATGCCATTTCTCTTGTCCTTTATCAGGCGGAAACCAAATTAACTCTAAATTATGACCATCAGGGTCTTTAAACTTGAAAGCGCGGACACCACCAGATGCTTCATTTTCAGGTGGTATTGTCTGCGGCGAAACTGAAATTGGTTCAATGGGAAATGAACGCAAGTGAGCATAAGCACGATCCATATCACTCACTACAATTGCCAGATGTTGAAACCACAGATCGTTACTTTGTGAATCCCTGGGGATGGGTTCACCCTGAATATTAAGATACTCCATCAACTCGATAAGTTCGTCACCTAATCGCAAAGTGACAATGCGAATTTTTGCCCCAGGTACGCCTTCTAAGTCGCTATAATCTTGTCCTTCAACAGTAATGTCAGAAACGAGTTCAAACAAGAGTGCTTGTGTATAGAATTCCAAAGAGCGATGTCTACGACGGGCTACGCCTACGCAGTTTGTTACCGTTAAGCCAATAGCTCTAATTCTTTGTACTTGTACATCGGTTTGACTAGACATATTCAACAGCCTTTGTACTTATAATTGACGTTCTGTTAAAGGAGATTATGTCAAGGAAAAAAGCTTTTTAGCACTCCTCACTCCTTATTTGCTTTTTTCCTCGTCTCCCAACATTTTTAATAATTTTCTGGCAGCTAAAACACTTAAAAATCCTGCACCAACTACTTCTACTGCTTGCACGACTTTTTTACCTACATCGTGAGGGTCGAGGTGGTGATGAAAAATCTCTTCATCCACCCATTCAGTTGTTGCTTTAAAGTCATGAATTGGTGTTGGTAATAGCGTTAAATAAGTGCCTTGACGGATTAAATGCCCAGGTTCTCCTGCAACTTCAAAAACATTGAAAAGGTTAGCGGCAGCATCATTTAACCCCAATTTTAAGAGAGTTCCTCGAATGTTTACTTTAACAGGTTTGAGTTCTTCTCCTAGAGCGATCGCTTTCAAATTGTGAGCAATATTAGCTCCTTGTTGATAAGCAACTTGGGCTGTAGGTGGTAATGAACTATCCTGAACTGCTGCACAATCACCGCCTGCAAAAACTTCTGGAAAGTCGAGTAATTGCATGGTGGGAGTGACTAGAGGACGGTTATGATGATCCCGATGCTCTTTGGGAATTGGTAAGTCTTGAATCAGTGGATGAATGGAAGTACCTGCTGTCCAAATTGTGGTATGTGTTGGCAGTATGTTAACTTGATTATTGCTCTTATATTCAATTGTATTAGGGTGAACAGCAGTGGCTTCTGCTCCCATAAGGATTTCAATTGGTATAGTGCGTTTTTGTAATTCTCTCTCAGCAATTGGGCGTAGTGGATCGTTAATATCGCCATCAAGAATTTTTTGACCATGATTGAGCAGTACCACGTGAATTTCACTCGGATTGCCTCCTAAAGCGCTATACCAATGTGGTAGAAAATCCGCTAGAGTAGCTGCCATTTCTACACCAGAAGCACCACCACCAACAATGACTACTGTTAATAGTTTTCGGCGTTGTTCTGAATCTTCAGTTTGGACGGCTTTGTGCAAACAGTCACGTAAATGACGGTCAAGAGCGATCGCATCTGCTTGTGTCCAGAAAGGAAAGGCATTAACATTCGCACCTTCAACTTGATGATAGCCAGTAACACTACCCAAAGCTAATACTAAGTTGCTGTAATTATAAGAGTTTCCCGAAGCTAATTTGACTTCCCGTTGATGCAAGTCTATCGATTCCACTGCATCTTGAACAAAGATGACACCACTACCTTTGAGTAGTTCCGAAAAACGCGGGACAACCTGAAAGTTTTCCATCTCGCCATCAAAGTATTCATATAGTAATGGTTTAAAACAAAATCGTTCATCTTTATCAATCAAAATAACAGAACGCGGATAATGTTCGTGAGCTAGATGTAAGGCTGTAAATAGTCCGGTAAAACCACCGCCGACAATCACAGTTTGATAAACTTGGCTGTTCATAAAATCCCTCGTAAATCTTGTTTAATTAGAATAATTAATTAATGGAAGTTTTGCTAGATGAAAAACAAAGCTATCACAATAGCGCTGAGAAATACAGCCAATGCAATAGCATATTCAACTCTCCGGCTAAAAAATCCTACAGCGGCGATTAGAGCGATCGCTAACCCAATAATGCCAGCGTATTGCTCTTTTTGTAATCCGCGTGCAATTAGTAGGTCTTGACCTGGTGCTGGAGTTTCTTGAATTGCTTTTGGTGCGAGTTCTGAAGCTGGTATATCTTGCAAGTATAAATTCATCAAATTACTCCTTAAAGAACTGTGGTTTCTAAATGTTTTTATGCCCGCCAGAGGTAGAGAAGCGAGAAAAGAAAGACCCAAATTACATCAACAAAGTGCCAAAATAAAGTAGTCGCACTTGTCCCGAAGTGAGTCTTATTATAATTGCCTGGAATGAATGAGCGAATCAGCATAATTATCTGAAGTACGACACCAGCCAGGACGTGTAGACCGTGAAAACCTGTTAGTAAGTAAAATGTCGAACCAACTAACCCTGTAGTAATCTTGAAATCGAGATTTTTCCACTCAATTAACAGACCAATTAAGAAGTAACTTCCCATTGCGATCGTTATTAACCATAGCCAACGAAATTTCGTGAGTTCATTACGCTTGAGGGCATTTTCTGCTGGTTGAATGACAAAGCTACTAGAGAGTAATACTACCGTATTAATAACTACAATTGTAGACAATTCTGGCCCCGATACACCGGGTGGCAGCCAATTTTTAGTAATCAGTCGTAGAGCAACATAAGTAAAGATAAAACTCAAAAAAATGATGCTTTCTGACAGTAGGAACACGGTAAATCCGAACATTCCTTTACCATGATGATCTTCATGAGTACCGCCACCAGTTGGTAGGAAGCGCTGTAACCAATTGGGCAAGCGTCGCCGCCACAAATCAAAACGGATTGGACTTTCATCTATATGAGTACGACGTTGCATAATTCGTAATTCGTAATTCGTAATTCGTAATTCGTAATTAAAATTTGTCTAACTCCTTACTCAATGTTGTTAGAATTTTCGATTACTGAGTACTTTGGATTGCCGTAGTCATAAGGGGGTCTGGTTACAGTTGGAATCTCCTCAAAGTTATCTCGTGGAGGTGGTGAAGAGGTTGTCCATTCCAATCCAGTAGCGTGCCAGGGATTATCAACTGCCCTCGGCCCGTAGAGCCAAGAGCCTACGATGTTAGCAATAAAAGGCAGGGTGGATGCTCCTAATATGAATGATGCTAGGCTAGCGATGACGTTCCATCCCTGATACTGTGGATCGTAGGAAGAAACTCGGCGGAGCATCCCTTGTAAACCTAATGGATGCATGGAGAAGAAGGTAATATTGGCAGGTATAAAGGTCAGCCAAAAATGTAACTTGCCCCAACCTTCAGCATACATTCTTCCAGTTATTTTGGGAAACCAGTAGTAAATTGCCGCGAAAATTGCCATTGTGATCGTGTTAAAAACGATGTAGTGGAAGTGTCCCACAACAAAGTAAGTATTATTAACGTGGATATCAAAGGGCGTGGCAGCAAGCATTACACCAGTAACACCGCCAAAAATAAACATGGCTGCACCTCCCATTGCAAACAGCATTGGTGTCTCTAGATGTAGCTTGCTTCTCCAAATGGTGGCTGTCCAAGCGAAGGCTTTTATCCCAGTGGGTATTGCAACTAACATTGAGGTAGCCATGAAGGTCATCCGCATCCAACCGGGGGTAGCACTGGTGAACATGTGATGTGCCCAAACGAAGATGCTGATCGCAGCAATACCTAATGTGGCGATCGCAACTGACCGATAACCAAATAGGGGATTGCGAGAAAATGCAGGCAAAACCTCAGCAAATATACCGAAGGCTGGTAGTGCCATGATATAAACTGCTGGGTGAGAGTAGAACCAAAATAGATGCTGGTAAATGATCGGATCGCCATTCCCATCCGGTTTAAAAAATTGTGTACCAACGGATAGGTCAAGCAACAGCAGGATCAATGCAGCTGTCAAGGCAGGTAAATTAATCAGTTGCAATAACTGAGCGCTGAAAACCGACCAAACAAACACAGGCATCCGAAAAAATGTCATCCCTGGGGCGCGCATCCAAAAGATGGTTGTCACAAAGTTGACAGCCCCCATGATGGAAGAGATGCCGATCAAAACTAGGCTGACTATCCAAATAAATTCACCGTTAATAAACTGATCGCCTGGAACTTGCAGACTAATTGGCGGATAAGACCACCACCCAGCTTGTGCAGTGCCGTTTGGCAGGAAAAAGCTAGACAGTAGTAAAAGGCCAGCTGGTGGCAAAATCCAAAAGGAAATGGCGTTGAGCAAGGGAAAAGCCATATCCCGCGCACCAATCATTAGCGGCACTAAGTAGTTAGAAAGCCCTGCATTAAAGGGAATAATCCACAGGAAAATCATGATTGTCCCGTGCATGGTGAACAAACCGTTATAAAGCGGGCGATCGACCAAATTCGATTCTGGGGTGAGCAACTCAGCCCGAATCAGCATCGCCAATAACCCACCAATCAGGAAGAAAATGAAGGTCATCACCATGTACTGAATTCCAATCACCTTATGATCGGTGTTGAAGCTGAAGTATTCCCGCCAAATATTATCCTGCTGGTTCTGCGATTCTCGATCCCCGGTAATCTCTTGACTAAAGTCATGTGTCATTATTTTGCTTCCTTCTATTGGCAATACCAGGTTGAGCAGGTGTGACGGTGTACCAGCCGCTATTAAACAATGTTTTTGGTGCTTGGATATTTTCGGCAACTGCTTGATTTACAGGGGTTTGTTCGCTATTAGCAGTTTGCGTGAGCCACTGATTATATTGATCGAGGGATTCAACGTATACATCCGTTTCCATTAAGGCAAAGTAAGTGCCGCTAAATTGAGAATCTTTCAGCCGATATTTGCCTGCACGAATGGGTGTTAACACAATATCAATGTCGCGCCCTGGAACAATATCCTGCTTTAAGCGAAACTCAGGGACATAGAAACCGTGGATCACATCTTGCGCTTGCAGATTTAAGCGAGTGCTACGATTGATCGGCAGATGCAGTTGATTGCTAGTAACATTATTTGGATAACGAAAAGACCAATCCCACTGCTTAACGAAAACATCAATAGTTTCAGATGCAGGTTTAGGGGCATCGCTAACGGTTGTACCATAGGCGGGTGCAGATTCAAAGAGAGGCATCTGAAAAAGAGCATTCTCCCTGCCCCCTGCTCCTTTTCCCCCTGCTTCTTGTTGGGGTGTATGCAAATGCACGATTTGCTTTAAACCTAAAATATCTAACTGCTGATAAATATTGAAGCTTTGGAAAGCAATCCACACTACTAACAAAGTTGGGGTTGCTGTCCACAATATTTCTAGCCTTGCATCACCTCTAGAAGGATGTCCCTCACTATAGTCTCCTGGGGGGGCGCGATGGAATGCGATCGCATACACCATAACGCCAACTAGCCCAAGGAAGATAAATGCTCCAATTGAGACTAAGAAGCTAAATAAATCATCTACCCGTTGTGCTTCTGTTGTCGCTTGGGGAGGCATCCAAGAAAACGCCTGCTGTCCAATCCATCGACTGATGACGAGCAAAACTGCTACATAAACCGCTATCAATACATATTCAAAAACACTAAACATAAAATTCAATAAATTCTCGTTTAATTATTTGTTGTAAAAATTTTTGGAAATTGTATTAGCAGCAGTAACATGAATCCCAAACTCTTCTCCCAAATGCGCCCCCAATGTTCCGTGGACGAATAATATGCCTAGCATCGCAATCCCTGCTAACAAATAACTCCACTGCACTTGTCTAGAAGCATCCTTCCGCCAGCGATAGCGTTGTAAACCTCTCCATACAGTCATGGCGACAATTATCGCCAACAGCAAAACGCCACCCAAACCATGTAAAAGCATCGTCCAACCAGGACTCAACCCCCAAGCACTCTTTTGATCGACTAGTGGATTTGCCAAAAGTAGCTCAAAAAAACCAGCCGCAACCGTGAAAAATGTAATAGCTGCTGCTGCTATCAGGTTGTACCAGCCGACATCAAAAAAGCTAGAACGGATGGTGGCCAATCCCAAAAATTTGAAAATTGGTTTTTCTAAAGAAAACAGCACTCCTGCTATATCAAAAAGAATGGCAACGATAAATAAACCAAGGGTTAGATGTACTAACTGCGGATGTATAGGAATCTCGTAAGGTAATCCGTTAGCGCCCAACCGCAATCTCAACTGCTCAATCAGTTGTGGGTTCATGGTGAGACTCCCTGTTTCATGGCTTGAACTACAGGTTCAACGTGCAACCCATATACCCAAAACAGCTTACTCCCCAAATACACTTGCACAAATACTAGGCAGACTAACAATGTTGCAGCCCCCAAATAAGCGGGCGGTACTCTTCGGGGGCTGCGGTTGCGAATCACAAAACGCCAAGCTGCGATCGCCGCAACAATCGCCGCCAATGACCAACCCAAGACGGTATGATAATTCAGTGTTGACTGGGCTGCTTCCTGGGCTTGGGCTAGTCCTGCTTCAAATTGACCGAAGATAATTGCGATGAAAATTGCGATCGCCGCCACAAACATATTCCAAAAACTCACCTCAAATAAACGCACGTTACGGGTGAAATAGCCCACCACATCACAGAAAAAAGAAAAAAACACCATCGCAATCACAAAATGAACAACGATTGGGTGTAAAGGGTCAGGGTATGGTAGATTCTGGCTATTGAGAGGTAAAGCAGACATCGCTTTTTCCTTGGGGTATCAGGATCGGTGATTACTAAATAAATCCATTGAATTTTATCATCAATAATCATACATACCTGAAAATATGCATCTCTACAATATTAATAAATAACTTTAGTAAATGCTTACTCGTCATTAATCAAACTCCTGTATAAATAAATTAATCTCAAAAAATTGAAACTATTATAAAATTTATCTCCTGCTTAAGAAAGACATGGAACTGACTTCATCCTTTAAAGATTTCATCCAATAATGAAATCGTGATGAAATTTTTATAGTTCTTTCGGTAGAGATATTTATTATTCCAATGGCTAGAAGCGTTAATTCTTGTAAACCTCTAAAGTAATGCCAGAATCACCAAAATAGCTGTCAAAAATTAAACACCTAAGCAAAATCTATAATTGGTATAAAAATTTCAACGTAGGATAGCTTGCTTCAATTTGGATTCAATCATAAGTTTTCAATATCAGCTATCTTCAAACTTTGAAAATGAAAATACATAGCAAAATTTCTGAAACAGTATTATGAGCTACTCCCCTTACTTACTTAAAGGTCAAAAAGCACTTGTGACAGGTGCTAGTTCTGGAATTGGTGAAGCGATCGCTCGCTATTTGGCTGCATCAGGTGCAGCAGTAGCTATTAACTATCATTCTGAAGGTGAATCAGCCCAAAAAATTGTTGATGATATCAAAGCTAATAATGGCGAAGCATTTGCGATTCAAGCCGATGTCAGCAAAGAAGACCAAGTAAAGGCAATGTTCAGCAAGACACTTCAAGAATTTGGCACTATTGATATTTTAGTAAGTAATGCAGGCATTCAAAAAGACTCAGCATTTATAGATATGACCCTCGATCAATGGAATGCAGTGATTGGGATAAATCTAACGGGACAATTCTTGTGTGCTAGAGAAGCCGCAAAGGAATTCTTGCGTCGAGGTGTGAAGCCTGATATTTCATGTGCGGCAGGTAAGATTATTTGTATGAGTTCTGTACATGAGGTAATTCCTTGGGCAGGTCATGTTAATTATGCTACTAGCAAGGGTGGTATTAATATGATGATGAAAAGTATTGCCCAAGAACTCGCTCCTCATAAAATTCGGGTTAATAGTATTGCTCCTGGTGCAATCAAAACCCCAATTAACAAATCAGCTTGGGATACCCCAGAAGCAGAGGCAAATTTACTAAAACTAATTCCAGCGAAACGTGTGGGAGATGTAGAAGACATCGCTAAAGCAGCAGTTTGGTTGGCTTCTGATGACTCTGATTATGTCAACGGTACAACACTATTTGTAGATGGTGGAATGACTCTGTATCCAGGTTTTACAGACAATGGTTAAGGTAATTCGTAATTCGTAATTCGTAATTCGTAATTCGTAATTTGTAGTCAAAAATTTCATGCTGGGATCGATAGCACAGTGAAGCATCTCATCAACCCGCGAGATCGTGAGATTCTTCGCTCCATTTTATTCCGCTCAGAAGGACAAATTATACCTTTCGCCTACTTTTCAGACATCCTCCTAGAACTCACAAATTTGTCCGTGGGAGACGCTACGGTGGGATTGCGATTCTGGCACGATGGCGAACAAACTCAATAGGAAATTACCCATCTCAATGGTGAATTAGAAATTTCGACATAATTATTATTTACTTTTATGGCAACTGATTCGTCTAATAAAACTATATATGCGGCGATGGGGGCTAATTTAGCGATCGCTATTACTAAATTTATCGCCGCCTCTATTACTGGTAGTTCCGCCATGATATCTGAAGGTATTCATTCAGTTGTAGATACTGGCGATCAACTATTACTTTTGCTGGGAATTAGCAGAAGCCAAAAACCAGCAAATGATAGCCATCCTTTTGGTTACGGTCTAGAACTTTATTTCTGGACTTTTATTGTCGCCATCCTCATCTTTGCCATTGGTGGCGGGATGTCAATTTATGAGGGAATTACTCATTTAATTAACCCTAGCCCTTTAGAAGACCCAACGTGGAATTATATTGTGTTAGGTATAGCAATACTATTAGAGGGTTATTCTTGGACTGTAGCTTTAAAAGAGTTTTTGCCAACAAAGGGTAAACAAAATTTTTGGCAAGCTATCAAAAGCAGTAAAGATCCCACAGTAATTACAATATTATTTGAGGATACTGCCGCAATTTTAGGTTTATTCGTTGCCTTAATCGGAATATTTTTAGGGCATCTATTTAATAATGTTTATTTTGACGGTATCGCCTCAATTATTATTGGCATTATCTTAGCTATAGTAGCAGTAGTACTAGCGAGAGAAAGTAAAGGATTATTAGTTGGTGAAAGTGCCGATCCTCAAACTATAGCCAATATCCGTTCTTTGTCTAAAACAGAACCAGGAGTGAAAGAAGTTATCCGGGTGCTAACAATGCAACTTGCTCCCCAAGAAGTATTACTCAACTTAGAAATTCAATTTTCTCACAATCTTACAGGTGAAGAAATAGCCTTAACTGTAGAAAGTTTAGAAGCAAATATTCGTCAAAAGCATCCTGAAATCAAACAAATTTTTATTGAAGCTAAATCCTTAACTTCATCTCGCAAATATTCTCAAAGTTCTCAATAATTGTTTAATCAAATAAAAATCAACTACAGCGCTGATCTGCACAACAAATTATGGTGAAAATTCTTGGTCAAGGACAGGCTTTTGGCTCACCAGGTATCGAACCTCGATGGACTCATGCCAATAAAGATGGAGTCGGAACAGCTTACTCTACCTCTAGTAATATTTGGTTTACTATCTGGAATGGTGTTGTGACTGAAATCTATCATCCCACAGTAGATAAACCACAAGTTCGGGATTTACAGTATTTAATTTCTGATGGAAAAAGCTTTTTTCACGAAGAGAAACGCCATCTCGAATCAAAAGTTGAACCGATGTGGACTCATGGTTTAGGATATCGCATCACTAATTCCGATCCACAAGGGCGTTATGCTGTAATCAAAGAAGTAATTGCTGACCCGCATTTATCCTGTATTTTACAACGCACAAAGTTAACAGGAGATAGCGATTTTATTTCCCAACTCCAGCTATACGCTTTGTGTGCGCCACATCTGGAAGTTGAAGGTAGAGGTAATAATGGTTACGCTGTACAAGTTGCTGGACATAGAATTCTTACAGCCGAGAAACAAGGAACATGGTTAGCGCTAGGTGCAACAATTCCCTTTACTCGTCTTTCTTGTGGCTACGTTGGTGAAAGTGATGGTTGGACAGATTTAGCTGATAATTTTCAGATGGACTGGGAGTTTGATAGTGTTGTAGATGGCAACATAGCATTAACTGGAGAACTAAATTTAGATAATACTAAAGAGTTTACTTTAGGACTGGCATTTGGGACAAATCTGCATAATGCAATTTCTACACTGTTTCAATCACTCAATATTCCTTTTGAAAAGCAGAAGCAGCAATATAACGAACAGTGGAAGCGATCGCGCCAGGGTCTTAAACCATTAGAAAATAGTTCTTATGACGAAGGTAAGTTGTATCACAACAGCATTAGTCTGTTGTTAGCACACGAAGATAAAAGCTATCCAGGTGCATTAATTGCATCTCTGGCTATCCCTTGGGGTGAAGCCAAAAATGACCAAGACCAAGGAGGATATCACCTTGTCTGGACGCGGGATCTGGTGAGTAGTGTAACAGGTTTGGTAGCTGCTGGGGAAACAGAAACAGCAGTGCGATCGCTAATTTATCTTGCTACGAGTCAACAGGAAGATGGCGGTTTTCCCCAAAATTTCTGGGTTGATGGTAAACCTTATTGGACAGGTATCCAGCTTGATGAGGTGGCATTTCCCATTCTGTTAGCATGGCTATTGCACCAGCAAAAAACTTGTTTAAACTTTGATATTTATCCGATGATTTTGCGGGCGGCTGGTTATTTAATTCGTCACGGCCCAGCTACCCAACAAGAACGCTGGGAAGAAAATAGTGGTTATTCACCATCAACATTAGCATCTAATATTGCCGCCTTAATTTGTGCTGCTCAATTTGTTCGTGAACGTGGGGATGAAACAACAGCAAAGTTTATAGAAGAATACGCTGATTTTTTAGAATCTCATATCGAAGCTTGGACAGTTACTACTGAAGGAACTTTAGTATCTGGCATAAAACGCCATTACATTCGGATTACTCCTACAGATATAAATAATCCTCAACCCAACGAAAATCCTAACCAAGGAACTCTTGTTATTAGCAGTCAACCTCCTGGTGAACCGTCAGAATTTCCCGCGAAAGAAATTGTTGATGGTGGGTTTTTACAATTAGTGCGCTATGGAATTCGCAAACCTGATGACCCGATTATTGTTGATTCTGTCAAAGTAATTGATGCAGTTTTAAAAGTTGATACACCTGCTGGGCCTTGTTGGCATCGTTACAACCACGACGGTTACGGCCAGCAAGAAGACGGCAGTCCTTATACTGGTTATGGTAAGGGACGCGCTTGGCCTCTCTTAACAGGAGAACGAGGACATTATGAATTAGCTATTGGCGGCGATGTCAAAACATATATCAAAGCGATGGAAGGATTTGCTTCAGATACTTGTTTACTACCCGAACAGGTTTGGGATGAAGCAGATATACCTGAAACACATCTGTATTTAGGAAAACCAACGGGTTCGGCAATGCCTTTGATGTGGGCGCACTCAGAGTATATCAAGATGTTGCGGTCAAATCATGATGGTCAGGTATTTGATTTAATTCCACAGATAGCAAATCGCTATTTAGGTGAAAGAAAAGAGTGTAAATCATTTGAAATGTGGAAGTTTAACCGTCAAATAGACAAAGTTGAAAAAGGTTATATATTGCGAATTCACGCTTTAGCGTCTTTTAAATTGCACTGGTCAGATGATAATTGGCAAACCGTAAAAAATACGCCTTCTAATTATACAAAGTTAGGAGTGAATTTTGTAGATATTTCTATTTTTGATAATCAAGAACAACCAATCAACTTTACCTTTTTCTGGATTGAAAGCAGCAAATGGGAAGGACACGATTATACGGTTAGAATTGCGTAATTTCTAATTTATAATTCGCCTTTCAATACTATTTCGGAGCAAAAAGAGCCATTATTATGCAGAATAACTCATCACCCAAACCAACAATTAAATACTGGCACGTCTGGACTGATAACGACGGTATAAGTCACCAATCCCGTTGTCAAATTGAAGACTTCATGGAAAAAGGTATAGCCCCGGATACCTCACCGCAGTGGCTTTCTAATTTGAAGCAGTCCGGTGCTACAATCAGCTTTACTGTGCTACCTGTGGGGTGGATTGGGAACTGGCATGAGAACCCGAAACCCCAGTGGATCATACCTTTGTCGGGACGTTGGTTTGTGGAGACTATGGACGGACAGCGAGTTGAGATGGGAGAAGGCGAAATTTCCTTTGGAGAAGATCAGGGTACGAAAACAGACGCACAAGGTCATAAAGGTCACTTATCTGGAACAGTAGGTGATGCGCCAACTGTTCTAATAATGGTGCAATTTGAAGAGACTTCGACTGTAGACCAATCTTGTCGATTTAGGTAAGTAAATAAGTTATACCAGTTTAATATGAAGCTACATATAATGGTAAGAGGCCAACTCCTAAGTTTAAATAGCCATGAGCCGCCCGTTTAAGATTGAAATAACAGAGAGCGAAGAGGAACTAAAAAAACGTCTACAAACAGCCAACTTGGGAAATCAGAAAGAAAAGCTACAGATGTTGTGGTGGATCAAAACTGAACAAGTAAAGGAACAGCAAGAAATCGGGAAACGCTTGGCAAGAGATACTTCAACGGTCACGAGATGGTTGCAGAAGTACAGAACTGATGGGCTATCAGGGTTATTAGAAATCAAGAAAGCGCCAGGGGCAAAACGAAAAATCGATGATGTTGCGATCGCAGCACTTGAGGAGGAGTTAAAAACAGGAAAGGGCTTTAGTAGCTATGGCGCAATAGTTGATTGGTTAAAACAAGAACATGGGCAAGATATCGAGTATGCAACGGTTTATGCATGGGTACGATATCGATTAGGAGCAAAATTAAAAGTGCCTCGTCCTCAAAGCCATAAGCAAGACGAGAAATTGGTATCTGAATTTAAAAAAAACTCGGAATCATTCTTAATTGTCTAGAAGAACATCTAGCGCCCGGCAAGTGTGTTCGCTACCTGTGCCAGGATGAAACGAGGGTTGGACTCAAAACTCTTACAGGAAAAGTAATTACAGCTTCCGGAGTCAAGCCCACTGTTAAGGTGATATGGCCAAGAGATAACTTTTGGATT
>NZ_JAVRCP020000044.1:0-50636 GCF_034530675.2 Nostoc sp. DedVER02
CTCATAACAAAATTACTAAATGCACCCATCTATAAGTTTGACGTAGTTTGGCGCATCTTCATACAGAATTGGTATTAGAGCAACTTGATACAGAAGCCGAGATCCAAGTCACCGACACCGGTCAAGGAATTAGCCACGATTTTTTACCTTATGTGTTTGATAAATTCCGTCAAGCAGATAGCAAGACTACTAGAAAATTTGGTGGATTGGGCATGGGGCTAGCAATTGTCAAACATCTGGTAGAGTTGCATGGTGGTCAAGTTTGGGCAGAAAGCCCTGGTGAAGGACAAGGTAGTACCTTTACTGTCAAACTACCATTAATGACAATGCAGACTGAAACAAATACAAACATTAAACAGCTTGATAATCAGCTAAATTTAAGTGGTATCCGAGTCTTAGTAGTAGATGATGATGTTGATTCTAAAGAATTAGCTGATTTTATACTTCAAGAGTATGGCGCAGAAGTAATAGCTGTAGGTTCGCCGTTTGAAGCTATTTCAACTTTGATAGATTTTCAGCCGGATGTATTAGTGTTAGATATTGGAATGCCCAATATAGATGGCTACATGCTGCTGGAACAAATTAGAAGTTTGTCACCACAAGGAGAACAAATTCCAGCGATCGCATTGACAGCTTATGCCGGAAAATTGGATAAGCAACAAGCAATCTCAGCAGGATTTCAAGCACACTTATCCAAGCCAGTAGACATTGCCCAGTTAGTAAAAGTTATTGCCGAACTTGTAAATCCAACCTTATAGCTTTTCCTAAACCTGCGCTAAATTTCTTAATTTATTATATCTTGGCGTACTTGGCGCTCTTGGCAGTTCGTCCTTTATTTTTTACACTATAAGCGTATCTTCATACAGAATTGGTATTAACTGAACCGTATCGATTTATATCTGAAAATTTAGCCCTACATTTTGTACCTCATTTACTTACAAACTGCTGTATCTTTACCCCTTAAATAAGAGAGTCAGCTATTTCCTGAAGTTTTTTCTTCAACTTCTCCCTTTTATAATCAAGCTGAAAATAATTAATTGCATTCAGGAATGGTTGCTTAACATCATTAATATAAGCTGACATAACATCATTATATTGATGATTTTTATATCCCAATAAATAATCAATTACTTCCCGATCTTCAACACCACATAAGTTATGCATTAATTGATTACGCAGGTCATCTTCTGTATTTCTATAAGAGTCACAATACCATAATAATAACGGCCACTTGACAAAACTTTTATCTATATTGTTTAACCAGGCAATTAGAGCAAAGTTTTTATTGCTAATATCAAAATCTTTATCTGTATTAAATCTAAATCTATCAACCGGAAACTTTAATTTTTGTAAAATCAATTTTTTCTCATCAATACTTTGATAACTAAGCGATTGCTTTAAAAATAAACCACGGGGAATCCATTCTAATAAATCAGAAACTTTTTGAGCGCTACCGTTTACAATCACAGTTTCATTAATCATTGCAACTTGTGATAAAATAGCCACCTTTAAAAATGTTTCTTGAGCAGCCGCCAGAAGAGTAATCCCTTGGAGATAATTTCTTTGATTGAAGAAAAAGCTAATAAGGTCAAGAGTATCAACAATGCGCTGGGTAGCTTGGGGAATGGCAAAATCTTGGCTGCTATCTGTTAAAGGACTATGAAGATTAAAAAAATCAACAATCTTCTCTAAGTTAGCTATAGCAGTTTTGTCTATTCTTTCTATGTCTTCTAATATTTTGAGTGCAGCACCAGGCAAGCCTCCGATAATTAGCTGCTTTGCTTTTTGAATCTGCATCCCGCGCCGATAATTAGAGCTTTCAATAGCTTCTGATTTAGATTTCTGCTGATAGTTTTCATCAAAATATTCATTACTAACTAAAAACTTAACTTTCGGAAATCTACCTAAGCTAACAAATTGTACAGCTGAAGATATAGCAGGAGTTCCAGCTTGATGGCTAATATAAACAGGTTTTAGTGGATTAAAGTCTAACTTACAGAATGCTTCCTCTACTAAATAGAGGGTTTCATTCCAATTATCTATACCTTTATCGGCATTTTTTGGTGTGAGATGTAAAAATTCTAATTGACAGTCAAACTTTTCTTTGAGATACCACTCTAATAAAGGTCTAAGCGTACAAGTGTCTTGCCAATAAGGACATTTTTCGTAAAGAATTTGGTCTTGATTAAATATTTCGCTTTGGTCTGTCAGCAAGATTATAATTCTTTCCGGCTTGATATTGTTATCTAAAAAAGATTGAGAATAAGTATCAAAAAGTGGAAATTCTAAATCTGAACCATATTTATCTAGTTTATTAGCATAGACTAAACCTAAAACTCTAGCAGGTAATGTATACCCAGCCTCTTTATTATAAGGATCTTTCTGAGTAAGTGAAGCAAATTCTGTACATTCCAAATCGTATCTAACTTCACTATATAAACTTCCCCAGTTTTTATCATGTTTGAGAATTACATCACTATTCCCTGTTGTGACAATCCAAATAGTCATAATTTACTCTCCCCAAAGTTTGGTAAAGTCGCTGGTTGCTAAGAAAGTTAAAAATTCTTGTGTTTTCTCATCTTTTTTATCAGGGAAAATAGTGAGTAACTCTACAAACTCTCTTCCTTTGCGTTTCATCTCTCCTTCTTTATTTTTGATATAGCGCGGGTACATTCGATGCCAAATTCTCCCAATTTGACTCATTTTACCTGTGAGGCTTGAGCCTTTAATTGATTTGCTTCCTTGGTAATTCCCGTGAAACCATCTCACAGCTAAACTATCATCTTCATCTTGGGCAATGCGTCCCCAGACTTGGACTTTTTGCGGATGGAATGATTCACGCCAAGAAGTTAATTTATTAGTTGGAGTTTTTTCTTTTAATTTCAACCAGTTATTTACAGTTTTATGAATATCATTCAGGATATTAGTGATGTGACTGAGGCTATTTACAGGGAAGTAGTATTGATTTGATTGCTTGGGGAATTCCCAATGGCAGCCTATCATAGGTTTACCATTTAAATAGTCTGGAAAAAATATATCATGGTTAATGCGTCGCCACGATTTACCAAAGCCACCAAGTAGCATCGCAAATCTTAAAATTTGGGTTGCTAAGGTTTTTAATTCTTTTTTATATTCTTTTGAGATATCACCCATGCTGAGAATATTTAAAGTTCCCGCATTTAATTCATAAATAGGCATGGTTACATTTCCATACCGATATAAATCCATCTCTAAATCAATAGGATTAAAAGCAATTCCTAACTGGCCGACAACAGCACCATTTTTCCCTGCAAATCCTCCCCAGAGTTCTCTTGTTAATTCTTCGGCTGTGATTTCATCGGTAACGCCACTGAATAACCGCAGGGTATGACCGCGTAAAGCAGCTTTAAAAATATTGGGACGAAATTCGCCAGTTTTATCAATTAATTGTGAGGCTAATCCTTTTCCACGCAGATTAACGCTGACTAATTTGGTTTCTAGGTGATTTATCGGTTGTCCGTAACCTGCACTAACTCTAGAACCAATACCTCGTTCTATGGCTTTATCCCAAATACTCCAGATAGTCTCCCATTCACTAAGTTCAATTTTTGCAGTGCTGGAAATGCCGAATATTAAGGTAGGTTGATACAGAGATATTTGAATAAATGCTGAGTGGCTACCGTGATTTTTAATTTGCCAATCTTGTTGGGGATGGACTACATCAATTAATTGTTCTTCAGCCCAAGTTTCATCTTTGGGATAACCGCCATGAAAGCGAAGAATTCCCGGTATGGTATCGTTACTAGTTAGTTTTCCGCCGCAATATCTGGCAGCTTGTTCTGAAGTACAAGCACGTAAAAAAGCGCCTTTCATGCTTGCGCCTGGGTAAAATGGAAATCCTTTTGCGGCGATGACTGGTCGAGTTATATCTTCGTCTTGTCCGCTATTAGAAACAAAGCGCCAAGTTATTTTATATTCTTTTGTTTTAACATTGGTGTTAAATTTGGGAGGGTCTATTGCAGCACCTTCTACCCATTCATCAACCCATCTCTCAGATTGTTTGGGATTTCCGATATATTGAATTTGGCCGCGTCCTGAGATTTGTGCTTGAAACATTAACGGGACTTCATTACTATTCGTCATCGCCAACTCCTGCTTTTTTATAACGCTGAGTCCACCAAACTAAGCTGTCACAGAATTGAGTGAGAACAGCTAAACAAATTCGTTGGTCTTCAATGGGAAGTTGCCATAATTTGGCAGCGATTTCTTGAATTTTTGAAGTTTCTTTACTGCTAACGTCTTCTTCGGGTAGCTTAATTCCTGCCTGTTGCATGATTTTGGTAAAGCTTTTCCAGGTATCGCGCCAATATTGGCCTTTGGGTGGTTCTTTGTCTAAAAGTCTTAATTGTTCTCCCCAAAATCTCTCTAAGCCATAAGCTACGGTTATCCGCATTTTGTGAGATTGACCAATGACACCTTTTTGGTCGCGGTGTTTGAGGATTAAACGTTGTGCTTCTTGGTCTAAGTCGTATGATTTCCAAGTCATAAGTTTACTAATTCGTAGTTCGTAATTCGTAATTCGTAATTGAAGAGAAGATTTGTAGTAGCGCAGCAAGCCTAAAATATTGGGTTCCAACAATCTAGAAAATCCACCAATAAAAAAATATTCTCTGATGATTCAACCCAACAAATTAAGCTTGCTGCGCTACTACGATTTTTGTATTAGATTTAGACTCCATTTAGGGTTAAACTACAGTGACCGAAGCCGATTGATTCTAAGCCACCAAGGTAAATATCTGTGTTTTGTGTATCATTTAAGGGTTTCCATTGTTTACCTGATTTATCATCTTTGATGGCGATGGGAAAGACTAAAATTGTTCCTTCGGGTAAGGCTTCGGTGTTGAAGAAGCCGCCACCATCTACTACTTTTTGGTCGGGTTTTAAGCGCACGCGACTTTGACGATATAATGCCATGTCATGAATCATGGAAATATCACTATCGTCTACTATGACTGCTGGTTTTTCTTTTCCAGATGGGAACCAAGGGGATAAGTCTATGGTTTTAGTGATGGTTAAAAAACCTAAGTTGAAAAATAAGGTTTTTTTACCTTGCGATTCTCGCGCTTTTAAATTTTTGGAACCTGTGTAAGGGTCTGGTATTTCTATTTCTTTGAGAGATTTACCGTTAATTTTGATAGTGTCGCCGGCTATTCTTTGGTAGCGTTGGAGTAAGCGCCGACTAGTTACCCAGACGATTGGTTGACCGGGACAAAAGACTGGTAGCCAAAGAATTGAAGCGTATTCAAATTTGATGATTGACTCGTTATTAATTTCTGATTGTTCTGAACCTGCTTCGTTACCATACCAATAATTTGCTGCTTGTTCTCCATCTATCAAGCGCATTTCTGAACGCAGGCGACCGCGAATTGAACTACCGGGAAGAATACCTGTTTGGGTAAATTGGTCACGAAAGATGAGGTTTAAGTTACCGCTTTCTTCTCCGGCTGTAGCACCAACGTGCAAAGGTGCTAAGGTTTCAATGATTCCATAAGCTTTTTTGTACATTTTAGGCGACTCCTTTTATTTCTGTTGGCAAACATAGACCGCATCCTACATGTTTTAGGCTGTAACCTTCTTTGGGAAACCATGCTTCATCCCATTCGCACCAAGGTTTGTTTAAAGGTTCTGCAAGTACATAAACACTACCAGCCGGAACTGCATAACGTCCCCTTCCTAAGTTACCTTTGGCGCGGTAACGGTAGGGTATTGGTTTATCTGTTAGCATTTCTAGGGTTTCAGGAAAGGTTTCGTGTTGAGGATGGCGGTAAGATAAGCGATTTGAACCCCAGGTTGCTGGTGTAATTAAGGCGAAGGTGCGTTTGATTGGCTGATTTAATAGGTTTAAAAATATTGGATTTGTGATTTCTTCACATTCTATTTCCACAAGGTGATTTTCACCGCCGAAGCGATACCAGCCGTTTTCTATAGGATAGGTTGAGAGATAAACTAAACAACTATCGTCTGACATTTGGACGGAGTTTTCTAGAAATAGTCCATCGGAGTTTTCTACACTACGTTCTGTTGTTTTAATTTTGGGATGGAGAAAGGATATATATTTCCAAGGATTATCAGCAACAGATTGATTAGATTTCAAGGTTTGGGGTGCAATTCCCCATGAGTTTATCGATTGCCAACGATAATCTGGTTCTAGTTTTTCAGTTTTATTTTCTAAGTGCCATTGATTATCTTTTAATGCCCATTCATCTACTGCTTTTTTGGCAATGATTTTATTCCAGGGTATGGGAATATAAAAGTTTTGCTTGTCTTTGAGTTTTGCCCAAAAGGGGCCGGCTACAAATAGGTTAGCACTCAATTCATTTTTAGGAAACTTTTCGGTAATTTTGTTGATGCTAAACATTAAGCCTGATAGGGTTGCGGCTTCTGGAGGGAATTTAGCGCCGGAACGACCAACTAAGTTTTCTGGTGAGAGAAATGCACCTGCGCTTCCATACATTAATCCTAATGGGTTGATGGTGATTAAGTATTTAAACATAAGTGGAGTGGCGATTAGGTTTTTTAGGGTGGGTTATTTGGTAACGTGCCATTATTGAGGGTTGGATGCGTTACGCTGTCGCTAACGCATCCTACGTTGAGGGTTTTTTTTAGAAGAAAATCGAACCGCAGACGACGCAGAGGGCACGGAGAAATAAGAATATTAGTAGGTTTGGTTGAGGTTTTTGATATCTAATTTATACATTTTTATTTTTATTGGATTTTTTATTATTTAATTACTTAAATGCCAGCCTACTTTGATTAAGTTACTTATCCAGTCAATTGTGGCTTTGCTTCTTTCGTAATTATCATCTTCTTCACTAAAACCTACGAGATGTTTAGCACGGTCATAATTTAGTAGTTGTTGTCCTTCACCGGGAAAGTAAATATCGAAGAATTGAATGGCGAATTTTTCGACAAAGGTCTTTTTGTCAAGATTAAATGCACGTCGTGATTCTAGTTGTGCTAAATCTTGATAGATATGACTCCAGTTTGATTTTTTCTCTCTGTCTTGATATTTGGTCAAGATGTTTAAATAATCCCAAGGACAAGTCCATTGCACATATTGACCACTGTTAAAAACAATTCTAATGGTGACTCGTCCACGCCCTGATGATTTAGCTAGCTTTTCTGCTTCACGACAATGTTGTAATATATCCCTTTGGGGAACGCTTGTACCTGCCCAAACAAATCCAACGCTTAAGCCTATTTTTTGAGCGTGTTTTTCCCAGGTTTGGGGTAGGGTAATTAACCATGCAAAAGCTTGCTTTGCTGTAATCGGTTCTTGGTCTTTTTCTCGATAAATTACGCCTAAAAAATCGTCTCCACCTGCATAAACTATTCGACCCATTTCTTGAGGGAAGTCTCTGGTAAAGTCTTTACCCCAGTTACGCATGGCTTGGCTAAAGTTTTGAAGTTCTTCATCTCCGTTTTTTAATTTGGCTAATTCCTTTAGGTGTTCTCCTACTTTGTCGCCATCTCCCATAAACCAACCTGTCCAGCGTCCTTTACCTTGCTCATTTTTGGCTTCGGGGCCTCGATAAATTTCACTGAAGCTTTCTAGTTTAGACATGCCTAATTGGTTGGCAATTTCTGGTAGGGTGACTAAACGTTTGACTAATTCTGGTATGCTTAATTTTTCATTGAGTGCAAAAAATTTTCCCTCTGGTTCTCCATCTGGGGAACGATTTTCTAATACGCAAGCGAGGCGTTTATAGAAGGTTTTGATTTCATCTTTTTCTATTGTCCACTGGCGATTTTTAGGATTTCTCGCTTCTCCACCTAATCCGGGGAAGGCTATTCCATCGGTTCCTGTTAAACTCGAACTCTCTCCAATCCAGTTGACTGCTGTCCATCCACGGGAGAGTTTGCGCGTTTCTAAGTCTTCCATTGCTGCTTGTATGCTGTCACCTTCTCCCCAAAATATCTCCCAGGCGTGGTTTCCCCAGTTTGTCCATTCTCTTTCCCAGTAATAGGTATAGTTTGGTAGTTTCCACTCTATCCATGTGCGACATTGATGTAACATTTCTTTCCATGCTGATAATAGAGTTTTTTCTACCTGTGGTTTGGAAAATTCTCCTTTTATCAGGATGCGATTTGGCATTCCTTTTTGCAGGTTGGCGCGGGCTGGGGAAATGACTGTTGTAGTTTTTTCTGCTTCTTGTACTAGCTGCTGGCTGAGGTAGGAGAGAATCAGAGATGCACCATACAAGTCTCGGAGTTTACGGGATTTCTCGATAAATCCTTGGACGGGAGCAAAGGTTATGGCTGTATATTTGGTCACGTTTGCTTGTGTCACTGGTTGCAGTCTTGCTTAAATTACTGTAAAAATTTGAGTTTTTATTCAGTAGTTATACTTTGTAATAATTTTTGATTCTGCGATCGCACTTCCCAGTTAAATAGGTAGGCGTAGTAAGATCAAACCTCACCCTCAATCCCTCTCCTTAGTAAGGAGAGGGAAGCCGGAGGCAGAGTGAGGTATTTAATTTGACCTGCTATACATCTTCTCGGAAAATTTGATGATGTAAATACCTTTTCATGCGAATGACGAAATTTAAGTTATTTAAAAAGGCGATCGCATTTCGTGGTTACATAGACAAAGCCTTAGCGATCGCATTTCGTGGTTACATAGACAAAGCCTTAGCGATCGCAATTCGTGGTTACATAGACAAAGCTTTAGCGATCGCAATTCGTGGTTACATAGACAAAGCTTTAGCGATCGCAATTCGTGGTTACATAGACAAAGCACTGCGATCGCATTTCGTGGTTATATAGACAAAGCCTTAGCGATGTCTACGACGGGCTACGCCTACGCAAATTGCAGTTACGATGGCTAAACCTGCCTGGGCAGTAGACTTTTATATCTTCTCGGAAAATTTGAGGAGATAAATACCTTTTCATGTAAGATGATTTTTGTCACGCACAGGCACGGAGACGCAGAGAGGATAAGGAGTTTTAGATGTTCATCGACACACCTCGCCGAATCGCTGAAACCCTATATTTTTCGTTGATGTGTGTCGATGCCTTACAGGACAAGGGTTTGAGGTGTGTGTTTTACTTAATTTCGTACAAGATATACAATCTTTTTCAGAGGTGTGTCGATTTGGTGGCTGAAAGCCTTACGGGGCAGAGCCTCCTGGACGAACTCTTTACCGATTGCTTTAAATCGGAATTAATGGAAACTTCAGATGCATATCTTTCATCGCCTTTTTTTGTCTTTACCGATTGCTTTAAATCGGAATTAATGGAAACACAAAAGAAGCACCGCCGATTACCAAAACTTTAGAACTTTACCGATTGCTTTAAATCGGAATTAATGGAAACTTAACAGTGGTTGCAGCAGAGAGAAGAAGCACCCGATGCTTTACCGATTGCTTTAAATCGGAATTAATGGAAACACATTACTACTATTTTCTTAGTAGCAGTATCTTCTACCCTTTACCGATTGCTTTAAATCGGAATTAATGGAAACCCTTGTGTTACTCGTAGACCAGCACGAAATTCTTTAACTTTACCGATTGCTTTAAATCGGAATTAATGGAAACCTACCATCCCGAGATTTTAGGTTGACGTAGGTATAAGTCGTCTTTACCGATTGCTCTAAATCGGAATTAATGGAAACTTTGTTGATGTTCCCGTCTGACTGTGCAGATGGGCTTTACCGATTGCTCTAAATCGGAATTAATGGAAACTATTCCATCCATTTACATAAGTTTGGACAGTTATAGCGATACCTTTACCGATTTCTCTAAATCGGAATTAATGGAAACGAATTGTACACCGTAGTTTCTGTACACATGTTTACGTACTTTACCGATTGCTCTAAATCGGAATTAATGGAAACGTGGCTACCCAGTTTGGGATGTGGACTATTGCCCCCTTTACCGATCGCTCTGAATCGGAATTAACGGAAACTTTATAGAGCATTGCACCAAAAAAATCCCCGACTTTTCTAGAAAGCCGGGGATTTTATTTTTCTCAACCGTTTATTGCATTAGAATCTGACGGATTAAAATACTCATCACTTCGTCAGGATTGCCGGTTGGTAATAATGGACTCCAATCGCCGATGCTAGCGTAGCCAATGACTTGCAGATAGTGAATTGTGCTGCTAACCGCTTTTGAAGAACCAATTAATAGATGTTTAATCGGTTCTCTTTTGGGTAATGGATTTTGAGCAGGTTGATTAAAGGCAGGTATATTTAAGTTTTCGCCATCCAAGTACTGTTGCAGTTCGGATTGGGTGAAATCTTGATTTTGTACAAACTTTTCGAGTTGTGTCATCATTGTAATTATCTCCCAGAATGGGGGTTTAGGGAAAGGCGATCGCAGATTCTTGGCAGAGGGCGATCGCCTTTCTTATTCCTATACTAAAGTATAAAATTATACTTGTAAAGTACTTTGATGAAAGTTATAAGCATTTATTAGTAATTTTTTCAATAATTTTATCGAAACTTCATATTTTGGTTAAATTTAATCAGCAAAATCCGCAATTACTTATTGCAAAGCAGCTTTGACTTTCTCAAAAGCAGCTTTGACTTTCTCATTTTGGTGTTTTCCGCAAGTAAAATAAGCTTTTACTTACTCAAAAGCTGCTTTTGCTTTCTCATTTTGGTGTTTTCCGCAAGTAAAAAAAGCTTTTACTTACTCAAAAGCTGCTTTTGCTTTCTCATTTTGGTGTTTTCCGCAAGTAAAACAAGTTTTGACTTTCTCCAAAGCTGCTTTTGCTTTCTCAAAATGGCATTTGGCTTTTTGATTTCGGTAGATTCAATAAACTGATTTAGGTTTGGCGATGTCTACGACGGGCTACGCCTACGCAAATTGCGGTTACATAGACAAAGTTGTGGCGATGTCTACGACGGGCTACGCCTACGCAAATTGCGGTTACAATAGCTAAACCTGCCTGGGCAGTGACTTTTATATCTTCTCGGAAAATTTAAAGAGATAAATACCTTTTTATGTATGAGATTTATGTCACGCACAGGCACACAGACGTAAAGAGGATGAGGAGTTTTAGATGTTCATCGACACACCTCGCCGAATCGCTGAAACCCTATATTTTTCGTTGAGGTGTGTCGATGCCTTACAGGACAAGGGTTTGAGTAATGTGTTTTACTTAATTTCGCACAAGATATATAATATTATTCAGAGGTGTGTCGATTTGGCGACTGAAAGCCTTACGGGGCAAAGCCTCCTGGACGAACTCTTTACCGATTGCTCTAAATCGGAATGAATGGAAACATTAAGATAAAGACTATTAGTTGTCTTTTTTGACTTTACCGATTGCTCTAAATCGGAATGAATGGAAACCTGAACCGTATAGCCCTCTGTTTCATTGACCACCAGCGTTTTCTTTACCGATTGCTCTAAATCGGAATGAATGGAAACCGCATTAGATTTTTACGGACATTTTTGAGGCGATAATCGCCTTTACCGATTGCTCTAAATCGGAATTAATGGAAACTTTTTCTGTTCTTTGGCTACAAAAATTTGCAGCCACACCTTTACCGATTGCTCTAAATCGGAATTAATGGAAACGCTTTTAAGCCGGGGTAAATTGCTTCCATCGATGCCTTTACCGATCGCTCTAAATCGGAATTAGTGGAAACAAAAAACAAAATTCCAGTTACACTTACCAAAGCAACCTTGAATTACGAATGACGAATTATTTCGTCATTCGCTTAAAAACTCTAGACAACAAACAAAAAACAGCTAAAAGTTAAAGTAGAAAAAACTTTAACCTGTAACTGCTGATGATTTGTCACTTCCTCATCGGTATCCCCGGTAGCGGGAAATCTACCTTCGCCGCAGAACTCGCCAAACTGGGGAATTATCGCATCGTCTCTACAGACGCAATTCGCCAGCAACTCTACGGCGATGCAAATATTCAAGGTGAGTGGAATCAGGTTGAAGAAAAAGTTATCTCGGAAATTGTGAATGCCTTAACTCAAGGTGATTCCATCATTTATGATGCAACTAACGCCAAGCGGGGATGGCGGATGGATTTACTCAGTAAGCTGAAATCTTCTCTGGCTGTTTTTCCTCTGTGGATGGCGTGGTATTTGCAAACTCCCGTTGCAATTTGCAAATTATGGAACCAAGAACGGGTTCGTCAAGTTCCAGATTTTGTAATTGAAAATATGCACAAATCTCTCCAAGACTTTCCGCCAATAGCTGCGGAGGGATTTGCAACTGTCACAAAAATCGATGTCACCTCGCCGAAGTTCGACTTTCAACAAATTGCAACCCAAATTCAACAGCTTTCGCGTACCCTTACCAACCGCGCTAACCGCAATCGCCACATTACAATACATTCTTACAGTCAGTTGTTGGATTTTGAACGGCTGATGTATTTAATTTCTCTAATTGTTCGTTATCCGGGAATTGGTAATTTGCAAACTACTCATGGGAGTTTGGTAGAAAGCATTTTTGGTAACATTCCTGAGTTTGCCAATAGCTTAGAAGAAATTACCGCTTTCATGGGTAAATTGTGCGGTCAAATTTACGCCAATGAAAATGCGATCGCTTCTGATTTAAACTGGTTACAACAAAATTCTCTGATTGGGGTTAATACTATTAATGGTAGGAGGAGACGCGATGAATCGCCGTCTCTACAAGGGGATGAATCATTGTTTTTACAATCGGATTTTGTAACTCATGCTTATTCTGACTTTGACTGCTTTGAGAGATTGATAGAAATCATTCGGTTGATTCTCCATCACCCATTTTTGCAAGATACAGGAAAGGGAAGTTTACAAACTCTGATGTCTGCACTCAGAGAAAATGGGATTATTGATGGCGATGGACTAAATACAGTCCGCAAGGATATAGAAAAGGTTCTCAAGCCTTATAAAATATTGCCAGAATTTCCCCTCAGAGATGGCTACTTTGCGGGGACAGCGATTTTGTCAGCTTTAGAGTTAACCAAAGTGTTTGATGTTCTCCAGTCTCAGGCGAAAAGTCTTGATGACCCCGTAGCGTTGGAGATTTATGAAACATTTGCTACCCGAATGGCAAAAAGTAAGTTGGGGGTAAGTAATGTGTATCCGGTAAGGAGCATTGCTAATCGCAGTATGATAGATTCAGAGTTTTTACCGAGTGATGCTCTTTCTAAGAATTTACAGCAATTAGAAGAAGCGATCGCTAAAGGACAATTACTGGAATTAAACCGCTTTGCTGGCGGCGGTAAATTTGCACTCGATGAGGAAGGGTTTTTTTTGGCATTTCCTTTGCAAATCGTTTTTTGTAACCAAGCATGGTATTTAGGTTTTGAGTGCGAAGGTGGAAAGTATGCGGGACTCTTCCGGTTTGAACGTTTAGATAGATTATTTATTGGTAAACCCCAAACCAGATTCCGTTCTCTGGTAGAACAAGAAAAGTCATTACAGAAATTACAAAAACTCTCATCTGCTAGTGCGGGGATTTTTTTAGGTTATAGTGCGATTGACCAGCGTCAGTTTCTCAGCCGCGATAAGCAAGAGCATTCACAAGCTTGTGTGACAGTAGAATTGTGGTTTAATGATTTTATCTTCCGATTTATTAGTGAAGGAACTAAAAGGTTTTCTGCCAGACAAATGAAGATGTCTGCACCTGTGAAAGGCGGAAGGCTAATGTTACCCAAGTCAATTTTCTGCTTAAAGAAGACCACAGATAAAGACTTTCCAAATCGTTTTCGGGTGATATTGCCTAAATGGTCTTTAGGTGATGTAGAGTTTCTGCGGTGGATTGTTGGCTTTGGTGGTAATGTGAAGGTAGCGCAACCAGAAGCCTTGATGGTTAAGGTTAAGGGAATTGGTGATGCGATCGTTCGGGTTTATGAGTAGTAATAACAATTACAAAATTCCAATATTTTAGTAGGTTTTGAACATTTGTAGGTTGGGTTAAGGAACGAAACCCAACAAAGCCTCGGAGATGTTGGGTTTCGTTCCTTAACCCAACCTACGAAATTTAAGCTTTTTGAGCAAAACCTACAGAGTACTGCCACTGGGGTAGGCTTTCTTGGGGACTTCCAAATAAAAAAAATATTCCAAAACTGACGCAAAAATCCTCTTACAGCAGTTTTCAAGTAAATAGCTGTAATCTCTCCTCTTTCTTTGTTCTCTGCGTCTCTGTGGTTCGTTTTTTGGAATAATATTATCCCTTAGAAATCCCTTGCTGCACAGTTTCCATTAATTCCACCAAAAAGAAGCGACAACTCTTGATATTCCAAAAGCCACTGTAAAAACTATCAAAATGTTTCCATTAATTCCGCTTCTCTGAAGAGAAGCGACAGTTTACCGTTATCGAGGAATATCTGAGTTTTAATTGTTTCCATTAATTCCACTTCTCCGAAGAGAAGCGACATATTGGGCGAGTGTTTGGACAGAACGCTATAAGTCTAAAGTTTCCATTAATTCCACTTCTCCGAAGAGAAGCGACCCCTCTTATTTAAACCCTTACCCAGCTTAATGTCCAGATGCCATTTGCGACGGGGTATACAGTTACAGCAAAATTCAATCAAAATACATACCCATGAAAACCCTGAAACCTTTAAGCATAAAGACATCGGCGGGGTATACGAGAGAATAAGCATTTACAACTTTTGCCAACCCCGCCGCAGAGAAAGTAAAAAAGCATTAAAAATTCGTCATTCATATAAAAACCCTAGCTTCAACCCATAATGTTGCTGTTGCTACAAACTTACGGTTGAATTCGGATGTAGTTTTGCGTAATACCAATTCTTTATGAAGATGCACAGAATATTAAACGAACCGCCAAGTACGCCAAGAATAGAGAGTTACTCATTTAGTGCAGCTTCACATTAAATTAGTATAAGTCTTATATCTATAAGTTAAATGGGCGATACTGGATTTGAACCAGTGACCCCATCCGTGTGAAGGATGTGCGCTACCACTGTGCTAATCGCCCAAGATTGTTTATATTATCATAACTAACCTAGATTTACGCTTACAAAAATACATTTTCTGCCAGCCTCAATTATTCATAAATTATTCGGGTTAATTCCCTTCTGTTGTAATCTAGCTAAAAGTTCCTGAAGCTGTTGTTGTGTTTGCTCTAGTTCTTGCTGTTGCTTAACTGTTACTTCTTCTGGCGTTGAATATCTATTACCACTTTCGTCATACCAATACAACCATTCTCGTGTGATTCTTTGGTAAGTTCCCCGCTCACGTCCAATACCTAAACCAATTTCCGGCATCCAGACTTTATCGCCTGATTGTAAAATATATTCACCATTAACTAAACGATAAACTTCTAAACGCTGACGCTTACGACGTAAGCGAGTTGGTGCATAAATCACATAATACAAAATGCCTAATTGGGCATAATCTACTTTCTTTTGTTCGTATTCAAAATTGTAAGTTTGGGAAACAATTTCTAACGATAAGATTGGGGAAATACCATCTTCTTCCCAAAGTACATAACTAGAACGCCCATTTTCTCCAACAAAACGTTCTACACCCAAACTTAAAAACCCATCGGGGACAATCGCAGGTTTATTGGCTGTATAATAAATTCCCATGTTTATCCCAAAAAACCAATCATCACGAGCTTGCCAAATAGCAGCTAATATTGCTAACAACAAGTTGGGAATTAATATTTGCAATTCGTTATCCACAGGAATTTCATCAGAATCTGGCAATTCTGCTGATGAAGGTAAGCACTCTAATGGGTTGTAGTTGAACATAAGCAGTTCTCAATCCCAATTGATAAATTTAAGTACTTAGACATAATGAAATATACAATAAAATCCTAGTTTGTAGTCAGCGATTCATCGCTTATAGCAAGGTTGATCAGGACTAAAGTCCTTACTACAAACTTTAATTTATTTACGCCTAGCTACTAAGACCTTTTTTCCGTATGACTTCAGTGTATCTCTGGCTGCACATCATAGCCAGTGACTTAGTTACCTTTATTACTTTCTGTAATTCCTTGACTTAAATAACTCACTGATTCAATATTGGTAATATCTTAGACAACTTGCTACGTATCTAGACTATGAGTGCAGGAGTCACTGAAAATCCATTTCTTTAGTTTATCTAAAGTCGCATCTAAGTTCTCAAATTACCTTTCTAAGATAGAAGCAGCAACCATAAATTGCCATACACGATTAAAACCCAATTTACAGCTAGTGGCTGCGGAGAAGATAAAAATGACTAAAGCGCCAGAATCCTTAAACTCGTCTACGAATGAAATTACAGATAGAGCTTTAGATCGTGATTGTACAACCTTATCCCGTCACGTTTTACAGCAACTTCAGAGTTTTTCCGCAGATGCACAAGATTTAAGTGCGCTGATGAATCGCATCGCCTTGGCAGGTAAACTAGTTGCACGCCGCATGAGTCGCGCTGGTTTAATGGAAGGCGTTCTCGGTTTTACTGGCGAAGTTAATGTCCAAGGAGAATCCGTCAAAAAGATGGATGTCTACGCCAATGAGGTATTTATCTCAGTGTTTAAGCAAAGCGGCTTAGTTTGTCGCCTCGCTTCTGAGGAAATGGAAAATCCTTATTATATCCCCGAAAATTGCCCCATTGGTCGCTATACCTTGCTGTATGACCCAATTGATGGCTCATCCAACACAGATAATAATCTCAGTTTGGGTTCCATTTTCGCCATTCGCCAACAAGAAGGAAATGATAGCGATGGCAAAGCAACCGATCTTCTCACCAATGGACGGAAGCAACTCGCTGCCGGATACATCTTGTATGGGCCTAGCACAATGCTGGTTTATACTATAGGTAAGGGCGTTCATTCCTTTGTCCTCGATCCCAGCTTAGGAGAATTTATTCTCACAGAAGAAAATATTCGGATTCCTAACCACGGTTCCGTTTATAGCGTAAATGAGGGTAACTTCTGGCAGTGGGAAGAATCGATTCGAGAATACATCCGCTACGTTCATCGCACAGAAGGCTACAGCGCTCGTTATAGCGGCGCAATGGTGAGCGATATCCATCGAATTTTGGTTCAAGGCGGTGTATTTCTCTACCCAGGTACAATTCAAAACCCTGAAGGTAAATTGCGTTTGCTTTATGAAACCGCTCCTCTCGCCTTTTTGATTGAGCAAGCAGGCGGCCGTGCTACTACAGGATTGGTAAATATCTTAGATGTAGTGCCGAAAAAACTGCATCAGCGCACACCTTTAATTATTGGTAGCAAAGAAGATGTAGCAAAGGTGGAGTCTTTTATTCAGAACGGACACTAGATAATTCGTAATTCGTAATTCGTAATTCGTAATTACTGTTACATAAGGGTTTTAGACGTTTTATTTCTGTGGTGCTGTACTCTCATCTGCCATTAATTAAACGTTAATCATGGTGATTTAGGATTGGGGATGCAAAATAGCGCTTTTTGAAGATCAATTAAGGATTATCTCAGCTGGCCGATGCAATAAGTGATTGGCAACGCCACAATTCAAAAGTAAGCATAAATGCGTTTTGCCAACTTTACTTAGAAACATCACTATACAGGAGTGAAAAAACTACCTATGTCTACCAATCATCTACTAGAAATTAAGCAATACGGTCAAAGTATCTGGATGGATAATTTGACCCGTGACATTATTCAATCAGGTGAACTCAAAGAGATGGTTGAAAATCAAGGTATATCTGGGATTACTTCTAACCCAGCTATCTTTGAAAAAGCGATCGCAGGTAATGTCATTTATGATGCCGATATAGAAGCCGGAGTTCGTGCTGGCTTACCGATAGATAAAATTTACGAATCCCTAGTTTTTGCAGATATCCGTAATGCTTGTGATATTTTACGCCCAGTTTATGAAGCCTCGAATAGACTAGATGGTTATGTGAGTATTGAAGTACCGCCAACTATCGCCCATGATACTGAAGCAACAATAACCGAAGCTCGGCGCTATTTCCAAGAAATTGGTCGGGAAAATCTGATGATTAAAATTCCCGGTACAGAACCTGGTTTACCAGCAGTAGAGCAGGTAATATCCGAAGGGATGAATGTTAATATTACCTTGCTATTTTCTGTAGAAAGCTACGTAAACACAGCATGGGCTTATGTTCGGGGCTTAGAAAAACGGTTAGCTGAAGGTAAAGACATCAGTCGAATTGCTTCAGTCGCTAGCTTCTTCCTCAGCCGGATCGATAGCAACATTGATGCCAAAATAGATGCTAAGTTGAAAAAAGGCGTTGATGATATTTCAGTGGAAGCAAAGCTAAAAGCTGTGAAAGGGAAAGTAGCGATCGCTAACGCTAAGATAGCTTACCAAGAATACAAGAAAATCATTAGAAGTGAGCGTTGGCAAGAGTTGGCAGCAAAAGGAGCCACAGTACAACGGCTACTTTGGGCTAGTACCAGCACCAAAGACCCCAACTACAACGACGTGATGTATATCGAAGAGTTAGTTGGCCAAGATACCGTTAACACCGTACCACCAGCGACCATTAAAGCTTGTGCCGATCATTGTAACGTGAGCGATCGCTTAGAAACAGATGTAGATAAAGCTTACACTCTGATCGAAAACCTCAAAGATCCCGACATCAACATCGAACTTGATGCCGTCATGGATGAACTATTAGATGAAGGTATCGACAAGTTCATCCAGCCCTTCCAGTCCTTGATGAACTCTTTAGAAGACAAGATCAAGGTATTGTCACCAGTGTAGGGAACAGAAAAGGGGAAAAGGTTAAAGGGTAAAGGGTAAAGATATAGTTCTTCCCCTTTCCCCCTTCCCCTTTCCCCCTTTCCCTTTCCCCAATCCTAGTACCCAATCTAAAATCCAAAACCCAAAATTGTTATGGTTAGTCTGCTAGAAAATCCCTTGCGCGTTGGCCTGCAACAACAAGGGATGGCTGAACCCCAAATTATAGTTATCTTTGGCGCTTCTGGCGATCTCACCTGGCGCAAATTAGTGCCAGCCCTTTATAAATTGCGGCGAGAACGGCGCATTCCCCCAGAAACTACCATTGTTGGCGTAGCAAGAAGAGAATGGAGCCATGAATACTTCCGCGAACAAATGCAGAAGGGCATGGCAGAGGCACATCCTGATGTGGATTTAGGGGAACTATGGCAAGACTTCTCTCAAGGTCTGTTTTACAGCCCTGGAGATATAGACAACCCCGAAGGTTATCAGAAACTAAAAACCTTACTGAGTGAATTAGACGAAAAACGGGGCACGCGAGGGAATCGCATGTTCTACCTCTCCGTTGCCCCCTCATTCTTTCCCGAAGCAATTAAGCAGCTAGGAAGCGGCGGGATGCTAGAAGATCCCTACAAACATCGTCTAGTAATTGAAAAACCCTTTGGTCGGGACTTGGCTTCTGCTCAAAGTCTTAACCAAGTAGTACAGAAATATTGCAAAGAAAACCAAGTATACCGGATTGACCATTACTTGGGTAAAGAAACAGTCCAAAATTTGTTGGTGTTTCGCTTTGCCAATGCGATTTTTGAACCCTTGTGGAATCGTCAATTTGTTGACCACGTGCAAATTACCGTAGCAGAAACCGTAGGCGTAGAAGACCGGGCTGGTTACTATGAAAGCGCTGGCGCACTGCGGGATATGTTGCAAAATCACCTCATGCAACTTTACTGCTTAACGGCGATGGAAGCGCCAAACGCAATGGATGCCGACAGCATCCGTACAGAAAAAGTGAAGATACTCAGAGCTACTCGTTTAGCTGATGTTCACAATCTGTCGCGGTCAGCAGTGCGTGGTCAATACAGTGCCGGCTGGATGAAGGGTGAAGCAGTGCCAGGGTATCGGACAGAACCAGGTGTTAACCCCAACTCCACCACACCCACTTATGTAGCGATGAAGTTTTTGGTGGATAACTGGCGCTGGAAAGGTGTTCCTTTCTACTTGCGTACCGGAAAGCGGATGCCGAAAAAAGTCAGTGAGATTGCCATTCACTTCCGCGAAGTTCCATCTCGGATGTTCCAATCTGCTGCCCAACAGACAAACGCCAATATTTTAACGATGCGGATTCAACCAAATGAAGGTATTTCCCTGCGTTTTGATGTCAAAATGCCAGGAGCAGAATTCCGCACCCGTTCCGTTGATATGGACTTTAGTTATGGTTCCTTTGGCATCCAAGCAACATCCGATGCCTACGATCGCTTATTCCTTGATTGTATGATGGGCGATCAAACATTATTCACACGGGCAGACGAAGTAGAAGCAGCTTGGCAGGTAGTAACACCAGCCCTTTCCGTTTGGGATGCACCCACCGATCCAAATACTATTCCCCAGTACGAAGCCGGTACTTGGGAACCAGAACAAGCAGAACTCTTAATTAACCAAGATGGCCGTCGCTGGCGCAGACTGTAGAAAGTTAGGAGTGATGAGTTATCAGGGATAAATTGAGTAATGGGTTATAAATTATGAGTTTTTGAGTTAATAATTTCAGTTCTTCTAACTCTTAACTCCTAACTCCTAACTTTTAATTCCTAACTCCTAACTCCTAACTTTTAAATTATTCAACAAACAAAGCTGACAACTCAAAAGTATTATGGCTCCCCAAACTTCTACAATTTTTTCACTCCAGGCACCGAAAGATATTTCGCTTAACGAAATAGATGCCGAACTCAATCAAATTTGGCAAAGCTACGGCATAACTGGCGAGGACGGTGGGCTTCCTAGCGCTACTAGGGCCACAACATTTACTTTAGTGGTCTACGAACCAGAAGAAACTCAATATTTGTTGGCTGCTTTAGGATTTTACAACGGCCCAATTGATGGAATTTTAGGGCCACAGATGACAGCAGCATTGCGGGAAGTGCAAAAGAAACATGGTCTGCCAGAAACCGGAACAGCAACACCAGAAACTCTAACTGTATTACGAGAAGAATTCGCTAAAGGTCAGCGAGGCGGAGAACATTCTACTGGGTTAAGTGGTGGTAGCCCCAGAATTGCCGATGAAATCGCTCTCCGCAACCCCTGCCGCATTATTGCGCTGTTTCCCATTGCTGGCGAAGATGAAGGAGTTAAGGCTCAAGTTTCTGCCTATTGCCCCATCCAAAAGCAATCGTCAAGCACACTTATTTGCTGCGAATACATTACTCTCAGTGGAACTGCTGCTGCCTTAGAACGCATCGGTGGTATGATTCCAGCATTGTTGATTGGTGGCTTACCGAAGTTTCTCTGGTGGAAGGCAACCCCAGACCCTAACAACGGTCTATTCAAGCGCCTAGCAGCAGTCTGCAATAATGTGATTGTAGATTCTTGCAACTTTAACGACCCTGAAGGTGATTTACTCCACTTAGAAGAGTTAGTAGAAACGGGTGTACCTTTAGCTGATTTGAACTGGCGTCGCCTCGCATCATGGCAGGAATTGACAGCTGAAGCTTATGATTCACCTAACCGTCGCGCTGCCCTCAAAGAAGTTGACCGCGTTACGATTGATTACGAAAAAGGTAATCCTGCCCAAGCTTTGCTGTTTTTGGGTTGGCTGGCAAGTCGCCTGCAATGGCAACCAGTTTCTTATCAAAAGGAAAGCGGTGATTATGACATCACTCGCATCCATTTTATTGCTCAAGATCAGCGACAAGTAGAAGCCGAATTAGCAGGAGTTCCGGTTGCTGATGTGGGCGATATTATGGGCGACTTGATTGCCTTGCGCCTCAGTTCGACCAATCCCCAAGCAGACTGTGGTACAGTGATTTGTTCAGAAACTGGTGGTTGTATGCGGATGGAAACACATGGTGGTGCCCAATCTGCCGGTTTGTTTCAACAGGTGACTTCACTTTCAGAACAAAAGGCGGAAGCATTGCTAAGTCAGCAGGTACAACGCTGGGGTCGTGAGTCACTGTTTGAAGAAAGTCTGGGAGTGACAGCGAATATCTTCAAATTGGCGAATTAACAGAGATGCGATGAATAAGAGAGACGCGATGAATCGCGTCTGTACAAAAGTGGGAGTAGAGACGCGATTCATCGCGTCTGTACAGGAGTTAGGAGTTATAATTCATAACTTCTCACTCTTAACTCCTAACTTTTTTATGTCTGTAATCATTGCTGGAGAACGTAGTGGGGTGGGCAAGACAACAGTCACGCTCACCCTTTTAGCATCTTTACGTCGTCGCGATCGCTCGGTACAATCTTTCAAGGTAGGCCCAGACTACATCGATCCGATGTTTCATCAACACGTAACTGGTCTTCCTTGTCGCAATTTAGATCCAGTACTAACTTCTGAAGCCTACATTCAGCAATGTTTTGCCCGTCATAGTCAACTAAGTGAATATGCCCTAGTAGAAGGGGTAATGGGATTATTTGATGGAATTTCGTCATTAGTCATTAGTCATTTGTCATTTGCAAAAGACAAAGGACAAAGGACAAATGACAAAAGACAAATGACTGATTTTGCCAGTACAGCACATATCGCGCGGCTTTTAGATTTACCAGTGGTGTTGGTAATTGATTGCAGTCGCTTGTCTGGTTCTGTGGCTGCGATCGCTCACGGCTACCAATCTTTTGATCCAAGAATTAAAATAGCTGGGGTAGTATTAAATCGTGTGGGAAGCGATCGCCATCTTTCTCTCCTCAAAGATTCCCTAGAACCCTTACAATTACCGATTCTCGGCGTACTGCGCCGTCAAGATAACATCACAATTCCCGATCGCCATTTGGGTTTAGTTCCCACAGCAGAACTCCCCGAACTCAACGCTTTAATCGATCGCCTCGCCGATTTAGGAGATAACTGCTTCGATTGGCAACATTTATTACCTCTGTTAAAATCAGAATCTTTCCCGCATCCATCTTATCCCCCTCATCCCCCTTCCTCCATTAGAATTGCAGTAGCCCGCGATCGCGCTTTTAATTTTTACTACCAAGACAATCTCGATTTGCTGCAACAGCTTGGTGCAGAACTGGTTTTCTGGAGTCCCTTAGAAGATGCTGCAATACCAAAAGATGTACAGGGAATGTATTTTGGCGGAGGTTTCCCAGAAGTTTTTGCCCAGCAACTAGCAGAAAATACCAGCGTTCGGGATGGAGTGAAAACAGCCATTTTGAAAGGTATGCCTGCGATCGCTGAATGCGGTGGATTAATGTATTTATGCGAGCAAATTATCGATTTTGAGGGTAAATCTTGGTCAATGGCAGGAGTTTTACCAACATCTGCTGTCATGGGCGGACGTTTAACTTTGGGCTATCGTCGTGCAGTCGCTTTGCAAGACAATCTGTTAGTGAAGGCAGGAACAACCGTTTACGGACACGAGTTTCATCGTTCCCATTTAACCTTAACTCCTACTCAGCCCCTATTTGAAACTTCTCGCTACGATTGTGACGAAAATATGGGATGCGAGGGATGGGGTTTACCTGCAAATGTTCACGCCTCTTATGTGCATCTGCACTGGGGAAAAAGTAAAGAAATTCCCCAACAGTTTATCTATAAATGTCTTAAGTTTAATAATTAAAATTTATGAATTACGAATTACGAATTACGAATTACGAATTACGAATTACGAACTACGAATTACGACCTGATGCACTTATATTCATATCGTCATTCAACTTGCGAATCAGACGGGATAACTCCCGAATGATATTTACCGCAATTTCAGGGGTTTCTTCGATCGCGTCATATAATTGCTCTTGGGTCAGTTCCAAAAATTCGCAAGGTTCCAAGGTCGTTGCACTAGCAGAACGAGGTTGAGTATCAAATACTGCCATCTCACCAAAGTACTTACCTTGTTCCACCTCTGCAAGTTGTTTATTGCCGATGTGAACTTTAACCCTACCTGATACTACAATATACAGCGATCGCCCCTCTTCCCCCTGGCGAAAGATCGTGTAATTAGCTGGAAATGACAATTCGTTCATTACTGAAGTGAGCCGCACAATAAAATCATCCCGCAATTCCTTAAAAATTGGGACTCGCCGGACAAATAATAAACGGTCAACACTGGTTAGCATAATTACAACTTACAAGTCAAATATTACTGAAACTGAAGCCAGAGTGCAATTAGTCATATTAACCGATGACGATCGCTAGATGCAAAGAAGATCGCAGACTTTGACGACATCAGGGGCTTCCAAAAAATAAAACATTCCATATATAGTAATCCCAATTTGAAAAAGGATTGCGAAAGATGTAAGTACTTTCTCGTGTCCCCATCCTTCAGTCCTATAGAATTTATTCTGAATTCTGACTTCTGAATTCTGAATCCTGTTTCGATAATAATTAGTTAGAGATATTTTATTAACCATTAGATAACTCAAGCTTTACTCGTTGCCATAACATGATGTGCTAAACACTTATCCTGTAATACGTCTTCAGCTTGCAAGTTACTTATTATGGAATCTAATCACTCATTGAAGCTAAACCGCCGTCAGTTTTTGCTCCGTTCAAGTATCACAGCAGGCGGAATTATAGCCACAAACCTTGTCTCTAAATCACAAGTTTTTGCTCAAGCACCTGGCATTATCACCTCTGATAAAATGCGTCCTGCTATACCTTATGGCGTAGCTAGCGGAGATATCTGCAACGATAGCGTTATTATTTGGAGCCGTAGCGATCGCCCCGCCAAAATGATTGTAGAATATTCTACCAGCGAGTCTTTTCGGAATGTGCAGCGATTTGTAGGCCCCAATGCTCTTAAAAATAGCGACTTTACAGCACGACTTTATTTGAATAATCTACCACCAGACCAACAAATATTTTATCGGGTAATTTTTCAAGATTTAGATTATAAAAATAACAGCGCTCCTGTAAATGGTACTTTCCGAACTCCTCCCAAATTTGGGCGAGATATATTCTTTGTTTGGGGTGGCGATACTGCTGGGCAAGGATGGGGTATTAATCCTGATTTTGGTGGCATGAAAATCTACGAAACTATGCGTAAACTTAACCCCGATTTTTTCATCCACTCCGGCGATAATATTTATGCAGATGGGCCAATTCAATCAGAAGTTAAGTTAGACGATGGCACAATCTGGAAAAACATCACCACACTAGAAAAATCAAAAGTAGCAGAAACTCTTACAGAATTTCGTGGCAACTATATTTACAATTTACTGGATGAAAACATTAAGCGTTTCAATGCTGAAGTTCCCATCTTGGCACAGTGGGACGACCACGAGACAAGGAACAATTGGTATCCTGGACAAACTATTCTCAACGATGACCGCTACACAGTCAAGGATGTTAACTTGCTAGCACAAAGAGCAAGGCAAGCATTTTTAGAATATCTGCCTATTGGTTATACAAATAATCAACCAGACAAAACGAGAATTTATCGCTCCTTTAATCATGGCCCATTATTAGATATTTTCATGCTGGATGAACGCACCTATCGGGGGCCAAATAGCCCTAATAATCAGCCAGTACCAAATAAAGAAACAGAATTTGCAGGCAGAACACAAATACAATGGTTAAAAAGGCAATTACTATCATCAAAAGCAACATGGAAAGTGATTGCTAGTGATATGCCTCTAGGACTGATAGTTAGAGATGGTAGCACAGACTTTGAAGCATGGGCTAACGGAGATGGCCCAGCTTTAGGAAGAGAACTAGAACTTGCAGATTTACTCCGATTTATCAAAAATAAGAATATCCAGAATGTCGTTTGGTTAACTGCTGATGTGCATTATGCCGCAGGCCACTATTATGACCCCGCTAAAGCACAATTTAAAGACTTTAAGCCTTTTTGGGAGTTTGTCGCTGGCCCTCTAAATTCTGGCACATTTGGGCCAAACCAATTGGAAAACACTTTTGGGCCACAATTGATATTTCAAAGTCTTCCTCCAGGTACGAAAGCAAATCGGCCTCCAAGTGAAGGCTTGCAATTCTTTGGAGGAGTTAAAATTGATAAAAATACAAAAGTGATGACAGTAACACTGCGTAACTTGGCTGGGGAAACTATTTATAGTGTAGATTTACCGCCAGAAAAATGAGCAATAATACTTGAGCCTCAAGTTGTAAATTGCTTTTGAAAAAATTTCAGTAGTATTGTAGGGTATCTTGGCAAACCATGAAGAAAGGGAAAGGGGGAAAGGGGAAAGGGGAAAGGGAACCCCATATTTAAAAGCAGGGGTTTCAAATATGGAGCGGAGGCGGAGAGGCTCCGGATCTGCACTGATTTTTATTGCACTACGTGTCTTAAAAATCTTCTTTTAAGATTTTCCATGTTTAAAAATACTTGCCCTATACGGTGTGGGAAAAGTTTTACTCTTTTTTTCCTTTACCCCTTTCCCTTTACCCTTTACCCTTTACCCCTTTTCGGTAACGCTGCACAAGTTTGGAATATTACGTTACACTATTGCTAACATACCCTACGTATATTTCAAAAATAAAATCCTGACTATTAACCATTTTTAATAGTAAGTATTTTAAGTAAACGTCAATGATTAAAACAATAATTGCTTTTCTTATTATTGGGCTGATTATCGCTGGGATTTTATTCAATCCCATTTTAGTCAAAAGGCGAAGAAACCGTCTCAAACATCGTCCTTTTCACCCACTTTGGAATGCAATTATTGAGAATAATCTTCCCATTTATACTTGTCTTTCTCCCGATGAAATCAGACGACTTAAGGGACATATTCAAGTATTCTTAGCAGAAAAACAATTTATTGGCTGTAGAGGATTACAGGTAACAGAGGAAATGAAAATTACTCTGGCTGCTGTCGCCTGTTTACTCCTGCTAAATGAACGTGGACAGTACTTTCCCAAACTTCGTTCAATTCTGGTTTATCCGAACACTTATTTTGTTAAAGAAACGACTGCCATCGGAAATTATGTTGTTGAAGAAAAGCGCGTGGCAAGACTGGGTGAATCATGGACAACTGACCAATTAGTAGTGTCTTGGGAACAGGTGAAACAAGACACTACTAATTGGAGAGATGGGCGTAATGTTGTGCTTCATGAATTTGCCCATCAATTAGATCAAGAAGATGGTAAAGCTGAGGGGGTTCCTATACTGCAACATAACTCAGATTATCCTATTTGGGCAAAGGTGATGACAGAAGCATATCAGCAACTTTGTAATGATGTTCTACAAGATGCAAAAACGGTAATGGATAGTTATGGTGCAACAAATCCCGCAGAATTTTTTGCTGTAGCGACTGAAACATTCTTTGAGAAACCGCAGCAATTATTGTCCAAACATCCAGCACTTTATGAGCAACTGCAACGTTATTATCAATTAGATCCTGTGCAATGGTTGTGAATTTAAGTAAGAAAGCAAGATTAAACTGGTTTTTATTAAAGCATTTAGTTCTATTTTAACGACTAAAGCCTTTACTATAGGAATCCAGTTTGATTTGAAGAAAATATACGTAGGATGTGTTAGCGACAGCGTAACGCATCAAACCTTAATAATAGTGCGTTAATAACTCCGTTCTAATACACTCTATAATACCTAATTTCGTTCAAAAATCAAGAGTAATCCTATATAAACTTTGAATGATTCACGCTTACTTATTTAGGAGGTTTTCATCGCCAAAATCTTCAAAGCCACTGCTTCAGAGACAGGCATTACTGATAACCGATTTCCTTGCCTTACTAACATTAACTCTTCAGCGCTAAACTTTTCCTTGAGTATTGATAGCAATATTGGGTTAGAAAAAGTTTCAACAAATTCTACTACAACTGTTTGCCATCGAGGAGATTCAAAAGTGGATTTTGGATCGTAGTATTTACTTTCTGGCTCAAACTGTGTCGGATCGGCAATATCTTTTTTCACCACACGCATTAATCCAGCAATGCCCGGTGAATTGGTATTTGAATGATAGAAAAAAACTAAATCTCCTTCATGCATTTGACGTAAAAAATTGCGAGCTTGATAATTGCGAACACCATCCCAGATAGTCTGATTTTGCTGTTGAAGGTCAGCAATACTATAAGCTTCTGGTTCTGATTTCATTAGCCAATAATTCATCTATACACGTTATGAATATACAAATAACAATGGGTTTCAAACAAGGGTATTAAGCCCCTTGTCTGAAATAATAGCTGGATTTGTGTCAAGTTGTAATAGTGACTATTTGGTTTAACTGCGGTAAGCTATAACGGCATAAAATGGATCTCCTCCAGCTGCACCTAACCACTGTAATAAATTGGGTAATGTTGACTTATGAACTATAACTTCTGGAGTTGTAAATCCTGGAACTGAGGCAAAGTAAGCTTTGACTAATTCGACTCGCTGTGCTTCAGAAGCTTCCCGCCAAGCTTGAATTGCTTTTTCAAAAAACATGCGGTTAGAAAAGCTGATAATTGCGACACCACCGGGTTTCAAAATGCGGTAAATTTCAGAAAATATTGCTTCTGGATATTGCACATATTGCACAGATACGCAATTGAGAACAGCATCAAAATCTTCATCTGGTAAAGGTAGCTGCGGATTTTCGTTGAGGTTTTGCACAAAGTAATGATTTAGGCGGGGATTTCGTGCCAATTCCTCAGCGTTGAGTCCGTGTCCTTCCACATGCTCAAATTGCATCTCTTGTGGAAGATGGGACACCCAACTGCTCATCATATCAAAAATGCGGGTGTTGGGTTTGAGGCGATCGCTATATAAATCCGTTAGCTGTTGAATAAATCCTTCATCGACATGGGTAACAAAGCGGGGATAGGCGTAAAATAGCTTATCGTCTTTGTCATCTAACTTCAGGCGTTGATTCGGTCTTAACTGCATAAATCTCTGTTTTGGAGAACTTCTTCGGAAAAATACGGCAATTGTAGATATTTTTCAACAATCCCTATGTAAGATATTTTAATAACAATAAGACACATAACTAGAAATATAAGATTAAACCTCACCCTCAATCCCTCTCCTTAGTAAGGAGAGGGAAGCCGGAGGTAGGGTGAGGTTTTATATTTAATTTGATCCACTTACTTAACAATTTGTAATTCGTAATTATATTATGCATGAGGATCTAAATCTCTATCCATAATGGAGCGAATTATAAAGAGAGGTTTTTTATTCTTACTAACTTTTTCATCCCGTTAACCAGTTCGCGTACTTCTGTAGATAAATAAGTTCAACACCACGTCATTACGAATTACGAATTAGTAAATGTTCTATAAATTAAGCTTATTGCAGCATATTTGGCGACAAATCCGCCTAGTCGGATTATTACCCTATTTGAGTTTGTTAGTTTTGATACTGCCCTTATTATTATTTACTTCTGGGCACAATAGTTTGATAGCACATGATGAAGGGCTTTACGCATCACGCGCACGTCTGATGTTTGATTCTGGCAATTGGATAGCACCTTGGGACAAAGCACATCATAAAACCCCCGGCCCCTATTGGTTAATTGCCAGTTTCTACAAGCTTTTTGGTATCAGTGATGTTACCGCACGTCTTCCTAGTATGATTGCTGGCATTTTTAGCTTATTGCTTGTATATGAAATCGGCAAAATTATGCTAGACAAAAAATTAGCTTGGCTAGCTACTGTAATTTTAAGTTTGGAATTTCTCTGGTTACAATATTGCCGCTTAAGCACGCCTGATGTCCCGATGGTTTTCTTAATTCTTTTAGCTATTTGGTCTTTGATAAAAACGGAACTACATCCTAAATATAACTATTTTTGGAGTTTTATAGCTGGTTTAAGTTTAGGTTTAGGCTTTTTAATCAGAAGCTTTATGATTTTTTTGCCAACTATAGCTTTATTACCTTATTTAATTTGGGAACATCGCCGTCATCGTCATCTTACTAACCCATTTTTGTATTTAGGTTTTTTTGTAGGTTTAATACCTACCTGTATTTGGCTGTGGTTAAGCTGGTTGCACTATGGAAATCAAAGTTTTGAGGAGTTGTTAAAGTTTGTTGTGCAGCAAGGTTCTAATGACCATTATGATAATGGGCCGTTTTTCTATGTATGGAATATTATTTTAAAAGCATTTCCTTGGGCTTTCTTCGGAATTTTAGGTTTATTTTTGACTGTTCAGCGTCCTATTGAGCGTTACCATTTGATATTAGTTGGCTTTCCAGTTGTCTTATTTGTAGAACTTAGTTTTTTTACTACTCGTTTATCTCACTACAGTCTTTGTCTTTACCCATTCATAGCTTTTTTTGCATCTGTAGGTTTGAACTGGTTAAGCAATATTTATCAAACCCAAACGCACTTACAATTACCTCTTAAAAAGGATAAAATAAATCTATTAAATATTTTTGCCAAGGAGAATCTTCCTCGGAATTTGAGCTATAGTTTTGGGGGATTAGGCGTTTTACTTGTAATAGCAAGTATTGTCGTTCTGAGTTGGGGTGGTTCTGACATCCGCAAGTATGCAACTATTGGCTTGGCTATGGGTTTAGGTTGGTTAATTTTGCCTGTGGTGTGGATTGGCCGTTACCACTTTGGCAAAAAGTTTCTTACAACTCGTTACTGGATTGCAGGTTGGTTAATTTCCTGTTGGCTAGCTTTAGCGGCGATGGGTAGTATAGGTCTGTTGAGCGATTATAATCCTGTTTTGAGAACTTTTTTACAACAACCTACGATCGCTTCAATTATCCAAACTAATCCTGTTTACTTTGTAGAAATAGACGCTAAAACCAAGGTACTGCTTAATTTCTATCTTTTCACCCGCCCCCACCAGGTAGCTTCTATCTCCCAGTTATCACCTTTGAGCTATGCTTTAATCTATGCTGACCAATCCTCTACATTATCTCGACCTTACCGGATTATCGCTACAGTCAAAGAGTATTTGTTTATTCAAATCCTTTCCTAATAAAGAGTTTCTACTTTTTGCCTCAAAACAATCACCTTTGCAGTTCATACAAAAAAACTGCTGTAATTAGACATTGTGTTCAAGCCTTATTTGCAAGTTTTATACATTCTGTTTTGAGAAGGACTAAATTATCAGTTTCAAAAACTGTACAAGAATTAATTAATGTCGCTATAACAGGTAGAGAATTCTGTAACTTAACGTTCGCTTGTTTTGCTGCTGGCTGATATTGTTGTAGCCAAGTGTTTTTAGTTATATATTCTGGAGTGAATGCAGAACGTTCTAATAACCAAAAACTTACGTGGTATTTTTGGATAAAGTCTTTAATCTGGTTAATATCTTCACTATATTGGGCATTAATAAGGTCAAGCATCCGCTTACTAAATTGGGCATAATATTTTGTATGGATTGGTAAGGCATATTCTTTACCCACCAAAATTGTTCTTTGAGCAAAGATAGGTATGTTATCTGCTTCTTTGGAAGTAGACGCTATGACAATATTTTGCGGTTGCTTTTTCAAAAAATCATATAATGCTGGGACTTGACCTACTACATAAGGGGTTTTGGGAAAAACTTTTAAGCTACTAGGGTAAAAAACTAGTCCTGCACTAAAGATAACAATAGTAGCCAAGGTAAAAATTTGTCTCTCATTTTGTCTTGAATTTCGTAATATAGCATCTAAAATCAAAGTAATAGAAATCGCTGCTGTAAGAGCAAGTACCATCTTAAAAGTATGATGAGTATAACGGCTAGGCCAGTGCAATTTAAAAGCTAAAGCATGGGCAGCAATAAACATTATTAAGCTAGCTATCGTTACCTGTAATAATAATTTTATTTCATTATTTAATTGTTTTATTAGGGGAAAAGGAGACTGGAATTTCAGAATAATTGGTAATAATAAACCAAGTAATAATTGCGGAGGCGAAATTAAAGCAAAAAAACCGCTATCTCTACCATCAAACCAATAATTAATAATATTATGACTAAAATATCTAAACCTTCCTCCATCCCAGTACTCTGGCATAGTTCTCGCAACAGCAGCAGTAATTGTTGGGCCAAATTGTGATGATTGAATAGCATAAATTGAAATTATAATCCCAGTAATCATTATGCTAGCTGCGAATAAAATAAAATCTTTTCGGTTATGAGAAATATTTATCTGCCCATTCTGCCAACTAAATAATCTCATAAATAAAATTAATAATTCGATAAAAGCTATTAAAGGGTATATTAAAGCTTGGAGCGCAAGGACAATTAATATACCAAACACAGAAGACCGGATTAAATAATATAAAAAAGCTAAAAATATAGGATAAATAAAATCTCTAGGGGTCGCAGAAAATAAATCATCCTGTAGGCAAAGACTTTGATTTAAAAGTAAAGAGGCGATAAACCCCACCATTGGTACTGGCAATAGTTCCATACAGACTACAAAGCAATAGCTAGTTGTAATTAGTCCCAGTACTATTGGAAAAATTTTGCTGAATAAAATTAAATCGATATTTAAAGCCGCAATTATTTTATAAAAAATTCCATATCCAATTGGTGTTACCGACTGGAAATAATCTGCAATTAAATCCCCTGGAAATAAATCTGGGTTAATGTAACGATACATCCAAGAAATATATTCTCGTGCATCGTCGCTGACGATATATTGACTGCTGAAAGCTTTTCGTAGCCCCAGAAGAATATAACCAACAGCAAAAGTTAGACTTAGACTGTACCAAAATATGACACTCAATCTAGATTGCTTCCGTCTGTTTGTTTGAGTAATAGGTGTTGTTAAAAGTTTTTGTAATTGTGGAATTAGCATTGGGCAGATTTAGTCCTGAATAAATTAATGAGAAAATTTAACCTTGCAGTTTATCATATAAGTAAGTGGGTCAAATTAAATATCAAACCTCACCCTGCCTGCGGCTTCCCTCTCCAAAGTATCGGAGAGGGATTGAGGGTGAGGTTTGATCTTATATTTAATTAAGTTTTTTCAAACACAAAATAGTAATCCTATTTTTTATTTTTGCAAAACTAGGTATAATTCAATAAGCTTTATTTCCTGTTACCTATTTACGCCAAGAAATTCGTAAATTAAAGCGGATTACTATAGCTGATTGATTATTAGTGCTTACTGTTACCAAATTCTCGGCACTGTCAAAAATTCTCAATTCAATTTCTTCCCTAAGACAGATGCAAAGAAACTATTGCTAAAAAAGATTAAGTTAGTTATGATAATAGTACGTACGCTAAGTATTATGCTAAATGGTTTCTACATCTAGTAATTCCCCAGCTTTAGATTCGTGGCAGCAAAATCTGGCACCATACAATTTGGGCTACAGAATCAAATTAGTCTCACAACTGCTCAGTCGCAAGTTTACTGAAAGGCTAGAACCCTTTGGACTTACGCCATTCCATTGGCTGGTGTTGTGCTGTTTGTGGGAAGAAGATGGTTTACCGACTTCTAGCATTGGAGACAAACTCAAACAAGTGGGAGGGACTTTAACAGGTGTACTAGATCGCATGGAAGAACGCGGTTTAGTGCGTCGAGAACGCGACACTCACGATCGCCGCATTTGGCGAATCTGGCTAACAGATGCAGGTAAGGAACTAGAAACTATCTTACCGCCGATCGCCGCCGCAGTCCGTGATGAAGCGATGGATGGCGTTTCTTTTGCCGATCGCGAAGTGTTTTCCCAAATCTTGAATCGGGCGATCGCTAACCTCTCCTAAAGATAGTCCTACAATCACCCGACCGGGGGAAGTGACATCGAGATTTGTTTTGAGATAATATTACGCATACTAAGGAAATAAGATTTTTTTCAGGAAATATTACGCATTCTAAATAAACGACTATCAATCAAAATTATTGAACGAGCGAGTTAAGGATCATGAAAGCTAACACTTTTAACGGACGCAACCAAAACAAAACCATAGTTATAGAGAAAGAATTGATTCCTAATTCAGAGACTTTAGAAGCTGTAACCACAGAAGCACCTGTTGTAACTCCTGAGATCGAGAAAGAAGTTCCAGCAAAGCGGAAAAAACCGACTGGTTTGATTTTGGCAGGATTAGGCGTAGGTGCGATCGCCGCAGGTACTTTTGGTTATCACTATTGGCAATACGCCTCTACCCACCAAGAAACAGACAACGCCACCGTTGCAGGAAACATTCACCAAGTTAGTAGCCGGATTCCCGGAACTGTAAGTCAGGTGCTTGTGAATGATAACCAACTAGTGCAACCAGGACAGTTATTAGTGAAATTAGATCCACGAGACTATGAAAGTAAGGTACAGCAAGCATCAGCAGCCTTAGAAAATGCTCGTGGACAGGCACAAGCCGCTCAAGCAAATATTGCTTTGACTTCACAAACCACCACTGGTAAGACAACTCAAGCGCAGGGAGATGTTAGCAGTGCGGTAGCAGCAATTTCTACAGCCCAAGCAGCAGTACAAGAAGCCCAAGCTGGGATACCAGCAGCGCAAGCTGAAGTCAGACTAGCCCAAGCAGGGATTCCTGCCGCCCAAGCCCAGGTAGCGCAAGCAAATGCGAATTTGGAAAATGCCCAAGCAGATTACAATCGCTACAACCAGTTGTATCAAAACGGCGCGATCGCTCGTCAACAATTAGACACAGCGAGGGCAGCTTTTAACGTGGCTACAGCCCAAAGAAACGCCGCCGTTCAGGGAGTAGAACAAGCCCGAGCTAGATTAGCCTCCGCCAATGTTGGTGTCGCCAAAGCCCAGTCTCAGTTAGCACAGGCGCAAGAAAATGTCACCAACGCCCAAGCTAAATTGGCAGCATCCAGGGGAGGATTGCAACAAGCGACAGCAGGCGGACAAGATACAGCAGTAAAACGTAGTCAATACGAAGCGGCAAAAGCTGCGATCGCCCAATCGGAAGCATCGCTAAAAGACGCGCAATTACAACTATCCTACGTCAACGTTACCGCTCCCAGTGCCGGACGGATCGGTAGGAAAAACGTGGAAGTTGGCAACCGAGTTGCAGCCGGAACACCATTAATGGCGATCGTTGATAACGAGTATTGGGTAATTGCGAACTTCAAGGAAACCCAATTAGAAAAGATGCGCCCAGGAGAGACAGCAGAAATCAAGCTGGATGCCTTTCCTCATCACAACTTTGTTGGTCGGGTTGAAAGTCTTTCGCCAGCTTCCGGCGCTCAGTTTGCCTTATTGCCACCGGATAACGCTACAGGCAACTTTACCAAAGTTGTCCAACGCATCCCAGTCAAAGTAGTTTTTGACCAAAAGAGCATTCAAGGGTATGAATCGCGGATTACTCCGGGGATGTCTGCGGAAGTTGCTGTAGAAGTCAAGTAATATCATGTCCACCAAGTTACCCATAACCCAATACAGTTCAGATAAGACCAAAGCACTTGTAGAGACGGCGATTTATCGCGTCTCGAAAACCAAAATTTTTGACCAATAGCCCTTAACCCAAGCGTATTGACCCATAACCAAAGAACCCCACCCCCAACCTCTCCTTGCAGGCGGGGAACTCGGGGCCCCCTCTGGGGATTAGGGGCAGGGAGAGAAAGCACAGCTTTGGCGGGGTGGGGTTCTCCAGATTTAATAAGTAATCAAACGAGAAACCCAAAAATAGCAAATTGCCTGCAAACAGACGAAAAACCTCTTTCTGTTTATGACATTTTCCTACATCTAAAGACAGGCGTATAGAGAGGAGGTGAAATGATATTTATGAAAGCAGATTGGTATAAAACAAACCTAATATGAAAAAACCGTTACTACCTGCTTTAAGGTCAAGAAATTATCAACTATTTTTTGCCGGACAAGGTATTTCCCTAATTGGGACATGGATGACACAACTTGCGACGGTTTGGCTAGTTTATGACATGACAAATTCCCCATTAATGCTTGGAGTTGTGGGATTTTCGAGTCAAATTCCTAGCTTTTTTTTAGCTCCCTTTGGCGGAGTATTTGTAGACCGGTTCTCTCGTTATCGTACCTTAATTAGTACGCAAGTCTTGGCGATGATTCAATCGTTAACATTAGCAGCACTGGCGCTGACTGGCGTGATTCAGGTATGGCACATCATCGCTTTAAGCTTGTTCCAAGGATTTATTAACGCCTTAGATGCCCCAGCCCGTCAAGCATTTGTGCCGGAATTGGTTGAACGCCGAGAAGATTTAGCCAATGCGATCGCCATTAACTCTACCATGATCAACGGGGCGCGATTAATTGGCCCTGCGATCGGAGGTTTATTAATTGCCAGGGTTGGAACTGCCTATTGTTTCTTATTTGATGGTTTAAGCTACATTGCTGTAATTGCTGCGTTATTGGCAATGAAAGTTAAACCCTGGAAAAATGTGGTGACAGACGGGAATCCCTTAGAAAAAGTAAAAGAGGGATTTGTATATGCCTTTAGCTTTCCACCCATTCGAGCCATCTTATTACTATCAGCTTTAGTTAGTCTTATGGGACTGCAAAATACTATTTTAGTACCAGTTATTGCAGAAGAAGTTCTCAAAGGTGGCGCAGAAAGTTTAGGTTTTTTGATGGCGGCTTCTGGAGTTGGAGCTTTAACTGGTGGTATTTATCTAGCTACACGTCAAACAATCTTAGGAATTGGTAACTTGATTGCCTTAGCTCCAGCAATTTTAGGAACTGGTCTAATTGCCTTTTCTTTATCTCGATTTTTACCATTTTCTTTATTTACAATGTTATTTGTTGGCTTAGGTACAATTCTTCAAATTGCTGCTAGCAACACCTTTTTACAAACAATAGTTGAAGATGACAAGCGTGGGCGATTGATGAGCTTATACACAATGTCATTTTTGGGGATGATTCCCGTTGGCAATTTGTTAGGAGGTATCTTAGCCAGTCGTATTGGCGCACCCAACACTTTAATTCTTGATGGTATAATTTGCATTTTAGGTTCTATCATATTTAGCAGACAGTTACCTGCTTTAAGGACAATAATGCGCCCAATTTATGAGAAAAAGGGCATTTTAATGAGTAATAAAGCATAGAATAAAAAATGTAACCAGAAAGTATCAAATTTATTGAAGATTTTCGCACAAAAACCATTCTGAATTCTGACTCCTGACTCCTGAATTCTGTTCAATAAAAATTTTATTGCTTAACCTTGAAACTGGAACAACACTATGGCTAATACAGGTGTAATTCGTCAGCAAGCACCACCAGAACGTGTACCGCTAAAAACCTGGATTGGTGTATTAGCCAGTATGCTTGGTGCATTCATGGCAGTATTAGATATTCAAATAACTAATGCTTCACTGCAAGATATTCAAGCAAGTTTAGGAGCAACCCTAGAAGAAGGTTCTTGGATTTCTACAGCGTATCTCGTAGCAGAAATTGTGGTAATTCCTCTCACAGGATGGTTATCACGGGTGTTTTCTCTACGGCGTTATTTGATAGTAAATACTGCACTATTTATTTTCTTTTCTATATGCTGTGCTTGGTCGTGGGATCTCAATTCCATGATTTTATTTCGTGCTTTACAAGGTTTTAGTGGAGGAGTATTAATTCCTACCGCTATGACAGTTGTATTAACGACTTTACCCCAATCTAAGCAATCGATTGGACTGGCTGCATTTGGCTTTAGTGCAGTTTTTGCACCTTCAATTGGCCCGACATTGGGAGGTTGGTTAACAGAAAATTTTGGTTGGGAATACAACTTTTATATAAATGTAATTCCAGGGGCATTAATGCTAGCTGGTGTTTGGTACGGAATTAAGGAAGAAAAACCCCAAATTAATTTACTGAAACAAGGTGATTGGTGGGGAATTATTACAATGGCTATTGGATTAGCTTCTCTACAAGTTGTTTTAGAAGAAGGTAGCCGTAAAGATTGGTTTAGTTCTGCATTGATTGTCCGCTTAAGTGTGGTTGCAGTAATTTTTTTGGCAATATTTTTCTATATTGAATTAACTCGTAAGCAACCATTTATTAATTTACGACTTGTGTCTCGGCGTAACTTTGGTTTAGCGAGTATTGTCAATGTGTCGCTGGGGATAGGGTTGTATGGTTCAATTTATATTTTACCGTTGTATCTCACCCAAATTCAAAAATATAATGCGCTACAAATTGGTGAAGTCTTGATTTGGGCTGGTATTCCCCAACTGTTTATTATTCCCCTCATCCCCAAATTAATGCAACGCATTGATGTGCGTTTAATGGTGGCTGTTGGTGTAACTTTGTTTTCCATCAGTGCATTTATGAACTCTGGAATGACTAATCAAACTGGATTAGATCAGTTACGATGGTCGCAATTTGTGCGTGCAATGGGACAACCCTTAATTATGGTGCCGTTAACGTCTATCGCCACTGCTGGATTGAGTCCAAAAGAAGCAGGATCGGCGAGTGGTTTATTTAATATGATGCGGAATCTGGGCGGTTCTATAGGAATTGCATCTTTAGCAACTTTATTAAGTAATAGAGAGCAATTTCACTCGAATAGATTAGGTGATACAGTATCTTTATATAATCCAGAAACTCAACAGCGAATTGACCAAATGACGCAGTATTTTGTCAATCGAGGAGCAGATTTAAGTACTGCTCAAAATCAAGCGATCGCATCCATATCTAACATAGTCCGCCAGGAAGCTTATGTAATGGCTTTTAACGATTGTTTCTATTTTATTGGCATTGCTTTATTAGTCAGTGGTCTGGCTATTTTATTCTTCAAAAAGGTGAAAGCAACTGGTGGCGCTGTCGCTCATTAGATTTGTTCTATCTATGGGTTAGAATTTTTGATAAAGCTAGGACTGATGCACTGTACAAAAAATCATGTTGTACATTAAGTTAAATACGTAATTTCAGGTTTTTATTAATCATTTATTGATGTTAAATAAACCCTCGGCGTAGGGGCAATTCATGAATTGCCCCTACGACGGATGTGGTTTTTCTAACGATACATCAAAATGCGAAAGCGCTAAGAAAGCTTTGCCTCTTAGCGCCTTTGTATGAAATATTTTTCTAACTTCCTACACCATCTCAGATGATGTTTGCATCATCTGCTGTGGCTGCGGTTGGAACATAAACAACGAATAGACTACATCTCGGCGGATGTTGACCATCATATCCAAGAAGAGTTCGTAACCCTCACTCTTGTACTCAATCAACGGGTCTTTTTGACCGTAACCACGCAATCCTACCGATTCGCGCAATGCATCCATTTGTTGCAGGTGTTCTCGCCACAACGTATCAATGCGTTGCAAAATAAAGAAGCGTTCAGCTTGGCGCATTAGTCCGGGTTGAACTTGGTCAATTTGGGCTTCTTTGAGGTCATAAGCAATTCGCACCTGTTCGTGGAGGAAGGCTTTAATCTCACCGACTGTCATATCTTCTAATTGATTTGGCTGCAAGTCTGCTAGCAGATAGACGAATTCTTTGACTTTCTCAACCAACTTTTCTAACTCCCACTCTTCGGAGGGTAAGTCTATGTTGATATAGTAGTCAACGATGTCATCCATCGTTTTTTCAGCGTACTTGATTACCTGTTCTTTCAAATCTTGACCTTCTAAAACCCGGCGGCGTTCGGCGTAAATAGCACGACGTTGATTATTCATCACCTCGTCATACTCAAACACCTGCTTCCGAATGTCGTAATAGTAGGTTTCAACTTTTTTCTGTGCGCCTTCCAAACTGCGGGTAAGCATCCCCGATTCGATAGGCATATCTTCTTCGACGTTGAAGGCTTGCATTAACCCAGCAACGCGATCGCCACCAAAAATTCGCAGTAGGTTATCCTCTAAACTGAGGAAGAATCTCGTGCTTCCAGGGTCGCCTTGTCTTCCTGCACGTCCCCGTAACTGGTTATCAATCCGCCGCGATTCGTGGCGTTCTGTACCAATTACGTGCAAACCACCAATTCCCACCACTTCATCATGTTCGCGGGTAGTAAATTGTTCGTATTCTTGCTTAATCCGCTTGTAAGCTTCCCGCAATTTCAGAATCACTGGGTCGTCTATGGGAGCTTTTTCTGCGGCTACAGCCACCTTGTCTTCTGCTTCGAGTTCCGGTAAACTGCGATCGCCATACTCACGGACTGCAATTTCTACTGCATCTTTAAGTAGTTTCTCTGTCTCTTTTGTCAACTGGGTGGGGAAAATTTCTGGTGAAGCCCGCCAAGTTTTGACTTTTTTGCCAGGGACAAAGCCTTGACCACCACCGTGTCCTGTTGGCAATCCGGCTGCTTTTTGAACCCCAAAGCTATCTTCATCTTCTGGCATGACGATGCGGGGCATAAAGTATTCCCGCAGTTTCAAACGTGCCATGTATTCGGAGTTACCACCCAAGATGATGTCTGTACCTCTACCCGCCATGTTAGTAGCAATGGTGACAGCACCTTTGCGTCCGGCTTGGGCGACGATTTCCGCCTCTCGCTCAACGTTCTCTGGCCGCGCGTTGAGTAATTCGTGGGGAACCTCTAGCTGCTTCAGCAGTCGGCTGAGAAGTTCAGATTTTTCTACACTAGTGGTTCCTACTAATACAGGTCTGCCGAGTTCGTGCATTTCGGCACATTCTCTAGCGATCGCACCCCACTTACCTGATTCTGTCTTAAAGACCATATCAGATAAGTCTTCGCGTTTTCTGGTTTGGTTGGTAGGAATTACCGCAACTTCCAGTTTGTAAATTTTTTCAAATTCTGGTTCTTCTGTTTTTGCTGTTCCCGTCATTCCGCCCAATTTTGGATACAGCAAGAACAGATTTTGATAAGTAATTGTCGCTAGAGTTTGAGTTTCTGGCTGAATCTCTTCGTGTTCTTTGGCTTCAATAGCCTGGTGTAGTCCATCACTCCAACGCCGTCCAGGTAGCACCCGACCGGTAAATTCATCCACAATTACCACTTCCCCATTGCGGACGATGTAATTTACATCCTTAAGGAAAAGTTCTTTGGCTTTAATTGCATTGAAAATGAAATGCGCCCAAGGATCTTCCGGATCAAATAAATCTGTGACTCCCAAAAGATTCTCAGCTTCCGCAAAGCCTTCATCTGTCAATAACACGTTCCGAGCTTTTTCATCTACATCATAATGCTCGTCTTTTTTAAGCGTGGATGCGATTTCAGCCGCTTGCAGATACTTTTCTGTAGGTCTTTCCACCTGCCCAGAAATAATCAGAGGTGTCCGCGCTTCATCAATTAAAATCGAATCTACCTCATCAATTACGCAATAATTGAACGGGCGTTGCACTACATCTGCCATAGATGTCGCCATGTTATCCCGCAGGTAGTCGAAGCCGACTTCGCTGTTGGTGACATAAGTGATATCGCAATCGTAGTTTTTCTGGCGTTCACTAGGAGTCATGCTTGACTGGATTAACCCTACACTCAGCCCTAAGAAGCGATGCACCTGTCCCATCCATTCAGCATCCCGACGAGCCAGGTAATCGTTGACGGTGATCACGTGTACACCTTTACCAGTCAGGGCATTCAAATAACTCGGTAAGGTTGCTACCAGCGTTTTACCCTCACCAGTTTTCATTTCGGCAATTTGCCCTACGTGTAAAATGATACCGCCAAGTAGTTGGACATCAAAGTGCCGTAAGCCTAACACACGCCGTCCTGCTTCCCGAACAACAGCGTAAGCTTCTGGCAAAAGGTCATCCAAGGCTTCACCTTTGGCAAGCCTTTGTTTAAATTCGACAGTTTTACCTTTTAGCTCCTCATCGGAAAGAACCTTAATTTCTTCCTCTAAAAGGTTAATTTCAGTAACAGAAGGCTGATATTTTTTAAGCTTACGAGCGTTGGGGTCGCCCAACAAAAGTTTTAGCATGGCAGATTATAGAACTGAATCAAAGGGGATGGCAATTAAAGGTTCGGCATTGATTATAAACACTTAACCCAGCCCAACCCTCTTGGTTGTGGATGGGTGTCAAATGAGAATTACCTCAAAAACAGGAGAAAAACTAGCCAATTATTTAGTAAACTAATTGGTTTTAACTCTTATCTTATATTTACTCTTTCTTCATAGTATCATTTTGCCCCCAGATAGGGTCAGAGAAGGAATAGAGTTATGAGTTAGGAGTTAGGAGTTAGGAGTTATGAATTTTTAAATTCCCAATTCCCAATACTTCTCTACGGGACGCTGTTGGCGATCGCTCAGTACAAGTTCCCCATTCCCAATTCCCCATTCCCCATTCCCAATTCCCAACTCTCACTTCCATTCTGCTGTCAGACGACGGAAATTGTAATCGCTAGCGCTGGGATGACAACTGACACAGCTGCCAAGCTGGACGGGACGTGGTAACTTAACTCCTGGATGCAAAGCTTTGAAATAACGCGAGTTATTGAGGCGATAGGGTGTTTCCTCGTCGTCTAACTGGACACGGGAAAAAGTCAAAAGATATTTCCACACCAAGATGCGCTGCGGATCGACTAAAGGCTTTAATTGTGCGCCATAATGCTGCGAGTCTTGCAGGAGATTTTTCCAAGTTTGGGTGGGTAAAACGGCTGGTGGTAAAGCAATGTGGCAGGTAGAGCAGTTTTCTAAGTACAGGTATTGCCCCAGTTGATACTGTGCAGGCACTACGTCAACAGTGCCAATTTCGACGGGGGGGGTGGCACTGTGGGCGTTAGTTGCCAAAGCTAGAAGCCAACCCATAGCGAGGCTCCACGTTACAATTACCAGAAGTAAACCGAAAAATTGGCGTTTGAACTCGCGTTCGGCACTTTGCTGTAACGCTTGGCGATCGCGATCGCGGATTTTGCGTTTAACAAAAATTGACATTCCTCACATTCCCAGATATTTAGAAGTGGCGCTTGTGCTAATCATAAGACTTACGCAGTATTGGCAGTGTTTCAAATTTTGTGTAAGTAGTTTTAGTAATAGCAAGCCGCTCTGTGTCTAAGTATCTCTAAAATCCAAGCAAGATCGGGGAATTTAAGTTTATCCCTGACTTGAGTACAGGGTTGCATTGGATTTCAGATTCTGTTAGTAGCATTTCAAGAGAAAGCAATTAGACCAAAATTGAAAAACAACCTTTATCTACCTTTTTTACCTCAAGGAATAGAAACCGATCGCAATAATCGCTCAACAACAGTTCTAGCGTTGCGTCCTCCTCTAGGAATAAGGCGATGGCAAAGAACGTGAGGAACGAGAAACTTCACATCATCGGGAATGACATAATCACGCCCTAATAGAAAAGCTAACGCTTGGGCAGCCCGTTGTAATGCTAATGTGCCACGCGGACTGACACCAAGGGCGATTTCCTCATCTTGCCGTGTTACTCGTACTAATTCGAGGATGTACTGTTGCAAGGAAGTTGCCACTTTTACTTGAGAACAGAGGTAACGCAATTCCTGTACTTCTGCCAAGGTAATACAAGGTTGCAAATCAGCAACCTTTACACCATTTTGGAGATTTTGCAGCATAAGGAGTTCTTCTACCTCGGAAGGATAGCCCAAACTCAGCGACAACATGAACCGATCCATTTGCGCTTCTGGCAGAGGAAAAGTACCTTGATACTCGATAGGGTTTTGAGTGGCAATGACAAAAAACGGTTGGGGAACTGGACGAGAGACACCATCGACTGTTACCTGATGTTCTTCCATTACTTCCAGCAAAGCTGATTGAGTGCGGGGTGTAGCGCGATTAATTTCGTCAGCTAGGAGGATATTGGCAAAGACTGGCCCAGGAAGAAAAGTAAATTCGCCGCTTTTTGGGTTCCAGATATTAGTACCAGTGATGTCAGTTGGTAATAAATCGGGGGTACATTGTAGCCGTTGAAACTTGCCATCCAGCGAACGAGCTAAAGATTTAGCGAGCAGGGTTTTACCAACACCAGGGACATCTTCTAAAAGGGCATGACCACCACCTAGCAAGGCTACTAGCACTAAGCGTATTGCCTCAGTTTTGCCAACGATGGTAAGAGCCAGATTTTGTGTTAAAGCGTCAATTTTTTCTCTCATGCAGCGCGGGGAATGGGGAATGGGGAAGAAGCAGAGGAGCAGGGAGCAGGGAGCAGGGGGAAATAACCAATTCCCAATGCCCAATGCCCAATTTCCCTAAATACATTGTTCCCACTCAGCACTCAGCACTCAACACTCAAAACTTTTTTAGCAACAACGCAGTCAAGTTGAATTTGTGTTTTCAGGGCTTCTAGAGAAGGAAATTTTTGTTCAGGGCGCAAAAATTTAACTAGTTCCACGGTCAGTTTTTTGCCATACAAATCACCAGACCAATCGAATAAATGTACTTCCGCAGATGAATAAGTACCATTTACAGTTGGGCGATTGCCTATGTTCATTACACCTAAGCTTTCGCCGGAAGTAGCATCTGATGTTTCACTGAAGGTATAAACACGGACGGCGTAAACTCCTTGGCGAGGCAAAAACTTTTCTTTTGGTAATTGAAGGTTGGCGGTGGGGAAGCCAATCGTTCTGCCTAATTGTTGACCTTGAACGACAACACCAAGGAGGCTGTAAGGGCGACCTAGTAGTAGATTTGCGTTTTCGATGTCGCCTTGCTCAAGGGTTTGACGGATCAATGAAGTGCTAATGCGGGCATCTTGAGTTTGAGTAGTACTGACGCAGCTACTTTCTGTGGGCGAGTCACCTGTATAAGTTTGTAAGGGAACGATGGTAACAGGGATATTATGTTTGGCGGCGATTAATTGCAAATCTTTGGCAGTGCCACTACGCTTTTCACCAAAACAAAAATCCTGCCCAATGCTAATTTGCTGGCATCGCAGTTGCTGCACGAGAATTTTTTGGACGAATTCTTCGGGGGTCAAAGCAGATAATTCTTTGTCAAAGGGTAGTAATACCAGTTGCTCTACCCCAAGCGATCGCAATTGTTGAACTTTTTCATCAAGTGGTGTTAACAAAGTCCGGGGTTGCCCCGTGAAAAACTCCTGTGGATGGGGGTCAAAGGTGACAACTGTTGAATAAGTGTATTCTTCTTGATTTGTCAGTTGTTGATTTTCCTTTGGCTGGGGACTATTGGCTACTGACAAGCGATCGCCACGGTGCAAAACTGGTTGAATTACCCTTTGATGGCCGAGATGAACACCATCAAACTTGCCAAGGGCAACAGCAGTCGGCGTTAGTAGCCCAATGCTAGAAGAAGCAACCCACACAGAACACCCATTTTGAGACAAATTTAGCACGTGGATTCTGAGATTTTAGGTTTATTTTAGCTATCAGCAGGAAGCTACCTTATGGTAAACCGCCTTGACAAGGACAGCTTTTCTAGTACCAACTTGTCTTTTGCCATTTGTCTTTTGTCATTTGTCCTACCCTGCGGGAAGCCGCAGAAGCGTCTATGTCATTTGTAAATAAGCAATGACTAATGACTAATGACCAATACTTCTCTACGAGAGGCTGCGCCCCAAGCGTTCGCGTAGCGTCTCCAAGAGTTGCTATGCCGCAGGCTTTATGGCTTCTCTACAAGACGCACTCGCGTTCGCTCAGTACAAGTGACCAATGACCAATGACTAATGACCAATGACTGCTGAAAGCTTCTGATCACCAATCTAATCTAAAATCTCCAATTCCTGCGATCGCAATCTTTAGGTAGAAAACTTACTAACAGGAAAAGATTCTGATAAGGCTACTGAGGTAGGAATCTGAAGTATCAATCCTTCCCGTGCCATAATTGCCCCTGGAAATTTTGCAGCTGCTTGTTTCCCGACAAGATCCAAAAAGTCGTCATCATGTGCGGGGTCATGGTGATAAATCACCAGAGTTTTGACATTAGCGGCTTGTGCCAATTTCACAGCTTCTTGCCAGGTAGAATGTCCCCAGCCAATTCTTGGGGATTTTGGCGAATGATATTCTTCGTCTGTGTAGGTAGAATCGTAAATTAAGATATCGGCATTACGAGCTAACCACAGCACATTGTCATCAAGTCGGTCGGGAAAATGTTCGGTATCGGTGATATAAGCAGCAGCGCCACCACGCCAGTTGACACGGTATCCTATGGCTTCACCTGGATGGTTTAAAGGCGCTGTTTCTACAGTAACTTCATCAATGTTTATTGGTTGCCCCGGTCGAATGTCGTAGAAATTTAAATTGGCTTGCATAATCTGCAAGGGTACGGGGAAATTCGGGTGTAACATTTGATCGTTGAGGCGCTGTTCTATGGTAGAACCATCAGGTGCGATCGCGCCGTAGATATGAAAGTCATTCCCCTTGACAAATCCTGGGGTAAAGAAGGGAAAACCCTGCATGTGATCCCAGTGAGAGTGGGTAAAAAATATGTGAGCTTCCAACGGCATTTGGCGCAACAAAGATTGGCCCAAAACATGTAGTCCCGTGCCAGCATCGAAAATTAAGCGTTTATCGCCCGCTTGCATTGATATGCAAGGGGTATTACCGCCGTAACGAACAGTGTGTGGCCCTGGACTGGGGATGCTGCCGCGAACGCCCCAAAATTGTACGGTAAACTGGTTCTCTATCCTAGACATAGGTGTTGCTTGCTGGACTGAGCGGGCGATAATTGGAAAAAATGTTACTTATTTTGTCTAAGTTTATGCTGTCTCACCGGTATTGGTAGAGGGAGGATTTCTTGGTAAAACAGCATACCCTGTTTCTGGCTAATTGTGTAATTGTGAATGAAATACTATCAGGTAGAATTTTCGAGGTTTTGGGGTGGATGTGTATCGGTTATTTCAAGACTGCCCCTACGTTATAGCCTACATTTTTCTCTGATGCATTTATATAACCCCAATTTTGTCCTGATAAATCAAATCATTCATTGAAAATTGAATTCCCACTCAGATAATTTATCTAATCCAGTTGCGTAAGTGAGATTGTATTGTAACGGTGTAATACTTATGTGGTTTTTACGTACAACTTGTACATCTGTCGGTACATTTTGAGGCAGATTTAATCCAGTTGGGGGTTCCACATCCTCAATTACCTCTCCGGTTAACCAGTAGTACGTCTTTCCACGAGGATCAACTCGTTTATCAAACACATCAATGTAACGCCGTATTCCTTGGCGGGTAAGAGTAACACCGGCAATTTCTTCCCACTTCACAGCAGGAATATTGACGTTGAGCAACATTAAATCTGGCAGTGGTTTTTGAGCTAACTGGTCTACGAGAATTTTGGCAAACTTAGCAGCAGGTTGAAAATCTTTAGATGTGTGACTCATAAGACTTAAGGCGACGCTGGGAATGCCTTCAATTAGACCTTCCATTGCTGCCGAAACAGTGCCGGAATACAAGATTTCAGTCCCCAAATTTGCGCCTTGATTAATGCCAGAGAGAACCAAATCAGGAGGAGTATCTAGCAAAGCCCACAGCGCCAATTTGACGCAATCTGAAGGCGTACCATCGCAAGCCCAAGCTTTGATAGCAGGATGAAAAATTGACTCGACAATTTCAGCGCGAATGGGTTGGTGAAGAGTTAATCCATGTCCAGTTGCCGATCGCTCTCGATCTGGGCAAACTACACTAACATCATGACCTGCCTCTGCCAAGTAGTTGGCTAGGGTGCGAATCCCCAAGGCAGAAACGCCGTCGTCGTTACTAATTAGTAATTTCATAGTCATTGGTCATTGGTCATTTGTCATTAGTTATTAGTTATTTGTTATTAGCCATTTGTCAATGTCTGAGGTCACAAGCAGCAAAAAAACATTTATACTCGCTAGTACAGTGCAGCGAAAGTTTGCGCCTTATGTGTAAGTTGATTTGTCGAGCAGTTCACAGCTTTTGACTATAGACTAATGACTAATGACCAATGACTAATAACTAATGACTAGCAATTTAGAAGCTCAACTTTTAGCGCTGCGGCAGGAAGGAGAAAAAGCGATCGCAGCCGCCGACACCCTAGAACGCTTAGAAGAACTCAGAGTTAATTATCTGGGTAAGAAAGGGGAACTGGGGGCACTGTTGCGAAGTATGGGGCAAATGAGTGCAGAGGAACGGCCGAAAATTGGAGCGATCGCCAATACAGTCAAAGAATCTCTGCAAACTAGTCTAGACCAGCAACGCACCGCCCTGGAAGCCGCGCAAATTCAGGTACAGCTAGAGGCGGAAACTCTCGATGTAACTATGCCGGGAATTTATAGCCCCCAAGGTCGCATTCATCCCCTCAACGGAATTATTGACCGGGCGCTGGATATCTTCGTTGGTATGGGCTATACCGTGGCTCAAGGGCCAGAGATGGAAACAGATTATTATAATTTTGAAGCTCTCAATACTCCACCCGATCATCCCGCCCGTGATATGCAGGACACCTTCTACCTTCCAGATGGCAATCTTCTCCGCACTCAAACCTCATCAGTGCAAATTCGTTACATGGAAAGAGAAGAACCACCTATTCGGATTGTGTCTCCAGGGCGAGTTTATCGGCGAGATAATGTAGATGCTACTCACTCGGCTGTTTTCCATCAAATAGAACTTTTAGCCATTGATGAAGGACTAACTTTTACAGACCTCAAGGGCACAATTAAAGTATTTTTACAAGCAGTATTTGGTGATTTACCTATTCGCTTCCGCGCTAGTTATTTCCCCTTTACCGAACCATCGGCTGAGGTGGATTTGCGGTGGAATGGGCGCTGGCTAGAGGTGATGGGCTGCGGTATGGTCGATCCGAATGTACTTAAGTCTGTGGGTTATGACCCAGAAATTTATACTGGGTTTGCTGCCGGTTTTGGTGTAGAACGCTTTGCAATGGTGTTACATCAAATCGATGATATTCGTCGGTTGTATGCTAGTGATTTGCGGTTTTTGCAGCAATTTTAATCAAATCTCTTGCAAAAATCAATTTGCTCAAAACAGAATTCAGAAGCCAGAATTCAGTATAAATAGGAGCCAAATTAGTTAACATTTGGTGTAATTTGTAAAGATTATTAAAACTTAATCTTTGCTAGATCAAAAAAGTCTGAAAATAGTTTTACTTTTAGGACTTACGCAGAACTACAGGCGGAAGGGGCAATTCATAAATTGACCCTACCGTAAAATCTAGATTTGGGCTATTTTTTGCCTAAGTCTTGACTTTAAGTTTCCTCAATAAACAATGCCCCATGGCCGAATCCATAGGAATATAGCGTGTCAATAACAGAACATAAAATCAGTGTAGATTCACTGGAATGGTTTTATCGAGAATCTTTACCAATCGGCAGAACTGATTTAGCGCCTGTGTTGTTGCTACACGGCTTAGTTTCACAAAGTTATAGTTGGCGTAATATTATACCTGCTTTAGCAAATCAAGGGACAAGAGCGATCGCTCCAGATTGGATTGGTTACGGCTTTTCTGCAAAACCAGAAAAACGAGATTTTGCTTACACACCTGATGCTTTTATCACAGCTTTAGAAGGATTTATCAAAGCACTAGAACTTGAACATTTTTCTTTAGTTGTTCAAGGCTTTTTAGGGTCTGTAGGGTTACAATATGCCCTGCGTCATCCAGAACAGATTGCCAATTTAGTTATTCTAAATACACCAATATCAACTGCTGCCAAATTACCTTGGAAAATTAAACAAATGGGTCTACCTTTGGCAGGTGAAGTCATGACCCAAGACCCCCTATTAGTTGACCGGACGCTAGAGGGTGGTAGCCGTTATCGCATAGAAGACAAGGATTTAGACATTTATCGAAAACCATTTTTGCAAACTTCGTCATCTGGGCGGAGCCTTTTATCAAGTATTCGTAATTTACAGCTTGATTCAGCAATGACAGAAATTGAATCTGGCTTTAAAGAATGGCAACAGCCAATTCTGATTCAATGGGGAGTGATTGACCCCTGGTTATCTGTAGACATCGCCCAAAATTTTACGAATTCTACACCAAATTCTGAATTAATCAAACTTAATAACGTCGGACATTATCCTCAAGAACACTACCACGAAGCAATTTTGGAAGACCTTTTACCTTTTGTGCGTCGTAAAGATACTCATTGACAATATACTTTTGGCAAAAATCGATATTATAAAAATGAATGTCAGAATTCAGGAGTCAGAATTCAGGAATCAGAATCAATTAGTAGATGGTGCAAAATCATCACTGTAGTCCACTAAATAGAAGACTGAGTGGCAGAATTAAAATTTATTTCTTGTTAAAAGTCCATCCTTTAATGGGTGGAATATTCAGAATTCTGAGTTCTGGCTCCTGACTACTTTTTATTACCATTAAAAATGGCTTACAACCACAAGTAAAGGAATTAGTATTCATGGCTTATTCATGGTTTAAAGCATTTCATATTATTGGATTTGTAGTTTGGTTTGCTGGTTTGTTCTACCTAGTACGCCTTTTCATCTATCACGTTGAAGCTAATGAAGAACCGGAACCAGCGAGAACGATACTGAAAAATCAGTATCAAATTATGGAAAAGCGCCTCTACCGCATCATCACTAACCCAGGAATGTTTGTGACGATCGCAATGGCTATCGGTTTATTAACCACTGAGCCGGATGTTTTAAAAGAGGGTTGGTTACATTTTAAACTACTGTTTGTTGCTATTTTAATTGGCTATCATCATTACTGCGCTCGACTTATGAAGAAGTTAGCAGTAGATGAATGTGGCTGGAATAGTCAGCAATTGCGTGCTTTAAATGAAGCACCTACAGTTATGTTAGTAGCGATCGTATTGCTGGCTGTATTTAAGAATAATTTACCTACAGATATCGCTGCCTGGGCTATTTTCGCCATGATTATTTTGATGGCAGTCACTATTCAACTTTATGCCAAAAAACGTAGGCAGGATAAAGAAAAGCTGACTGCACAGATAGGGCAAGTTCCACAAGAACAAAGTTAGACAAAATTGCTGTCTACAGAAGCTATGCATGGATGCAAAATTATTGGAAATTCACGATTTGCAGCATCTCCGACTTTTCAAATAAGTCGGGGATTTAACTTTTTATAAGCGACTTATATCATGTTCGCTTGATTACTTATTAAACCCGAAGAACCCCACCCCGCCAAAGCTACGCTTTGTCTCCCCTCCCCGCTTTTCGGGCTACGGTGTACACACAAGTCGAAGTAAACTACTAGGGGAAGGGATTTGAGGGTGCAAGAGAGAGTGGAAAATCC
>NZ_JAVRCP020000045.1:0-48919 GCF_034530675.2 Nostoc sp. DedVER02
CAACATCTTTATCCAGTTTTTGAGGAGGAGGAATCTGTTAGTTCTAATGCAACATTTTAGCTGTGTCAGTCCAGTAGAGTGTGTTAGAACGGAGTTCGTAACGCACTATTATCACGGCTTTGATGCTGTACTCTCCGTGCTAACACATCCTACGTATCTTTCCTCCAAATCAAACCGGATTCCTATAGGAATCATATTTGATTTTTGAACAAAATTAAGTATTGTAGGGTATGTTAGAACGCAGTTTATAACGCACCAAACCCAAGATGATGATGCGTTACGCTGTCGCTAACACATCCTACGTATCTACGTATCTTTTATCAAAATCAATTAGTAATCCTATATATAGGAATCATATTTGATTTTTGAACGAAATTAGGTATTGTAGCGTGTGTTAGAACGAAGTTCGTAACACACTATTATCATGGGTTTGATGCCGGACTCTTTGCGCTCACATCCTACGGATAATTTCTCCAAATCAAACCGGATTCCTATATCCTATGCAAGTAATTTGCCAAACATGAGATAAGATAAAGGGCTTAAGCCCCTTATTCTTTAACGTACAATAAACCCATATTTTTTGAGTACATTCTTGGCTTGACTGTCAGATAAAAACTGGATAAATTCTTTGGCTGCTGGAATATTTTTACTGCTTTTAATTACTGCCATTGGATAGACAATTGGTGAGTGAAATTTATCGTCAGCAGCAACTACGACTTTTACCTTATTGGAAATTTTGGCATCGGTAGCGTAAACTAAACCCGCTTCGGCGTTACCACTTTCTACTGCTGCCAAAACTTGACGTACATTGTTAGCAAAGACTAATTTGGACTTTACCCGATCGTAAAGTTTCAATTTCTTTAAGACTTGCTCCCCGTATTGACCGGCGGGTACACTTCTGGGTTCACCGATCGCAATTTTTTTAATCTTACTATCTGTTAAATTGTAGAAACTAGTGATGCCAACAACATCCTGAGCCACAACCAATACTAGACGGTTATTTGCCAGGTTAGTACGGCTACCTGGTGCTAAAAGTCCTTTTTGTTCCAAAGCATCTACCTGCTTTTTGCCAGCAGAAATAAAGATATCGGCTGGCGCACCTTGCTCAATCTGTTGCTGCAAAGCACCAGAAGCCCCAAAATTATAATTAATGCTGACATTTGATTTACTTTGTTGGTACAAAGGTTTAATTTCTTCCAGCGCCTCTTTTAAGCTGGCGGCTGCGGATACCAGGATAGTTGTATTTGACTGTGCTACTACAGGAGAAGGATTAACTAACGGTAAACCGATCGCCAAAACCAAACCAGCAAATACTATACTTAGAAAGCTCAGAATTTGTCTTCTTTTCATAGAAAAGGCTTTTGAGAAGTTTCTTCCATAAAATTGATGGTAGGTAAAATATACCAAAAATACCAACATATAACCAACTATATCGGTAATTATTTCAATTCCCTAGTTTTTCTAGTTGGCGTGAAAAGTCATGGTTAAAACCCTTGGGTTAAGTTTTGTCGGACTCTATTTGTCCATAGTCAAGTTTGATAATTCGGTTAGCTAAATGAAAATAGCGATCGTCGTGGCTAATTACCAGTACTGTTTTGCCCCGCGATCGCAGTTCGGGTAGTAGTTGAGTGTAGAATATTTCTTTGAAGACTGGATCTTGATCGGCTGCCCACTCATCAAATAGATAAATTGGTCGATCTTCCAAGTAGGCTGTCAGCAAAGCCAGTCGTTTCCGTTGTCCTTGAGAAAGTGCTGTGGTGGAAAGTTGCCCATTTTCAACTTTCACTTTATGGTCTAATTGCAGTTGTTTTAAATATTTTTTGGCTTGAAAATCCAAGTCAGCATTTTTTAATCCCAAAAATTCTTCAAATAGATAAAAGTCGGAAAATACCACGGAAAAATGCTGACGATACCATTCTCGATTCTGTTCGCTAATTAACTCATTATCAAACCATGTTTCGCCATTGTCAGGGATATAAAGTCCGGTAATTAGTTTAGCTAATGTAGATTTTCCGCTCCCATTACCGCCGACAATAAAGACTAATTCTTCAGGATACAGCGTCAAATCGATGGGGCCAAAGGTAAAGCTATTGTCTTCTTGCTCTGTGTAATAAGTGTGGGTAACACCTTTAAACTTTAAGCTGTGCCAGCCATATTTAAGAGCAGGTGGAACAGTCGATATTTCCGTTCGACTAGCTAGAGATAAACCCAGCGACTCGATTTTTTGCAAGGCAATACTAGCTTTGCTTAATAGGGGAAGTTTACTGATGATGTTATCCATTGGTAACACCAAGTAAGTAAAGGTCAAAATATAGCCAGAGCGAGTTTCAGAATTGATGGTAAGCAGATTTGGTAGTGCAAATAGTACAAAACCAAGAGCAAAAAAGAAGATGAGTTGACCCCAGCTTGAAGTTGTAGCAAAAAGGGTCAATCCGTTAACATTGTGATGACGAAATTCGTCAGCAGTTGATTGCAGTTTTTCTTCTAAAAAGTCTTCACGTCGTCGGTAATTTAGTTTGAGTTCCTTGACTCCTTCAGTAATGGTGCGAAAATGTTTAAATAGCTGATCTTCATCTTCACGAGCTAAGGACAGCAATTTACTTCCCCTGGTGAGTAGCCACTGACAACTAGCGATCGCTACTACTGAAATTCCACATACCATTACCAGTACTAACCAAGATAGCCAAGTTATGTACGCTATACAACCCAGGACGATCGCTAAATTAATAAAAATGAAAGGCATCTGATAAACAGCATTAGCAACCGCCTGAATATCTTCTGTGAGAGTTGCCAATAAGCGAGGATTTCCTAAGCGTTCCAGATGACTCAACTCAGAAGCGAGAATCTGGCGACTCAAACGCATCCGTAATTGCAAAACTGCATTCTGAGAAAGACGAATCAGCATCACTTGAGAAATGATACTGGTAATCAGTGCAACGATCGCTAGTCCCGCAAAACCCCAAGTTATCGATGTCAGTCGGGAAGCAGAACTGCTACTTGCAGCATGGCTAATTAAGGCAATCAAGCCAGCACTACTACCGCCACTTAGGAATCCGGTAGCGATCGCGATCGCTACCATCCCCCACGAAGAACGCAAAAGAAAGTAAATCAAATTCATGGCAGTGGCTTGTAAACTAATTCAGTTCGCCCTTCTAGTGAGAAATTTTATGAGTCGTGATGCTTATATCCCCCGCGATTCATCCGGGGAATATAAGCGAATAGCCGAATTTATTCAGCATTATTATGCTAATTATGCTAGCATAATATAATGGTTGGTCGTAGCAGATCGTGATAATTTACGAGTTCAAAGTCAAGGGAAAGGATAAGCAATATCGTGCAATAGATGACGCTATTCGCACAAGCCAATTCATCCAAAACAAGTGTTTAAGGCAATGGATGGATGTCAAAGGGTTAAATAAATACGACCTCAATAAATATTGTGCTGTACTTGCTGCCGAATTTCCCTTTGCAGACGAACTCAATTCAATGGCTCGACAATCAGCGGCAGAACGTGCTTGGTCTGCAATAGCTCGGTTTTATGATAACTGTAATAAAAAAGTTAAGGGAAAAAAGGGGTTTCCAAAGTTTAAGAAAAACTGCCGTTCAGTTGAATATAAAACAAGCGGCTGGGTGCTAAATAAAGCCCGCAAAGCAATTACTTTCAAAGATAAAAAAGGCATAGGAACCTTAAAATTAAAAGGGACTTATGACCTAAATTACTACGATATCAAACAGATTAAGCGTGTCCGATTGGTGCGTCGTGCTGATGGGTATTATGCTCAATTCGCAATTAGTGTTGATATTAAAATTGAGACTCAACCTACACTACAAGTAGTTGGTATTGACTTAGGGTTAAAGTATTTCATTGCTGATAGTAAAGGTTCGGTTGAACCATCACCCCAGTTTTACCGTAAATCTGAGAAGCAGTTAAACCGAGCAAACCGCAAGAAGTCCAAGAAGTTTAGTGCCGCAAGAAAGAAAGCCAAAACTAGACAATCATCCAACTACCACAAAGCTAGAGTTAGGTATGCGAGGAAGCATTTAAGAGTAAGTAGGCAGCGATTTGAGTACTGCAAGCGTGTTGCACACTCCGTCATCCAATCTAACGATTTGGTAGCTTATGAAGACTTAAATGTAAAGAACATGGTAAAAAACCGACATCTAGCTAAATCAATATCTGATACTGGTTGGTCAACTTTTCGTCAATGGTTGGAATATTTTGGACACAAATATGGGAAGGTAACGGTTGCTGTTCCTCCCCATAATACGAGTCAAGACTGTTCTAATTGTGGGATGAAAGTGAAAAAATCTCTATCTACAAGAACTCATGTTTGCCCACATTGCAACTATGTAGAAGATAGAGACATCAACGCCAGCATCAATATTTTGAAATTAGGATTAACAACGGTGGGGCACACCGGAAGCTACGCTTGGGGAGATTTGCCCTCTTGGGCAGTTGGCGTAAGCCTGCTGTCTAACGGCGAGTCAGTGAACCAAGAATCCCCCGTTTTATAAACGCGGGAGTGTCAAATCTTAACAGTTAAAAACTTCTGAAAGATCGCGGTAAGCTAGTTTTGATTACAGATGATTATGTCAATAGATTGTCAAATTAGCTGTTCAGTCTTCCGGGGTGAAATTTGCGATGACCGTAAATCTGAAGTCTTTAGATAACCCAACTTATATAGCGGCCGATTCAAAAACCGCTCCTACCACTAAGAGAACCAGCTACGTTCCCTCGAACCATCGACGCATCCTTTGTATTTTTCCTAAGTACAGCCGCTCTTTTGGTACTTTTCATCATGCTTACCCACTTATGGGTAATGTCCGGGCTTTTATGCCACCCCAAGGTATTTTAATTGTGGCTGCTTACTTACCTCAAAAATGGGAAGTCCGGTTTATTGATGAAAATGTCAAATCAGCAACCAGGGCTGATTACCAATGGGCTGATGTGGTAATTGTGAGTGGAATGCATATCCAAAAACCACAGATTAATCAAATTAATGAACTTGCACATCGAGCCGGCAAAATCACAGTTGTAGGTGGCCCCTCGGTATCTGGGTGTCCAGAATATTATCCTGAATTTGATATTTTACACTTAGGTGAGTTGGGAGATGCTAGCGATCGCATGATCGAGTATCTAGACCAAAATCTGGAACGTCCTCAAACGCAAATTCGCTTTGAAACTAAGGAACGTTTGCCCTTAACAGAGTTTCCCACCCCAGCTTATCATTTGCTAAATATCAATGATTATTTCTTAGCAAATGTGCAGTTTTCTAGTGGTTGCCCTTATCACTGCGAGTTTTGTGATATTCCCGAACTCTATGGCAACAGTCCCCGGATGAAAACACCAGAGCAAGTAGTTGCAGAGTTAGATGCAATGCGACAATCTGGCAATTTGGGGGCAGTGTATTTTGTTGATGATAACTTTGTTGGCGATCGCCGCGCCGCTATGAAGTTGCTTCCTCATCTCATTGACTGGCAAAAACGCAATGGCTACCCCATCCAGTTTGCCTGTGAAGCAACGCTCAATCTAGCTCAAAGTCCCAAACTGCTAGAGATGATGCGCGAAGCTTATTTCTGCACAATCTTTTGCGGTATCGAAACACCTGAAGCAGATGCTCTCCACGCTATTTCTAAAGACCAAAATCTGAGTATGCCAATCTTAAAAGCGATTCAGGTTTTGAATAGCTATGGCATGGAAGTAGTATCAGGAATTATCATTGGGTTAGATACAGATACACCAGAAACAGCAGACCGAATTATCGAATTTATTCGGGCTTCGCAAATTCCTATGTTGACAATTAACCTACTTCATGCATTACCGAGAACTCCATTATGGCGGAGGTTAGAAGCAGAAGGACGGCTTGTTTTTGATGAAAGCCGCGAATCAAACGTTGAGTTTTTGATGCCCTACGAGCAAGTTGTTGAGATGTGGCGGCGCTGCATTACAACTGCTTATGAGCCAGAATTTTTATATGAGCGGTTTGCCTACAACATGGAACACACCTATCCAAACCGCATCGAAGTACCTAACAGTCCATCTCGCACTTCTGCGGCTAATATTCGTAAAGGTTTAACTTATTTAGCTAATATTTTGCTGCGAATAGGCATATTTAGTAACTATCGTCAAACTTTCTGGAAAATGGCCAAGCCAGCATTAAAAGCAGGCAATATTGAGAACTTAATTCACGTAGGGCTTGTTGGGCACCATCTAATTAAGTTTGCTCAAGATTGTGCCAAAAATGAAGAATCAGCTTCCTTTTATTCCCAAAAAATACTCACCAAAGTTCGTAGTTAACTAGACATTTCCGAAAACTACATAAGTATCTCTGTCACTAACTTATAGGGTGCGCTTCCCCATTCCCCATTCCCAATAACTCCATCCCTTTGTGGGTGGAGTTTTTCATAATGAAATGGTTCTTTGGCTAAATTAATTTTTAGGTTAGAGTTTATTATTTATTGATAATAATGTACAAACTATTGCACCAAGCATATAAACCATAGACACGTCAGCGTCCTTTAAAACTAGAATATAAAACATAGACAAGATAACAAAAACAAGTACCGTCAGTTTTAACATAAAATCTAACAAACTCAGCCATAACACCAGAAAAATGCACCAAAAGTCTAGCTCACGTTTTTTGCCATTGTTGACTCTAGAAAAATATTTAAATTTCTAATAGCATTTAATATTTCAGTATGGGGGAAATACATTAATCACTGTTATTAATATATTTCTTAAGTGATTCTTTGCCTGATTGAAACTATGACAGTTTTTTTTGTGGTAGTAACTAATCTAGACAAATGTACCCCTACCAAGTATTTTTATAAAAAACTGTTTCACAAATCTAAGTTAATTTTATTGACTCAGATTTTTCACTCTTCTCATCTCTTTGATCGTATTCGTATTCTCCCTGTTCCAATGGGCGTTAACCTCTTGTAATTGGCAATATGGTTACTGGTGATGGAGTGCTGATGAATGAAATCTGGGGATAAAGCAGGGATACAGTAAGTAAGTGGGTCAAATTAAATATAAAACCTCACCCTGCCTCCAACTTCCCTCTCCGATACTTTGGAGAGGGATTGAAGGTGAGGTTTTATCTTATATTTAATTATGCCTACCTACTTAGTAGCCATGTATTGTTAATTTTCATGTGTTGTTTGATTGTTATTCCTTTTCCCCCTTTCCTGGCAATAGATAGTAATGCTAGATTTCCAATACTGACCAATACTTCAGGGTGATTTATGAACAAAGGTGAATTAGTTGATGCAGTAGCAGCCAAGGCCAACATCACAAAAAAGCAAGCTGATGAAGTGATCAGTGCTTTTTTGTCAATCGTTACAGAGGCTGTAGCTAATGGGGATAAGGTAACGTTGGTTGGGTTTGGATCGTTTGAGCGACGCGAACGTTCCCAGCGTGAAGGGCGTAATCCCAAAACCAATGAGCCAATGACTATTCCGGCTACGAAAGTGCCTGCATTCTCTGCTGGTAAGCAGTTTCGGGAAAAAGTAGCATCTTAAAGCACTGCTGACATATTTACTTTACTAATATTAATTGAATCACTGTAAAGCTGTAGTGTTCGCTCTACAGCCTTTTTCAGAAGATGTGACGCGAACGGGCATGAAAAAGGCAGGCGTTGTCTGTGCCATCGCTGTTATTGATACAGGAGATGGCACAAAGGTAGGGATGGGATGACAAGCACACCTCAGTCGATAACCCGCAACTTGCGTTATTATTTTCAGCATAACTCGGCTTACAAATGACGCTTTTCCTCCAACCAATGTAAAACCCGATTCCACGCCCACCAAGGATCGGAATCTTGTACTTGGCGCTGGCACTCTTTGCTACTCAAATAGCCAACATGGCCGCCGTACTGAGTGAGTAATAAATCTATTGCAGAATTGCGATCGCACGCTTGTTGTAATTCCGGTATGATAGCTGGGTCAAAAAGTGGGTCATCAGCAGCATATAAAATCAAAGTCGGTTTCGAGATTTGCGGCAATATTTGTAAAGCACTACTAGCTTGGTAATATGCTTCCACGGAGGGAAAACCTAGTCGGTTAATTACCAGTTCATTGTCAAAACCCCAAATACTATTCGCCCGTTCAATCGCTTCTGGGTCAATGCTTCCAGGATGAGCATCATGGATTCGCCATGCCAGTTTTTTTAAATTTTGGGCAATCCCCGCTTCTAAATATCTGCCGAGAGGCTTTGTAACTAGATAAGATAGCGATCGCTCCGAATCCAAACTCGGACAAATCACCATACCACCGCCAATATCGCTATCTTCTAATCCTAAATCGTCGTTATCGCTAATTACCTCACCAGCCACCTTTACTGCCCATAGCGCTAATTGCCCCCCTAGAGAATATCCTGTAAACCAAAATTTACTCGGACATCCCATTGCCTTAGCTGCCGCCGCAATGCGAACAAAATCTTCCCCTTCATACAAACCATCAGAAGTTAGAGTTGGGGACAATTCGGCCGTTTTGCCGTGGGCCCGCCAATCAAATAACACCACAGCGTATCCTTGAGCATAAGCTTTACGTGCTAGCACTCTCAAATACCATTCTGTTTCTAACTCTCCAGTAATGCCGTAAGTACCGATAATCGTGCTATGAGCATTTTCCGGGATGGCAACCAAACCAAAAATTGGCACACCTTGGCCACCTTCAAAGATTTTCTCGTGATAAGACGGTTCTGGGTCTTTAGCAGTACTTTCCCAGTGGCGCTTTCCCCACAAAGCGGTGTATACAGTCATCATCACACCGTTTTGTAAAAACCAAGACGGATTGTAGGGGGGAGTATAACACATCATAGACTATAAGATTTCGTGTAATTGAGTCTTGATTTCACACTCATTTAATCTTAATATTTATGTAAGATTTAAAAACTTTTTTAGAATCGTTTCAAAAATCTTTGTATCTATCAAAGGTTGTTAATTATCCTTAATAAGTAGTAGTAATTTTTAAGAATGCCGAGGATTCTTGTCATAGACGATGACCCAGCGATTTCAGAACTAGTTGCCGTCAACTTGGAAATGGCTGGCTACGATGTTAGTCAAGCTGAAGACGGCATCAAAGGTCAAGCGCTGGCTCTCCAGCTTCAACCAGACTTGATCATGCTCGATTTAATGTTGCCCAGGGTAGATGGATTTACCGTTTGCCAACGCCTACGCCGCGACGATCGCACCTCTGAGATTCCCGTGTTAATGTTGACGGCTTTGAGCCAAACTCAGGATAAGGTGGAAGGCTTCAATGCTGGCGCAGATGACTACCTCACCAAGCCTTTTGAAGTTGAAGAACTGCTGGCGCGGGTGCGGGCACTTTTGCGACGTACTGACCGCATTCCTCAAGCAGCAAAGCATAGTGAGATTCTAAACTATGGCTCACTTACCCTCGTTCCCGAAAGATTTGAGGCAATATGGTTCAATGAAACGGTGAAATTAACTCACTTGGAATTTGAGCTACTTCACTGCTTATTGCAACGCCACGGTCAAACAGTTTCTCCCAGCGAAATCCTCAGAGAAGTTTGGGGCTACGATCCCGATGACGACATTGAAACGATTCGAGTCCATATTCGTCACTTGAGAACCAAGCTAGAACCAGATCCCCGCCACCCCCGTTATATCAAAACAGTATATGGTGCTGGATACTGTCTTGAGTTACCCGGTGTACCTCCAGCAAGTGAAGGAGTTTCCACAACACTGGTTGAATAAAATCACGCATCCCCTTAACTAAGCTATTACTTAGGCAAGAAATTTCCAAAACTCTTATTCCTTACCGTTTAGTTAAGGTTATTGGGATTTACTGGTATGTAGAGAAGTTACCTTCCAACTTCTCTACAAGAATTATAACAAGGGACTGGGGACTGGGGACTAGGGACTGGGGACTGGGGACTGGGTGAAAAGTCTTTTTGTGTCTAAGTTTCATCATCTGTTGATGTCCTAACCACCTTGACTTCTGCTATAAGCAGAATATTGCCGAAAAACATCCCTATTTTTAGTTTTCGCTTGCTACAGGTAGACGGATAGTGAATCTACTACCTTGCCCTGGCTCAGATGTTACGTCAATTGTCCCTTGATGTGCTTCAATAATGCAGCGAGATAGATATAGTCCTAAACCACTACCAGAACGCTGGTGTTTACCTTGGCGAAATCGCTCAAATAATATTGCCTGGTCTTGTTTAGAAATTCCCGGCCCTGTATCTTGAATATCAATAGTCACATCTGACTCCGACAGATGGCAGTTAATATCTACAGAACCTTTATCTGTAAATTTGATAGCATTGCCGAGAATGTTTGTTATAACTCGCCGCAGTTCTACGCGATCGCCCATGACGATGCTTGCAGTTTCACCGCGATCGATATTTACAGCTAATCCTTTTTCTTCAGCTAAGGGAGTTAATTCTTGGGTAACTTCGCTAACTAATTCCTCAATATTGCAGGGAGAAATCTTTAAAGTTTTACAGCCTGCTTCATGACGATAAACTTCTAGCAAGGTGTTTACCATTTCTAGCAGGTCTTGGTTACTGCCAATCATGGTATCAATTATTTCTTGTAACTGTGGCGAAACATCGCAAAATCTGCCTTCCAGCAATAATTTTAAGACGCGGTTGGAGGCTACTAGCGGTATACGTAGATCGTGAGTAAAACGCGAGACAAAATCTGCCCGCAGGTTAGCCATTTGATCTCGTTCGTCGATGCTATGTTTGAGGCGCAAGAGCGATCGCACTCGTGCATGTAGTTCGTCAGGATCGAATGGTTTACGAATAAAGTCATCTGCACCAGCATCCAGTCCTTCCACAACGCTAGACTGATAGTGAGCCGTTAGCAGTAAAATCGGGATAAATGGCAACGCCGGATTCTGTCGGATGCGTCGAGTAAATTCATAGCCATCTATCTCCGGCATCATCACATCTAAGAGAATTATGTCTGGTGGTGACTCTTCAACCATAGCTAAAGCAATTTTGCTATCTTCCACCAAGCTAATTTCATAGCCCTGATCTTCTAGGACTGCTTCTAAGACCAGTAGATTGTCAAAAACATCATCGACAGCGAGAATTTTATCTTTTTTGACAGTTTTAGTTAAAGACATGGCTGAATAAAAAAAAGAAGTGCTTGGCTATCCCTAGCAAATCTAGTAATAGCTTACTTTACCAGCATTGAGATTATTAAGGATTCACATTTTCCTTTAAACTTTCTTGAATTAAGGAGCGTAATTAATGCGTAATTAAACTTAATTTAAGTTTAATTAAAGTATAAAAACTAACAGTATAAACTTGTACAAGTATATTAACTGTCTAATTATCCAAACAATACCTGTATCTGGATTTTGCTGTATTTACGCCATCATAGCCACTGCAAAGGTCAGTATTTAATAGTCACCGACTAAAATATTTTTTATTAAGAATTATTGACTATAAAGCACCTCTCATAAATTCAAGGTATAAAAATGTTTTTTGATTGAATTATATTGTCTTAAAAGCCTTGCCTGAGAAAAACTTACCAAATCGGGCTATTTATGTCTAACGGTAGATGAAGTTCAGGAAACAACACCAAATGCATTGCTTTTTGTATAAGATACCGAATAGAAGAACGAGATTATTTTAATCTGTACTTTCGATAGATAACAGTAAAGTTAAGTAGCTATGAGTGAAATCAAGATCCTTCTGATTGAAGATCACAACCTGACGAGAATCGGTTTACGGTCTGCCTTACAAACCCAGCCAGAGTTTAACATTGTTGGCGAAGCAGCCAATGCAGCCGACGGCATCAAGCTTCTGAAAACTCTCAAGCCTGATGTTGCGACTATTGACATCGGTTTGCCTGATATGGATGGTATTGAGCTAACACGCACATTTAGGCAATATCAATCAGAGAACGAAGACTATACAACAAAGCTGCTAATTTTAACAATGCAGAATAGCGAACAGGCTGTTTTAGCAGCATTTGCAGCAGGTGCAGATTCTTATTGCATGAAGGATATCGAAACTGAAAGATTAGTAGAGGCTGTGCAAACGACTTATGCAGGTAGTTCATGGATTGATCCGGCGATCGCAGACCTTGTACTACAACAAATACGTCAAGATTTCCCCGATGGCAGCAGAGGAGCATCTGGAAAAAGAGTCTTAATTGAAGGTATTGACCCAGATGTTGAGAAAAGTATAGTCAGCTATCCTTTAACTCACCGAGAGATGGATGTTTTAGAGTTGATTGTCGCTGGGTGTGACAACGCAGAAATAGCTAAAAGGCTCTACTTAACAGTCGGTACCGTAAAAACTCATGTTCGAGGTATTCTCAATAAACTTTGTGTTGCTGACCGGACACAGGCTGCTGTTCGCGCTTTGCGGGCTGGATTAGTACCGTAAATATACTTATTAATAGTTATTTGTGGTCAAAAGTATCACCTCTACAAAGATTTATTAAGGAATTGTTACACAGTTTAGTAAAATGACATAATTGACGAACAAATAAGTATTTTTCCTCATATACATGATAGCGGATCAATTTCCCTGGCTTACCGCAATTGTCTTGCTGCCACTCGTTGCCTCCCTGCTCATCCCTGTGCTGCCTGATAAAGATGGCAAGCGCGTGCGGTGGTATGCACTGGGTGTAGGTATTGCAGACTTTGCCCTGATGTGCTATGCCTTTTGGAAGGATTACGATGCCAACAGTGCTAGTTTTCAAATGGTGGAAAATTATGCCTGGATGCCTCAGTTGGGTCTTAACTGGGCGGTATCAGTCGATGGACTTTCCGCGCCACTTGTGCTTCTCGCAGGATTTGTCACCACACTCTCGATTTTCTCAGCTTGGCAAGTTAATCACCGCCCCCGCCTCTTCTATTTTTTGATGCTGGTGCTGTATTCTGCACAGGTTGGGGTGTTCGTTGCCAAAGACTTGCTGCTATTTTTCATTATGTGGGAAGTAGAGTTGATACCCGTCTACTTACTAGTCTGCATTTGGGGTGGGCAAAGACGGCGTTATGCGGCTACGAAATTTTTGTTGTATACCGCAGCGGCTTCTATATTTATTTTGGTAGCAGCCCTGGCAATGGGGTTATATGGTGGCGGTGATATGACATTTGACATCACCGCCCTCGCCAGCAAGGAATATCCCCTTAGTCTACAACTGTTACTTTATGCAGGGTTATTGGTTGCATTTGGTGTCAAACTTGCTGTTTTCCCGATGCATACTTGGTTGCCTGATGCCCACGGCGAAGCATCTTCTCCTGTGTCGATGATTTTGGCTGGTGTGTTGCTGAAGATGGGCGGATACGGACTAATTCGCCTGAATCTTGAGTTACTTCCCGATGCACACATTTACTTTGCCCCAGTTCTAGCCATTCTCGGTGTTGTCAACATTATCTATGGTGCATTGAACTCCTTTGCTCAGACGAATATGAAGCGGCGTTTAGCTTATTCGTCGATTTCTCACATGGGGTTTGTGCTGCTTGGGATTGCATCGTTCACTGATTTGGGAATCAACGGCGCGATGTTGCAGATGATTTCACATGGTTTGATTGCATCAGTGCTGTTCTTCTTAGCAGGTGTTACTTACGATCGCACCCACACAATGGTAATGAAAGATATGGGCGGTATTGGTCAAGCCATGCCCAAAGTCTTTGCCTTGTTTACAATCTCCGCGATGGCATCCCTGGCACTTCCCGGTATGAGTGGCTTTGCTGGCGAACTAGCGGTATTTGTTGGTATGACAAGCAGTGACGTTTACAGTTCAACTTTCTGCACCGTAACGGTTTTTCTCGCCGCAGTTGGAGTCATCCTCACACCGATTTATTTACTTTCCATGCTGCGAGAGGTATTTTATGGTAAAGATGCAGCACTTCTATGCGACATCAATAATTCAGGTTCGGAAAATCAAGAAGATGAAGGAACAGTTTGTTTTGGTACAGACTGTTTAGTGCCAGAGGATGCAGTTTACGATGATGCTAGACCGCGTGAAGTGTTTATCGCTGCCTGTTTTCTACTGATGATTATTGGTATTGGTTTTTATCCCAAGATAGCTATGCAGATGTATGACGTGAAGACTGTCGCAGTGAATGCTAATGTTCGCCAGTCTTATGCCATAGTCTCGCAGACAAATCCCCAGATTTTTGCTAATCGATTATTGGTTCCGCAAATTTCCGAGGTTGAGGTAGCGCCAACAGCGATCAAAAACTAGCCCTAAAGTGCTACCAATACATGGGATGCTAGTTGATGATTAGTGAGTTTTGCCAATGTCTGTTGTTTCTGCCATCACTGTTACCGTTCCCGCCACAACTGCAAATTTGGGGCCTGGTTTTGATTGCATCGGTGCAGCTTTAAAGCTGTACAACGAGTTCAAGTTTACTCGCTTGGAAGAAGGCGGGTTAACTATTCATGTCACTGGTACGGAAGCTGAACGAGTTCAAACTGATGAAAGCAATCTTCTCTATCAAGCGTTTGTCAAATTCTATCAACACATAGAGCAGACACCGCCGAGTGTGAAAATAGAAATTAAATTAGGTGTACCACTGGCGAGGGGTTTGGGTAGTTCCGCGACAGCAATTGTTGGTGGCTTGGTTGCTGCTAATCAACTTGAGGGTGCAATTCTTTCTCAGTCGCAGGTGATGGAGTTAGCGATCGCAATGGAAGGACATCCTGATAATGTAGTTCCAGCTTTGTTGGGAGGATGTCGTCTCGCTGCTACCAGTGGTGCAGCTTGGGAAATTTGCGATGTTCCCTGGCATAAAGATGTTGTCCCAGTTGTGGCTATTCCTAATTTTGAACTTTCTACTTCAGAAGCGCGGGGCGTTCTCCCGACTGAAGTGAGTCGCGCTGATGCGATTTTCAATGCAGCACATTTGGGGTTATTGTTGCGCGGTTTGGAAACTGGTAACGGACAATGGTTAAAGACAGCTTTGCAAGATAAATTGCATCAGCCCTATCGTAAAGCTTTGATTCCTGGTTATGATGCTCTTAACATCGCAGCCGTTAGTGCTGGTGCTTATGGTATGGTGATTAGTGGTGCGGGGCCGACACTGTTAGCTTTGGCGGATAAACTAAACTCGAAAGCTGTGGAGGCGGCGATGTTAGCTGCTTGGCAAGAAGAAGGAATTACAGCCGAAGTGCGATCGCTTTCTCTCGATACCCAAGGCGCAAAAAGCTTTTAATATTTTATTCAGCACTTAAAACTCGGTTTATGGAGCAAATTCAGGCTGAAGTGGCGGCGCTTAAATCTCAAATTCAGATTCTCCTAGAAGAACGCGCTGCACTCACTATTAATAATGTCATCTCTAGCGAGAATGATTCACCCCAGGCAATGGTGGAAGCCTATCGCCGTCAAGCCAGGGAAAATGCCCAATTATCAATTGAACTCCAAGGCATAGATGCAGCGATCGCAGCCCTGGAAGCCCAAATAAAACAAAAACAAGGTAAGTTAGTGCGATCGCAAGTTGCATCCAAAGAACTTATCCAACAGCAAGAGCTAGAAGAAGCTAAAGAAGTGGCTCAGTTTCATGCTCAACGCATTAATCAATTAGCTGGAGAATTAGCGGCGGAAGTCCGCCTCCTTAAACGTTGTGCTAATGAACTAAGTCCAATGTATTGGCGGATTTATTACAAGCCCTTCATCACTGGGTTTAAGACAATCTCTGTCCCTTATGTGCGCTCTGATGGGGAAGTGTGGACAATTGTCAACCGGATTGTGTGAAGGAGGCAGGATAGCGCAGCGTAAAGCCTACGGCATAGCTTCGCTTAAAGCGAGTCCGCGAGCGTCGATAGGAGGTAGGAATTTACAATGGGATTCTAACCAATCTAATGTAAAGCTTCTATTGAGGAGATTTTGGTACTCTTGACTTAAACCCTTGCTCTAACAGCAGTTTACCGATGATTTTAAATAGCCCTGATGATTGGGCTTAAGCATATAAATGTAACGATATTGCAACGGTGGCTTTAGCCACCGTTTTTTGTTGACGTTGCAAAAGTTTACATTTAGAATAGAATCGTCAAAATTCGATAAGTATTTATTCTTATTTATCCTGATAATTTGACATTTAATGAGTATATATTCTTGTCAATAGTTAAGATTCCATCTTCTAGAGTTCAAGATTGTTTACAAAAGTATAGATTCCTTAATATAATGAAAACAAAAGTGAAAAGGCAAATTGATTGTCAGAAGTGATGAATGCTATTGAATTTCCCTGGCTAACAGCCATAATCCTCTTACCATTAGTGGCTGCCTTAGCCATTCCTCTAATCCCAGACAAAGAAGGTAGAACTGTGCGGTGGTATGGTCTGGGAGTTGCTTTTGCTGACTTTGCACTGATGATTTATGCCTTTTGGTATAAGTATGATTTCCAAAGTTCAAAACTCCAATTTGTAGAAAACTATCCTTGGATACCGCAATTAGGTTTGCATTGGGCTGTGGGGGTTGATGGTTTATCGATGCCCTTACTGCTTCTAACAGGCTTAATAAATACTCTCGCAATATTCGCGGCTTGGAAAGTTACCACCAAGCCGCGATTATTTTATGGTTTGATGCTAGCGATGTACAGCGCCCAGCTTGGCGTATTCGTTGCTCAAGATTTACTGCTGTTCTTCCTGATGTGGGAAATCGAATTAGTGCCGGTTTACCTGCTGATTTCCATTTGGGGAGGACAAAACCGCCGTTATGCGGCTACCAAATTCATTCTTTACACCGCCGCCGCATCAATATTTATCTTGATTGCCGGTTTTGCAATGGCCTTCTCTGGAGATACCGTCACCTTCGACATGGCGACTCTAGGAATGAAAGAATACCCCAAAACTTTGGAATTGTTGGTTTATGCAGGTTTCTTGATTGCCTTCGGTGTAAAACTGCCAATTTTCCCTTTACACACTTGGCTACCTGATGCCCACGGTGAAGCATCAGCACCTGGTTCAATGATTTTGGCTGGTGTGTTGTTAAAAATGGGTGGTTATGCTCTGATCCGCTTCAATGTGGAAATGTTGCCCAATGCCCATGTGACTTTTGCCCCAGTGTTAGCAGTTTTGGGTGTGGTTAACATTGTCTACGGTGCTTGCTGTGCCTTCGCTCAAACCAATCTAAAACGCCGTTTGGCTTACTCTTCAATTGCCCACATGGGATTTGTGCTGATTGGGATTGCCTCTTACACAGAACTGGGTATAAGCGGTGCAGTACTACAGATGGTTTCCCACGGCTTGATTGCTGCTAGCTTGTTCTTCCTCTCTGGCGTGACTTACGATCGCACCCACACCTTGATGATGGATAAAATGGGTGGAATGGCTAAGGTAATGCCTAAAACCTTTGCTCTGTTTACCATCGGTTCAATGGCTTCTCTCGCTTTACCTGGAATGAGTGGTTTTGTGGGTGAGTTGATGGTATTTCTGGGTATTGCCACCAGCGATGTTTACAGTTCCAGCTTCAAAATTGTAGTCGTGCTGCTGTCAGCAGTGGGCGTGATTTTGACACCGATTTATTTACTGTCGATGCTGCGTCAAGTATTCTACGGCGACCAAAGTGAAGAGTTACACTTGGATGCTGTAATATCTGATGTCAAACCCCGCGAAATATTTATTACCGCTTGTTTGCTGCTACCAATCATCGGAATTGGTTTCTATCCCAAATTAGCAACGCAGACTTATGATGTGAAGGCAGTAGAATTAGCCGCTCATGCTCGTGAAGTTTTACCAGTTGTTGCTCATCAGCAACCGTCAAGTCTGTACTCGCAGATTTTTACAACACCAACATTGGCTACTTCTCAAGTTGAAAGTTCGATTAATATTTCTGAGTAAATTAACTTCCCATTAAGGGGGCTGCAAGTAAATTCTAAATATTAGGGAAATAAAGGGGTGGTTTCATAACCACCCCTAGATTTTTTGTATTATTAAATTGAAGGAGACTTTTAGGTAGGGGCAATTCATGAATTGCCCCTACCGTGTGGTTAAAAATTATTCAAATTTGAGAGTTCCGTCAATATTGGTAATGTGTTCATTAAGATCAATGTATGTTCCTAGAGTATCTCCGTCAGCTGTCTCACATTCAGCACGGAGTCTGCTAGCACCAGCTAAACCAATATTGTCGCAGGTCAGAGCAAATTTATCTCCATCCCAATCTAATGTTCCATCAAGATTGGCGATATGTGGATTTAAGTCGATGGAAGTTGTAGAAGGAGTACGTCCATCGGCTTTTTCGCAAGTAGCTGTTAGGGTTGAGCCATTAACACTAATATTTTTACAAGTCTGAGAAAATTGACCAGTTGCCCAAGCGTTACCAGTAACTAAATTAAAGCTCAGGAAAATAGCGCACAAAAAAGCCGCAAAAATTTTCAGCATTAGTCCTCTGTCCTCAATTCAAATAGATAATTGGTTAAAGTAACTAAGAGAACATTTTATACCTGTGTATTTTTCTCTACTTGAAAATAATAGTTTTTAACTATACCTGGCAGCAATGCTTTTTCTACGGGACACTACGCAAAGGGTTATTTCCCTATTTAGCATATAACCACCAACGAAACAAACGGCTGACTCTGGGCATGACAACGTAGGTCAACAGTGCAACCATAAGAATGGTAACGATCAGCGAAATAATCAAAGGTGGTAAACCGCGAAGTAGAGGCACTAGAAATGTACTCAAAATATTAATCAATATAAATACAGCAGCCCAAGTCAACAAGGCTGTTTTATAGCGCGGTGGGGTTTTCAGTGGTTGGCCGGGAATAGAAAACCAAGCTTCTAATCCACAGATTTGTTGAACATAAGGGTCAGATTCAACTAAAGATTGGGCTTGAATTAGCCAGTATTCGCGATCGCGCGATGTCATCCACACCTTTAAATTTTCATAATTGTCAAACCGGAAAATAATTACATATTCATTTCGCACACCAAGCTGGGGACGAATCACATTTGTTCCCAAATGACCTAGATAGGTTCTGGCAACACTGGTAATATCTTTTAACCAAATCTCGTAATCACTTTCACATCCTGATTTAACCAGTTGTGAAATAACTACAGTTACAAATTGATCGTCCTGTTCCATCTTTATCAATTTTGAATTTTAGATTTTTGGATTTATCCTGTGAATAAATTAAAGGCTTAGGGATTTTGGATTTATTTCATATAGCTTGCTTTTCGCAAAATAAGTACAAATTCGTTGGAGAGCAAACGAATTTAAATTTTGGATTTAGAAGTTTTAATTCCATTATCCAAAATTTAAAATCTAAAATTGCATCATTCTCAACCCAAGGGATATCCAGCTTTTCCAATCTCAAGCCGAACAACATTAGCAGGAACGACACCTGTGGGTGGAGGTAAAAACATTCCACCATTAGTTACAACATAAATCGCGGTGCGTAGGCGTAGCCCGTCGTAGACATCGCCCTCAGTTTGACCAAAAGCCACGGCTGTACTGCCAATTACGCCTTGCTCGGCTTGAGCAATAATAGTAGTAGTGCGATCGGGTGCAATTCGTACCACACTGTTGTAAATATGCGTTGCTCCATAAAGGTTGCCTTCTACATCAAAGGCAAAGTCATCAATATTGGTCTGCTCAACAAAAATTTCCGGCTCACCTGGTTTATTAGTGCTATCAATGGGAATCCGCAACAGCAACATTTTTTCCGTATTTGAAACATAGAGGAAATCACCAAAACGCTTCAAGCCATTTGCAGCCGGAAACACGCTCTCCGAATTGCTACGAGCCAGCATTGGATGTTCTAGCCAAATTGATCCACTGGGTTGAGCAATATCAATTAGCCAGATTGCACCACGATAGGAATCTGCTGTCAAATACTGAGTGTCGGAAAGTGGTGTGATGCCATTGAGAAACATTGCGTCTGGCAGTGTCAGCAAGGTTTTCACCGTGCCATCACTCGTAACTAGATAAACCACGGGTATAGAATCAGCGTTCCAGCCTGTTGCTACCAGATCGCCTTTAATAGTAAAAGCAAGACCACTTACCTTGCCTTCAACAGTCGCATGAACTTGCTGATTGCCATCTGGGGTAATGCGAACAATCTTGCCAACCTCGTGATTGGTTACAAAGATTGTGCCATCTGGTGCGATTGCTAGATTTTCCAAAAAAGTATTAACTGGGAACGAGGCAATAACTTTAGCAGGTGCTAATTCAATCGGCTTATCTGCGTAAATAGGCGGTAAACCTGCGGAATTTCCCATATTAACCTACCATTGTAATTGAATAGGGCCACCAAACTTTCGCATCTCTGCAAACAACAGTCCTTGCGCTCCTCCATCGGGAAGTGTTGCTAAATAGACAGCAGTTTCGGCTCCTTCTTCCGCCGTGAACGGGGCATTATCTCCCCCCATATCTGTCTTCATCCAGCCCGGAGAATAGGCATTTACGAGAATATTAGTACCTTGGAGTTCCTTAGCGAGAAGCACAGTTAGTCCATTTACTCCCACCTTCGAGAGTCGATAGGATGGTGCTAAAGGGTAATAGTCAGTGGGAACTGATGTTAGAGATGCCATTTCCGTTGAGATATTGACGATGCGACCGTAATTTTGCACTTTCATCAACGGAATTAATGCTTGAGAAATTCTGAGTACTGCTAGAACATTGGTTTCAAAGGTCGATCGCATCGTCTCCAGTTGCACAGTCAGTAAGCTGGACTCCTCCGGCTTAGTTGTGGGATTTACGCCTGCATTATTGACCAGAATATCTACTTTGCCATAAGTTTCACGCAACCACTCGGTAAACTGTTGCACACTTCCATCATTAGTGACATCGAGGGTGTGATAGTCAACATCAAACCCTTCATTGGTAAGCTGCCCTTTAGCAGCAAGACCATCTGTTTCATTTCGACTTGTCAGAATTACGTGGTTGCCAATTTTGGATAATTGACGGGAGATAGCATATCCTAGCCCTCGATTGCTGCCTGTTACCACAGCAATCCTTTTTTCAGTCGTCATTTTTATGACCTTGAAACTGCTTGTGATTTTACTGTACTGAGATGCGGTGAATTAAGCAAGTTGATTGCAATGATACGTTCAATCAATGAGATTACTGACGTTTAATTCAAACTCGAAGCTTGCCATCCACCTAAGCATTGTTCTCTTTCCACTGGTAATAATTCTAATCTTCATGAGTTAACCCTCATTTAACCGGAGATTGTGAAAAGATTATAGTTAAAGCAGGTGAAGTAGCCACAAAGCAATTATGACCACCAACTTACCTGTAGCCACAGAGATTATACCAATGGTTTTGCAATTGCAACCTGCGATGTCTACGACGGGCTACGCCTACGCACTAACCGAAGATCAGTTTTACGAGTTTTGTCAGCTAAACCGTGATTTTCGCATCGAACGTAATGCTGTGGGAGAATTAGTGATTATGTCTCTAACAGATGCGGAAACTAGCCAACGTAACTTTGAAATTATTGGTCAGTTAGGTATTTGGACAAAGCAAGATAGTACAGGTGTAGGGTTTGGTTCCAGTGGTGGGTTTACTTTGCTTAATGGTGCGGTGCGATCGCCAGATGCAGCGTGGATAAAACGCGATCGCTGGGAGGCGATACCATCAGAACTGCGAAAAAAATTTGCACCGATTTGTCCTGAGTTTGTGATTGAATTGCGTTCTGAAACTGATAACTTGCAAATTTTGCAAGACAAGATGCAAGAGTATATTGATAATGGGACACAACTTGGTTGGTTAATTGATAGAAAACAACGCCAAGTTTTTATTTATCGTCCTAATATTGTGGTTGAACAATTGGATAATCCTAAGACGCTTAATGGTGATCCTTTGCTACTTGGGTTTGTTTTGGATTTAAGTCAAGTTTGGTAAGAAAGAAATACAAATGCTAGGAATCTATGGCAGCGAAATATATATTCCATGATGCAGTAAAACGCGCTTTGGAGAGAGAGGGTTGGCTGATTACTAATGACCCGCTTTTGCTGCGTTTTGGTGGTTTGGATATGTACATCGACCTCGGTGCAGAGAAAGTTTTAGCAGCGTTCGGCTGATTGTTTTCGACCCAGAAGAGGAAGCGATTGTAAAATGGCAAAAGTAGAACAGTACCGTCAACTTATTCAAGAACTGCTGCTAGCTTACAGTGAAATCAAAGCCAGCAACGAAGAAGTCGAAGCAGAAGTTATTTTTGATCGAGAACGCGATCGCTACCAAGTTGTTCATGCGGGGTGGTCAAATAAGCGCCGTGTATATGGTTGTGTTTTACATTTAGATATTAAAAACGAAAAAATTTGGATTCAACACGATGGTACAGAAGGAGGTATCGCCAATGAACTTATTAGTCGAGGTATACCCAAAAAAGACATTGTTTTAGCTTTTCATTCCCCCTTTAAACAGCAATTTACCGATTTCGCTGTTGGTTAAGATGGCTGAAGGTTGAAAGGAACCCAATCACTCAGATAAATCGCGGTGCGATCGCCGATAGCGTTCGCGTAGCGTCTCATCGAGCGTCATAGCCCGTCGTAGACATCCCAGAGATATTCCACATCCACGGATAAAATTAAATATATGAATACAACACCCTCTAAAAGTGAAAGAGACGAAATGTTTAAGTGGTTGAATCGTAACCGCCGGATGTTATTAGATTTATATAAAAATCAATATATCGCTTACAATCCAAATGGAATAATTGCTCATAGTGAAAACTTACGCGAAGTTTTAGCATTAGCTAATGCTGCAAAACAGCCTTTTTTAATTTATCTAGTTCCTCGTCGCACTGCTTCTATAGAAATTTTACCAATTCGATTCCGCAGCATTGCCCGACATGATTGGCAACCAAATTATAGCGTAATTTTAAAGCACAGAGATATAGAATCTAATACAACAATGTTAGTAGATTCTGGTGCTGAATTAAGTTTAATTTCATTAAAAGTTGGTCAAGATTTAGGCTATGCTTTGGCTGATTCCGAATCAACTTTGTTGGCAGAAACTATAGGTGGCAGAGTTGAGTACGTTTTACGTAATGTAGAAATGACAATTGATGAACACAATTTTATCGCTCCTGTAGCATGGTTACAAACCAATACAGGCGGAGAACAATTGCTTTTAGGGCGAGAAGTTGTATTTGATAAATTTAATATTGAATTTAGGCAAGCTGAGGAGCAAATTATTTTTACATGGCGTGAAGATTTGAAGTCATAAAAATTAGTGGATTAGGTACAATTTTAACCCACCTTACAAACTTACTGCTATTTAGACTTAAGAACTCCTATTTTTTCTGCCCATTTGTAATACACTTGCTTTAAGCTCCCAGTATGAACACTCCAATACCGTTCACCTTTAGTCTGATTAAATATGACTAGCAACCACTCCTGTTCTTTTACATCTGGAGGTTTAGTTGCAAAAATTAGACATAATTCATCGTTCTCCGTAGCATAATACTCTAGTTTGTAAAGGCAACCTTGCCACCCTCTATCATCCATTGTAGTGATTTGAATAGCTGCTGTTTCTAGCTCATTTTGAGGAGTAAAAATAAACACTTCAGAGGAACTCTCCGGTTTTTCTAACAGAATTTCTTTTACAACTCCTCCAATGTCAAAAAAAGTAGTTAATAAATATTTAAATAATTCATCTTTTGTTTTTACCTCTAATTCCTTACAGGCTTCTCCGTGGGTAAAGTTTTTGACATCTCGTAAAGTCCAATATCCCATGTGAATCAAAGCATGATGATCCCAACCTTCGCTACTACTGCGCCATTTATCTTGCGTTTTTGCAATCACCTTATGCCCAATTTTAGAAGTAAATAACTCGAATAATTCTCTGATATTTATTTCCATGACTTATGCCTAGAACTAGTTTTTTTCTGAATAGAGCTACATTTATATAGTTCCCTAAACCGTTGCTAAAGTTACATTCTGAGACTAAGTAAATTCAAAAAGATGCTAATAAAACCGCTACAAATAGCAAGATCAAAATACAAAAATAAAATCGGGACGGAGAAATACATCTCAGTCCCGATAAAAAAGCGGGCTAACCGCTATTTGTATGGTTAACCCGTGCAGCTTTGGGAACGCGCAGAGAAATTGTTATTGCAATACCAACTTCACATTGGCGTTTTGCAGACCGCGCTGTTTTACTTCAGCCAAAGTTTTGTTAACGGCATACTTTTGGTTGATTGAGTTGATCAACTCGGTTTGGTTGTGCTTCTTAGCAACGCCCCACAGGTCAGCGATTAGGTCAAAAGAACCATCGCTGTTGCGAGACCAGCCGAGGTCATATTCGCCATCTAACATAGCAACGATGTCAGAACGGACGCGCTGACCGTTATAACCACGGACATCAGCTTCAGTCTTTACGCTGATACCGAGGTCGCGCAAAGAAGCTTTGAGGATTTCGGCATCGGTGATCTTGGTACGCAGGGTGCTAAAGTGAGACATTTGGGTTTCCTCCAATGAGAAGATTGAGAAAAACGACAACGGTTTGTTTCGGGCGAAGCCGCTCTTAGCAGGATGCGGCTTTTTCTTATAACTGCTAGCATTGGGAGCTAGCCTTTCCCCCTGGGATGGCAGAGGAAAGCTTTTAAAACTCCATTCGCTGATATTCAGCTACGGAGGATGCTGCGGGGCGTGCGCGCTGTCTGGCCCAATCTCTCAGAGCCGTTACTTGTTCTTGCATCGTTCGAGACAGCGGCAATGTTGCCTTCAGTGCAGCAATAATATCTAGTTGGGTGAACTCCCGATCTTGGGCAAAAGCTTCATACATTGCCGCAACGATCGCTTGCTCAATTTCTGCCCCAGAAAAGCCATCAGACATCTTGGCTAGTTGCTCAAGATCGAATCTAGAGATGTCTTCACGGCGTTTCGTTAGATGAATATTAAAAATTTGTTGCCGTTCTTCCGGTGTTGGCAGATCGACAAAGAAAATTTCATCAAAGCGTCCTTTCCTCAAGAACTCGCCAGGTAAGCGTTCTACTCTGTTGGCGGTTGCCATCACGAACACTGGTGATTTCTTATCTTGCATCCATGTGAGGAAAGAGCCGAAGATTCTGCTTGAAGTCCCGCCATCAGAATCAGAAGAACCTCCACTACCAGCAAAGGATTTATCTAATTCATCGATAAACAAAATCGCTGGAGAAATAGATTCTGCTGTTTTCAGGGCGTTTCGCAGATTTGCTTCACTTCGTCCCACCATTGAGCCGTCGTAGACTCGGCCCATATCTAACCGCAACAGTGGTAAACCCCACAGCCGGGAAGTCGTTTTGGCAATCAATGACTTACCGCAACCAGGAACACCAAGAATTAACATCCCTTTAGGTTGAGGCAAACCATACTCTCTCGCTCTTTCTGTAAAAGCATTAGAGCGTTGCTTGAGCCATCTTTTTAACTCTTCTAAGCCACCTACTGCATCAATGGTTTCATCTTCTTCGATGTATTCTAAGATGCCATTGCGCCGGATTAGTTGCTTTTTCTCAGATAAAACGATATCTACTTCATCTTCCGTCAAACGCCCTGTAGTTACCTGCGCCTTTCGGTAGACTTTTTCAGCTTCATCTTTAGTTAGACCTAAAGCTGCTCTGAGAAGCTTTTCTCTAGCCTCTGTTGTCAACCGCCGACCACGATTATGGTCTACGTGCTGAGTCAATACTTTATTTAACTCTGCCATATCTGGCAGTGTAAAATCTATAACAACAACTTCTTTTTCTAACTCTATAGGTACTTGTTGCATTGGGGACATCAAAATGATGTTCTTTTGCGTACCTTTAAAGCTAGCGATCGCATCACGTAACGATCTGTTTGTTGCAGGTGCATCAATAAAGGGGTGTAAATCTTTAAGAATAAATATACTTGGTTCTTTCTGTCGGATAATCCACTCAATGGCCGCCTCTGGAGACACGGTATTATGTTGGGTGACGTTCCGGGGTTGGCCGTATTCCACAATCCCGTGTGTTACTGTCCAAACAAATACTCGGCGTTGGGGTTTTAACGATTGGGCGATCGTGGAAACTGCTTGCTCGGCCCGCTCTTCCTCGGAGGTCACAAGGTAGATTAAAGGGTATTGAGCTTGAATTAGGATATTGAGCTCTTCTTTCATACTTCGACCTACTTGAGACCTTATAGAGACAGTAGAGACATTGCTTCTGGTAAAGACAACCGAATCATGAATGAATAATCCATAATTCCTATCTATCTAGCAAGGAACTAATTCTTCCTCACCCTTGGGATGGGTTTCATCTTCATCCATTTCATCGATGGAAAGATGCTCTTGACCAACTACTCCTGGTTGATTGCCTAAAGTAACCAGTTCCCCATCACGTAAGACTAATGAGCTATCACAAGTTGGGCATGAATAAACTCTATGAGTGCGCCCAAAAGAAGAGTCTTCTAACTCGTCAACCAATTCTTGATGAGACAGGTAAAAACCAAGGGCACGTTCGGCAAGTTCTGACATTGGTTCAGAATCAACTGCTGAACGAATCTTCAGTTTTCTGTGCAACTCTGGCGATAAATACAAAGTGACCTTTTGCTTAGTTTGCGTTTGCATATAACTCTTTAACGGTCTTACCCGGGTATGTATATCAACTTATCGGTTCTTCTATTGGTTGTCAAGACAGCAAAACGTTTTAACGCCACTTTTGTTACATCTGTTTACAATTGAGGCTGAAATGCTGATTATTGAGTGATAAATCCCTCACGACAAACCTTTGAGAATTAGTTAGGGTAGGATTCAAATCCTGAAACTGAATGGAAATTAGCGATCGCTAATTAATGATTCCCTAACTTGGCTTACTTTTTAACTATTTGGAGCGTAAGCGGGTTAAAGTTGAACACCTTTCCAGTTGTAAACAACTGATATCCACAAGAGATGCCAGCGAATGACACCAGCAGAGAAAAAAGTGACACTGAGCCGATTACAACACCACTGGCGATGAATAGAGCAATTCCGATGCCAATCAACACCCATCCGAGTTTGCGATTATCGCGTCCACCCCAATTTAGAGCTACGACACCTCCCATACACAACAAAATTCCAGGAGTGCTGCGTAAGTAGACGCTTACATAAAGACTTGTACTTAAAAATGTAACGCCTGCGAGGATGAGTCCTAGACCAATAAGCTTACTGGCAAAGATTACTTGTTCCTCTTCTTTACTGGTAATAGGTGGTGTAATTTCTGTTGGCGCGGAGTTTGCTGGAGGATTTTTTCTGGCAGATGCAGACTGCTGCACCCGAAACATAAAAGTTATTTTGTCTTCCTGCCCCAAGGAAACTCTGTCTCCTACATGCAGTGGGCAAAAAACTTGAGGTTGAAGTTTCGCACCGTTAATATATGTGCCATTAGAACTGCCCAAATCAGTGATATGGTATTCATCTCCATTCACCCAAATTTGCGCGTGGATGCGAGATGCCACATCCGAATCTGGTAAGCCAGAAATATCAATATCTGGTGGTTTTTGGTCGTTTGGCTTACCGATGCAAATTACAGAAAGATTTGGTGGAAATTGCAAAGACGTGTTGGTTTGGAAGTGAAAAAGCTCTAAAGTTACCTCGGCTGTCTTAGATACACTGTACATAAATTGTGTGATAAAGCACTCTTTATAAGCTTCTCTACTGAAAACTAAAAAGAGAATGGTAAATATCCTGAATATGATTGAATTTTTGATGAGCGCTCTTTCAGTGCAAGGTATCGATTTGAGTTTCTGGCACTTCTATAAAATCAGCGAGTTTGGCAAAATGTGTAATGTAAATGGCTACTGCTAATAAAACCTGTAGTTTGGGACGAAGAATTTATCGGTTTGCCACCAGTGTTAGCGGGGTTATTGCCCTGTTAATAATTTTGTGGGGTTGTACTGCAAATGATTTTAACGCTGGAGCGATCGCCTGGAAAACTTATACCAACTCCCGTTATGGCTTTGAATTTTTATATCCGAGTAACTGGACTTCTTTAGCAGCGCCAGCAAATGATGATGGAATTGCGTTTATTTCACCACAGGATAAGTCAGTGGAAATTCGGGGATGGGCAAGTCAGCAGTTACCCAACGATCGAGAGTCGGTAAAAAAGATAAAATCCAACTTTCAGACAGCCCAAGGAGTATCTGGGGTGCTGGTTGTAGAAATCGATCGACAAATAGGTTCGATGACACTGACACTAACTCAGAGTCAAGTGAAGTACTGTTTGCAGGGACGAAGCAAAAGCCAAGATTTTCAAAATTACTATCGTTTGTTTTATTACATTGCCCAGCAGTATCGGATTTTCAAGTTTTAATTGGGCATTGGGGATGAGGCAGCAGGGGAAGAAGAACTATTGATTATTGACCAATTCCCAATGCCCCATGCCCAATGCCCAATGCCCAAAATTCACATCTCTTTCAGAATGATGATTGAGAGGGGACAGAAACCTGATAGATTTAGCTATCAGCGAGTAAAAACTGGTGAAGATGAAAGTCCTGGTTATTGGTGGTGATGGATATTGCGGTTGGGCAACTGCTCTTTACCTTTCCAATCGAGGTTATGAAGTTGGAATTTTAGATAGTTTGGTGCGGCGGCACTGGGATAATGAACTTGGTGTCGAAACTCTCACTCCGATCGCACTAATTCAACAACGTCTCCAGCGCTGGCAAGATTTGACAGGTAAATCTATCGATTTGTTCATCGGCGATATTACAAATTACGAATTTCTCAGCAAAACATTACATCAATTTCAGCCAAATGCCCTAGTGCATTTTGGCGAACAGCGTTCGGCCCCATTTTCCATGATTGACCGAGAACACGCAGTTGTTACCCAGGTCAATAATGTAGTTGGAACGTTGAACTTACTGTACGCCATGCGGGAAGATTTCCCCGACTGTCATTTGGTGAAGCTGGGAACGATGGGTGAATACGGTACACCCAACATCGACATCGAAGAAGGGTATATCACCATTGAACACAATGGACGCAAGGATACCCTACCTTATCCCAAGCAACCCGGTTCAATGTACCATTTAAGCAAAGTCCATGATAGTCATAACATCCACTTTGCTTGCCGGATTTGGGGATTGCGGGCAACTGATTTAAATCAGGGTGTAGTTTATGGCGTTTTAACCGAAGAAACGGGGATGGACGAACTATTGATTAATCGGCTGGATTACGATGGTGTGTTTGGTACTGCACTAAACCGCTTTTGTATTCAAGCAGCGATTGGACATCCGTTAACTGTCTACGGTAAAGGTGGACAAACTCGCGGATTTTTGGATATTCGGGATACAGTACGATGTGTGGAATTAGCGATCGCTAACCCTGCCGAAGCTGGTGAATTCCGCGTATTTAACCAATTTACGGAACAATTCAGCGTCGGTGACTTGGCATTGATGGTGAAAAATGCTGGTAACGCTATGGGATTGAAGGTAGAAATCAATCACTTAGATAATCCCAGAGTTGAGAAAGAAGAACATTACTTCAACGCTAAAAACACTAAATTGCTTGATTTAGGTTTACAGCCTCACCTACTCTCTGATTCTCTACTCGATTCTCTGTTAAACTTTGCTATTAAGTATCAGAAACGAGTCGATCATAAGCAAATTCTGCCCAAAGTCTCTTGGCACAGAAATTAGGGTAAAACCCCAGTAAATCGTGGGTTAAAAACTGGTCGTCATGTCTTAGCACAATATGACGACCAATTAGTTATTTTTATCAGGCGTATCATCCAGCTATTACTAAATTTGCCTTTTAGCACAGTTATTTTGACTGTGCAGAATTGATTACAGCACATGAGACAGTTTACTCTGTTTTTAATAGCAAAATGCACTCTTAAGCTGAGATTATCTGCCTGTACTGAATAGTTTTTTATGAGAATTGCCCTATTTACCGAAACCTTTTTACCCAAGGTTGACGGCATTGTAACGCGCCTACGCCATACTGTTGACCATTTACAGCGCAGTGGTAATCAAGTGCTGGTAATTGCCCCCGATGGAGGCATCACTGAACACAAAGGCGCTAAAGTTTACGGCGTTACTGGCTTTCCTCTGCCATTGTATCCAGAATTGAAAATGGCACTTCCTCGCCCAGCAATTGGGTATGCCTTAGAAGAGTTTAAGCCTGATGTGATTCATGTCGTGAATCCAGCCGTTTTGGGTTTAGCTGGCATATTTTATAGCAAAATCCTCAAAATACCCTTAGTAGCGTCTTACCATACCCATTTACCCCAATATCTTCAGCATTACGGATTGGGGATGCTAGAAGGTTTTCTTTGGGAACTGCTGAAAGGCGCTCATAATCAAGCAGCTTTAAATCTGTGTACTTCCACAGCAATGGTGGAGGAATTGACAGCACATGGTATTGAACGTGTAGATTTATGGCAGCGTGGGGTGGATACGGAATTATTTCATCCTGATTTGGCTAATGTAGAGATGCGATCGCGTCTATCAAAAAATCATCCAGAAAGTCCATTGCTACTTTACGTTGGGCGGCTTTCGGCTGAAAAAGAAATTGAGCGCATCAAACCAATTTTAGAAGCAATTCCCGAAGCGCGGTTAGCATTGGTTGGAGATGGGCCACACCGTCAAGCACTAGAAAAACACTTTGCTGGCACAAATACTTATTTTGTTGGGTATCTTATGGGGCAAGAATTAGGTTCTGCCTTTGCCAGTGCTGATGCCTTTATCTTCCCTTCTCGTACAGAAACACTAGGCTTAGTCTTGCTAGAAGCGATGGCTGCTGGCTGTCCAGTCGTAGCAGCCCGTTCGGGGGGAATTCCTGATATTGTCACAGATGGCGTAAATGGATATCTTTTTGAGCCTACAGCAAATGTTCAAGGAGCCTTAGCTGCTACTATTCGCCTCTTAGAACAAAAAGAACAACGAGACATGATGCGTCAAAATGCTCGTCAGGAAGCAGAAAGGTGGGGTTGGGCAGCTGCCACCAGGCAGCTACAAGATTACTATCAAAAGGTGATATTTTCTCAACAGTTAACAAAATAGGGGAGTGAAGCTGGGGACGCAAAGAGAGATGAGGGAGACAATCGGGACAAGGAAAATAACCATGTCCCATGTCTAAAATCTAAAATTCCCATAACCTAAACAGATTCATAATACCAACCCTTAACTTATTTATGGGGATTATTAATTTTGAATTTTGAATTTTAAATTTTGAATTCGGAGCGAAGCAACGTGACACTCCCCAACCCTGGTAGCGTCTTGGCTACATTAACTGAACTGACTCAAGTTAATCGTACTCACGCTCTACTACGTCGTGTTAAAGATTTATCTGTTAATGAATTTGTTTGCTTACTTGACTTCATAACTGCTGAGTTCCAGCAATTTCTTAGAGCTATTGAACTAATCAATAATGAAGCTCTAGAAACTATGTTAGAGAAGGTGCTAGAAGCTATTACACTCAAAATTGGTCAAATTCTGCAAGCAGAACACACTGCTATTTTTTTAGTTGATTATGATAAAGGTCAACTATGGTCAAAAGTTCCTCAAGATAATAGCCAAAAATTCTTAGAAATTCGTACTCCCATTACGGTGGGTATCCCCGGTCATGTTGCTAGTACTGGTCAATATTTAAATATATCTGAAACTTATACTCATCCCTTATTTAGCCCAGAACTTGAGAAACAAATGGGCTATAGAATTCATAATATTTTATGTATGCCTGTTATCAGTAGCAAAAACCAGACTGTAGCAGTAGTGCAACTGGCTAATAAAACCGGAAATGTTCCATTTAATCATGATGATGAAGAACGCTTTCGAGACTTTGCTGCTTCTATTGGGATTATTCTAGAAACCTGCCAATCTTTTTATGTAGCTGCTCGTAATCAACGAGGTGCAACGGCTTTATTGCGGGCAACTCAGACATTAGGGCAAAGTTTGGATTTAGAAGCAACTTTGCAAATAGTCATGGAACAAGCTCGAATTTTAATGCAAGCAGACCGAAGTACACTGTTTTTATATCGTAAAGATATGAGAGAACTGTGGACAAAAGTTGCGGCAGCGGCAGATGGCACAAATTTGTTAGAAATCCGTATTCCTGCTAACCGTGGCATTGCTGGCTATGTGGCTTCCACTGGCGAAGCTTTAAATATTTCTGATGCCTATAAAGACCCCCGCTTTGACCCAAGTACGGATAGAAAAACTGGTTATGTGACTCGCAATATCTTATGTTTACCAGTATTTAATTCTGCAAATGAATTAATTGGCGTAACGCAATTAATTAACAAGCAACAAAACAGTTTTACTGCCTCTGATGAAGAATTCATGCGGGCTTTTAATACCCAGGCAGGAATTGCCTTAGAAAATGCTCGTTTGTTTGAAAATGTATTGTTAGAAAAACAGTATCAGAAAGATATTTTGCAAAGTCTCTCAGATGCGGTTATCTCTACAGATATGGCAGGTCAAATTGTCACGATTAATGATGCAGCACTGGAGCTATTAGGCTGTCCTGTAAAAAACAATAATACCAAAACAAACAAGCTTTTGTGGGAACAAAATTTGATTGGTCGCTTAGTTTGGGAAGTTGTGCCCATTGAAAACCTTCAAATGCGACTAGAAGATAGTTTAAAAACTGGAGCAAAACATTATGTGCCAGAGCAAAGTTTGATAGTAGGAATTTCTCAAGTTAATAATCCTACTCAACACTCAATTTTAGCAGTGCGCGATCGCATTAATCCTAATGTGTTCATTCCCTGGAATCTCCCCCTTACTCCCCAATCTGAGTTTTTTAGCGCTGATGAGGTGCAAATATTAGAGCGTAGTACGAATCTGACTGTCAATCCCCTAACTAACCCAGAAGGCGGTGTCAGAGGTGGCTTGGTGGTGTTGGAAGACATCAGTCAGGAAAAACGGATGAAAACTACCATGTCCCGCTACCTAACGCCTCATGTAGCCGAACAAGTCATGGCTCTGGGGGAAGATGCTTTAATGGTGGGTGAGCGTAAGGAAGTAACCGTCTTATTTTCTGATATCCGAGGCTACACAACACTTACAGAAAATCTTGGTGCAGCTGAAGTAGTATCCCTGCTCAACCAGTATTTTGAAACAATGGTAGAGGCGGTTTTTAACTACGAAGGCACTCTCGACAAATTTATTGGTGATGCATTAATGGCTGTATTTGGTGCGCCGCTACCTCTAACAGAAAATCATGCTTGGAGGGCTGTGCAGTCAGCGTTAGATATGCGACAACGCTTAGAGGAATTTAACCACCGGAGAATTATCCAGGCGCAGCCACAAATTCATATTGGCATTGGCATTAGTTCAGGGGAAGTAGTTTCGGGTAATATTGGTTCCCGCAAACGGATGGATTACACCGTAATTGGAGATGGTGTAAACTTGAGTTCGCGCTTAGAAGCAGTAACTAAGGAATATGCTTGTGACATTATTTTAAGTGAATTTACTTATCAAATGTGCAGCGATCGCATTTGGGTGCGCCAGTTAGATAAAATCCGAGTTAAAGGGAAACACCAGGCTGTAAATATCTACGAGTTAATTGGCGATCGCAGTAGTCCTTTAGATGCCAACACTCAAGAGTTTCTGTTTCACTATCATACTGGACGCTCAGCTTATTTATCGCGCAACTTCTCACGAGCGATCGCTTGTTTTGAAACTGCCAAATGCATCAAACCCAAAGACCAAGCTGTTGATATTCATCTAGAACGTGCGTTTAATTACTTACAAAAGCCCCCTCCAGAGTCATGGGATGGTATTTGGACAATGCTTACTAAGTAGGTTTTGTCAATTGGGAATTGGGAATTGAGAATTGGGCATTGAAAAGAGCCAGAGGGGAAAACTAATCTCCCTGCTCCCCTGCTCCCCTGCTCCCTGCCCCCTTTCAACCTTGAGCCTCACCCTGGTCATCCTGAAATGGATCTTCGCCAATTCGCAGTTCTTTTTTAGAGTGTTTCAACTGTTTCCATAGCTCCTTTATTTGTTCATAAGCTACACCTGGAGGCAGTTTTCCACCTGTTTCTAAGTTGCAAATATAGCTTACCCGTTGAGCAAATTCTTGTAAATTCGCATTAAAAACCAAGTTTTCTGGCTTTACCTGACCGTAGTAGCGACCACGAGGGTAGAGAAAATCATCCTTGTTCACTATTTTGTTGTCCATTTATTCAATTCACTTTTTATTTGAATGTCTGAAGCGGAATCACTAGCTACCTTGAGCTTTACTTTCGTCAGGCTGCGGTAAATCAGATCATTCAACTCTTTTTCCAATTCTATGATGCAGGAATTACAGGAATTAGTTGATTCAGATTTTGAAACTAGAGGAGTAAGCTTGAAATACTTTTATTGTAAAAATTACAGAAACTAGTTTCTGTAAAAGTGTGTAAAGAAAAATTATTAATTTTCCTCCTTGTTGTCAATTTATCTCATCTTAATTTATGCAGTTGAAATTGTAATTAACTCCATTTGAACCCTGATTTAAGACTATTTAAACATATCTGTATATAGCGGTTCTCGTTTACGTTAGATAGATCCGTAAGGGCACAGCACTGCTGTGCGCCTACACCTCGAAATATAATCTTGTTGTACCGCGTCTGAATCGGAACCGCTATACACTACTGAAGTTTTTTGAGCAAGAATAATTACAGTCTCATTAAAATTATTATACTAAATACTAGAGTTAATTGTCGTCTGTTAAAAGTTAGATATTCAGTTGTTAATATTTCTCAACTGCTAATGAGGGAATTGGGTATTGGTTATTTCCCCTCTACTCCTCTGCTAAATTCTCTGCATCCTTGCGTCCTCTTAAAAAATCATTGATGGCGGATAGTTGACTATTCCCTGTAAGTCACCTATTAGACTTCTTGCATAAGTCGGGAAAAGGGGAAGGGGAAAAAGTTCTGTATCGTCCCCAACCCCAGTAACCTTTACCCTTTTCCCTAAGAGTGCAAAAAGCACTTTTGCAAGAGGTCTATTGATTTTGAGTACAAAATTCAGTGGCATTGACTTGTACTGAACGGTGTCGAAATAGCCCAGTTGAAATGAATGCTGTCCTTCTCTAGGGGAAGCTAATGTCAACGGAGAGGAAGTAAGAGCAATTCGGGGACATAAGCCGTAAGATCCGGCATTCCTCGGTCAAATTAGCAGCCCTTAGAGTGCTTGGCACTCCAAATCAGTGTGGGTAGTTCACTAACTAAAGATAAAATGGTGAAACCCGAAACAATAAAAATCGTCCATAGCCTAGAACTTTACCTGCCACCATGTCTGTTAATTCCAAGTTATACGAAGGCAAAGCAAAAATTCTTTATACAACGGACGATCCTGAAGTCTTGTTGGCTGATTTTAAGGACGATGCTACGGCGTTTAATGCCCAAAAACGTGGCAGTATCCAAGAAAAAGGAAAAATTAACTGTAGCATTTCCAGCCAGCTTTTTAAACAACTAGAGGCTTATGGTATAAAGACTCACTTTATTGACAGCCCTAGCCCAAATCAGATGCGGGTGAAGGCAGTAAAGATTTTACCCTTAGAAGTAGTGATCAGAAATATTGCAGCTGGCAGTTTGTCTCAACAAACAGGGTTGCCAGTAGGTACAATTCTGAAACAGCCTTTGGTTGAGTTTTATTACAAAAACGATCAGTTAGGAGATCCTTTGTTGACACGCGATCGCCTTTACCTGCTAGAACTAGCTACTGCGGAACAAGTAGATGCCATTACACATCTAGCATTGAAAATCAATGAATTTCTCAATAAATTTTGGCAACGATGCGGCATTACCCTAGTAGACTTCAAACTAGAGTTTGGTTTGGACTCACAACAGCAGTTGCTCTTGGCAGACGAAATTAGCCCCGACACCTGCCGTTTGTGGGATAGCGCAGAAGAAGACTCAAACCGTCGGGTAATGGACAAAGACCGCTTTCGCCGAGACTTAGGAAATGTAGAGGATGCCTACCAGGAGGTTTTACAAAGAGTGCTAAAAGCAGTAGAAGCTACAACTTAAGCAGGTAAAAACCAAAAGGTCAGAAGGAATTATATTTTACTTTTGCCTTTTGCCTTTTGCCTTGTAAAGTAAAAAAGCAAAAGAAAAAAATTATATTTTGAATTTTACCTTTGGCATAAGGGCATTATTGCCTTGTGATGGTGTGTGTGTGGTCGTGAAGAGGAATCATAAGTAAAATGCGTTTATCTCCCGTATTGCTGGCAGCAGTAGCAATTACAGTCCCTTTGGGCGGCTCATTGACTGCAAAAGCAGAAACCGCCAACAGTTCAAAACAGACGACAGAAGTTTTGACACTAGGAACAAATCAGCAGCTAGAAAAGAACACTAGTCAGCTTGACTCTAGTAAAAGTTTAGAATCTCTAACTAATCCCAAAGTAGTTATAGAGGAACAAAAATCCCGCATTGTCGCAGTTTACCCTGCTAATCCAGCAGCGAACGCGACACCAGGGGTAATAGTGCCAACCTCCACAACGCCAAAAACTGCACAACAAACCCCTCAAATCAATCCCAGCCCGACTCAACAGCCCTCTCCCGCCCCAGACATTCCACCGCCAGAAATCCAACCACTAACGCCTTCCCCAACTCCTGAGGCAACTCCAGCCCCGGAGAATGTCAATCCATCGACAACGGAACCTATATTACCCACAACTCCAGAACCATCTAACGCTCCAGACGTTCCATTCCCAAATGGTCAACAACGAACACCTGCCCCAAACCCAGGCGCTACCCCCAGCCCGCAGAATGTTAATCCGCCAACAACACCTACAACTCCTGAAAATACTCAACCCAACACAGCCCCAGAAGCCAATGACCCTCGCGTATTGGTGTCGGAAGTACTCATTAGATCGCAGACTGGGCAACTACCACCAGAATTAGAAGAACAAGTTTACAGAGTAATTCGTACCCAACCAGGACGAACAACAACTCGCAGCCAATTGCAAGAAGATATTAACGCGATCTTTGGCACTGGCTTTTTCTCCAACGTCCAAGCATCGCCAGAAGATACCCCTTTGGGAGTCCGGGTGAGCTTTGTTGTACAGCCTAACCCCGTTTTAAGCAAAGTAGAAGTGCAAGCTAATCCTGGCACTGGTGTTGCCTCCGTACTGCCAGCTAATACCGTAGATGAAGTATTTAAGGAGCAGTATGGCAAAATCCTCAACTTGCGCGACTTGCAGGAAGGCATCAAGCAGTTAAACAAGCGGTATCAAGATCAAGGTTACGTGCTAGCGAACGTGATTGGAGCGCCCCAAGTCTCTGACAACGGAGTTGTTACCTTGCAAGTAGCAGAAGGGGTGGTAGAAAACATTAGAGTCCGGTTCCGCAATAAAGATGGTCAGGAGACAGACGAGAAGGGACAACCAATTCGCGGACGGACACAAGATTACATCATTACCCGAGAATTGCAGTTGAAACCAGGACAAGTATTCAATCGCAACACGGTGCAAAAAGACCTACAGCGCGTGTATGGGCTGGGACTGTTTGAAGATGTGAATGTGTCTCTTGACCCTGGTACTGACCCCAGCAAGGTAGATGTAGTAGTTAATGTAGCTGAACGCAGTAGTGGTTCTATTGCGGCTGGGGCGGGCATTAGTTCTGCTAGCGGACTTTTTGGAACAGTCAGCTACCAACAGCAAAACCTGAACGGTAGAAACCAAAAACTGGGGGCAGAAGTACAGGTGGGAGAACGGGAACTGCTGTTTGATGTGCGGTTTACAGACCCCTGGATTGCAGGAGATCCTTACCGGACTTCTTATACAACTAATATTTTTCGCCGCAGTTCCATTTCGTTGATTTTTGATGGCAAAGATGAAGACATTAGAACATTTGACCCAAATGATATCAGGAATACAGATTCTCAGGATCGCCCTCGTATTCTCCGTGTAGGTGGTGGTATCACCTTTACTCGTCCCCTTTCCTCCAATCCTTACAAAACTTCTGTCTGGACTGCCTCCGCTGGTTTACAGTATCAACGAGTTTCTGCCCGTGATGCTGACGGCAATCTCAAAAAAACAGGAGCGGTATTCAATGATGATGGAGTTCCTCTAGACCAGAATGGAAACCCCACCAGCAATGGTCAACCACTCGAAATTCCACTTACCTTGTCTTCGGGAGGTCAAGACGATTTACTACTGCTACAACTGGGGGCACAGCGCGATCTCCGTAATAATCCATTGCAACCCACTAGTGGTTCCTATCTTCGCTTCGGGGTCGATCAGTCGGTTCCCGTCGGACTAGGCAATATTTTCCTCACTAGATTCCGGGGTAGTTACAGCCAATATTTACCCATTAAACTGATTAGCCTTAGCAAAGGGGCACAAACCTTAGCATTTAACCTGCAAGCAGGAACTATCATCGGTGACTTGCCTCCCTACGAAGCTTTTACTCTTGGGGGTAGCAACTCCGTTCGAGGTTATGAAGAAGGAGCATTAGGTAGTGGACGATCTTACGTCCAAGCATCAGTTGAGTATCGGTTTCCAGTTTTTTCAGTAGTCAGTGGCGCACTATTTTTTGATCTCGGCAGCGATCTGGGAACTAGTACCAGGGCGGCTGAAGTGTTGAACAAAAATGGTAGTGGCTTCGGCTATGGTCTTGGCGTTCGCGTCCAGTCTCCACTGGGGCCAATTCGCATTGACTACGGTATCAACGATGACGGTGATAGTCGGATTAATTTCGGTATTGGCGAAAGGTTTTAATTTGTCATTGGTCATTAGTCATTAGTCATTGGTCATTAGTGAATCACAAAGGACAAATGACAAAGGACAAATGACAATTAGCTTGCTAATTTTTACATTTACCTCAATACTGTTCCGATAAAGGGATTAATGACATTTTTAGGGGAATATCAGGGATTCTACCAAAACAGACGATGAACAATACTAAACGAAATATACTGACTTTTTGGCTATGCGACAGCACACTCTAGCAGCCGAAATCACCCAAACAGGGGTGGGGCTGCATAGCGGTGTGAATACCCACGTGCGGATATTACCATCTGAGGCAGGAAGTGGGCGCTACTTTGTACGGGTGGATTTACCGGATTTGCCGATTGTTCCAGCCCAAGTTACGGCAGTTAGTCACACTGTTCTCTCAACTCAGTTGGGTGAGGGCGAGGTATCTGTTCGCACGGTAGAGCATTTATTGGCAGCACTTTCAGGGATGGGCGTGGATAATGCCCGGATTGAAATTGATGGGCCAGAAGTCCCGCTTTTGGATGGTTCCGCAAGTGTGTGGACAGCTAATATTGCCCAAGTAGGCTTAGTATCACAAGCCGTTAACAACCAAATTCCTTTGGCTGTTAAAGAACCCTTATGGATAAATCAAGGGGATGCTTTTGTCTGTGCCCTCCCAGCACCAGAAACTCGCTTTAGCTACGGTATTGATTTTGATCTGACTGCTATTGGTAATCAATGGCATAGTTGGTCATTAACCACTGAAGTAGAAAAAGCTTCTGCTAGCTTTGCGACGGAAATTGCTCCTGCCCGGACTTTTGGGTTACTGCATCAAATTGAACACTTGCAAAAAACAGGGTTAATTAAAGGTGGCAGTTTGGATAATGCACTCGTTTGCGGGCCAGAAGGCTGGCTAAATCCTCCATTGAGATTTGCAAATGAACCAGTCCGTCATAAAATCTTGGATTTAGTAGGAGATTTAAGTTTACTAGGAACTTTCCCTCTTGCTCATTTCTTAGCGTATAAAGCCAGCCACAATTTACACATTCAACTGGCTCAGAAAATTTTAGATTTGGGATTTTAGATTTTAGATTTGCTCTATAGCTTAAAATCCTGGATTATTGAGGCTTTCGATATACGCCTTTCTGCTCAACTTTCAGATCAAAAATTAACCACACGGCCAATGTCAATTCTCACTGAAGTGAATACCATCGATACGACTACATCTACCGAACCACAGGCTATAAATGAGACTAAAATCATATCTGAGATTAAAACAACTTTCACCTCTGAAGAAATTCAGCAATTGCTACCTCACCGCTACCCATTTTTACTTGTAGATAAAATAATTGACTACGTTCCAGAGAAAAAAGCTGTTGGGGTTAAAAATGTTACTATCAACGAACCCCATTTTCAAGGACATTTCCCCGGTCGTCCACTGATGCCAGGGGTGCTAATTGTGGAAGCAATGGCACAAGTTGGGGGCATTGTTCTTACTCAAATGTCTTCAGTAGAAGGCGGGCTATTCGTCTTCGCTGGTATCGATAAAGTTCGCTTTCGCCGCCAGATTGTACCGGGGGATCAACTAATAATGACGGTGGAACTGTTATGGGTAAAACAACGTCGTTTCGGTAAGATGCAAGGTCGTGCCGAAGTTGATGGTCAACTTGCTTGTGAAGGAGAATTAATGTTTTCTCTAGTTAGCTAAAAGTTTGCTCTCGTGGTGTGGGCATAGCCGTGAAATGCCCTTACTGAATTCTGATAAAGGATAACAGTTAAAAAAATCCACAACAGCATTTGATAATTTCTTGATTTTCGACTCCCTCTTTACGAGATGCTACTCAAACACACTTAACTTGCTTTGCCCGACACTTTCGTTCACTGAAATACTTAATGCTCTACTAGTCGCCTCGATGGGAGGGCAGTCTGTACAAATCTCTTGATCAGAGTAACAAACTGCTTTATAAACCCTACGTGGCGCTGACTTATCAAGACAGTTCTGGAGATTCACCCTTGAAAACGCTAATTCATCCAACTGCTGTAATTCATCCGAAATCGGAACTCCACCATACAGTGCAAGTCGGTGCCTATGCTGTGATTGGAGCGCATGTCAAAGTGGGCCCTGAAACAATTATCGGCGCTCATGCTGTGTTAGAGGGGCCTTGTGAAATTGGGGCGCAAAATCAGATTTTTACAGGTGCAGCCATCGGTATGGAACCCCAGGATCTCAAGTTTGTGGGAGAACCAACTTGGGTCAAAATTGGTGATAACAACTTAATTCGTGAGTACGTTACCATTAACCGCGCTACCGGTGCTGGTGAAGCAACGGTGATTGGCGATGGTAATTTGCTGATGGCTTATGTCCATGTGGCTCATAACTGCGTGATTGAAGACCAGGTAGTGATTGCTAATTCTGTGGCGTTGGCAGGTCATGTGCATATAGAGTCACGCGCTAGGCTAAGTGGGGTTTTAGGTGTCCATCAATTTGTGCATATTGGTAGACAGGCAATGGTGGGAGGCATGGCACGTATTGACCGCGATGTGGCCCCATATATGCTAGTAGAGGGAAATCCGGCGCGAGTGCGAACCCTCAATCTTGTGGGACTCAAACGGTCTGGTATGGACTCAGCTGATTTACTGGCATTGAAAAAAGCCTTCCGCATTCTCTACCGTTCTGATTTGTCTTTTAAGGATGCTTTGGAAAAACTGGAACTGTTAGGGGATAGCGAACAATTACAACATCTGCGCCGCTTCCTTTTACTTTCTCAGATGCCAGGAAGACGTGGTTTGATTCCCGGTAAGGGGAAAAAGGGCGCGAGTGATGAATCGTGAATTATGAGAGACGTGATGAATCGCGTCTGTACAAAAGGTGGGAGTAGAGACGTGAGGAATCGCGTCTCTACAGGAGTTAGGAATTGATCAATTAAATTTTTAACTCCGCATTCCTAAGTATTCACTGCTAACTATTCATTCCTAAGTTTTTACTAATTACCAATTATCAAATGCGGATTTTTATCAGCACTGGCGAAGTCTCTGGCGATTTACAAGGATCGCTGCTAATTACAGCGCTGAAGCGTCAAGCTAGGGCGATTGGATTGGAATTAGAGATTTGGGCGCTGGGTGGCGAAAAAATGCTGAAGGCTGGGGCAATTCTGCTGGGAAATACTAGTGGTATTGGCTCAATGGGTATTCTAGAAGGGCTGCCTTATATTTTACCGACTCTCCAGGTGCAACGTCAGGCGATCGCTTCCCTAAAACAAAATCCACCTGATTTAGTGGTGCTGATCGATTATATGACTCCCAATCTGAAAATTGGTACTTATGTGAAACGGCAGTTACCAGATGTGCCTGTGGTGTATTACATCGCTCCCCAAGAGTGGGCTTGGTCATTAAGTTTGCGTAGAACTAACCAAATTGTCGGTTTTACAGATAAGCTTTTGGCAATTTTCCCACAAGAGGCCCGTTACTTTCGTGAGAAAGGAGCAAAAGTTACTTGGGTAGGGCATCCTTTAGTTGACCGAATGCAAGACGCTCCTAGTCGCCAAGCAGCGCGTGCAACATTGGGGATTCCACCAGAACAAACTGCGATCGCACTTCTCCCCGCCTCTCGCCACCAAGAATTAAAATATCTTTTACCAGTTATTTTTGAAGCTGCCCAAACTCTTCAAGCTAAATTACCTGAAGTTCATTTCTGGATTCCCTTATCTTTGGAAGTCTATAGAAAGCCAATTGAGGAGGCTATTAAGCGTTACGGTTTGCAGGCTACAGTTTTATCAGGTCAACAAAAGGAAGTTTTTGCTGCGGCTGATTTAGCCATTAGTAAATCTGGTACTGTCAACCTAGAACTTGCTCTATTAGATGTACCACAAGTTGTAGTTTACCGCCTAAGTTCCCTGACTGCTTGGATCGCTCGTAAAATCCTCAAAGGTTCTATAGTCTTTGCATCGCCACCCAACTTAGTAGTGATGAAGCCGATTGTGCCAGAATTTTTACAAGAGCAAGCCACGGCAGAGAATATTATTCAAGCAGCGATGGAACTGCTACTTAACCCTAGTAGCAGAGAACAAACTTTGCTAGATTATGAGGAAATGCGGCAGAGTTTAGGAGAAGTTGGAGTGTGCGATCGCGCTGCTCAAGAAATTTTGCAAATGCTACCAAATAATTTGTAATTCGTAGTTTGTAATTCGTAATTCGTAATTAAAAAGAGAGAATCAATCTGCTTATTTATGAGTAAAATAAGGTGCGAAAGCATCTGTGTTTTCGCTGGAAGTCTTATAAAACTGGCGCTGAAGCCATTTCTTACAAGTGAATTAGTCTGAAAAAATGAATTGCAATTAGCTTAATTACGAATTACGAATTACGAATTACGAATTATCTAGAGGTTTCATGGCTTATGAGATGAGAAAACAAAGAGCGATCGCAGTTGATTTGTTCGCTGGCGCGGGTGGTATGACTCTTGGCTTTGAACAAGCTGGTTTTGATGTGCTAGCGTCTGTAGAAATTGACCCTATCCACTGTGCAACACATGAGTTTAATTTCCCTTATTGCTCAGTGTTATGTAAAAGTGTTGTGGATACAACCGGCGAAGAAATTAGGAGTCGGTCTAAGATTGGCGATCGCGAAATTGATGTGGTAATTTGTGGCTCACCATGTCAAGGATTTTCTCTAATTGGTAAACGGGTTGTTGACGATCCACGAAATTCTTTGGTGTTTCACTTTCATCGACTGGTTTTTGAGCTAAAACCGAAATTTTTTGTAATGGAAAATGTTCGGGGAATCACAGTTGGTCAACATAAACAAATTCTCCAATCTCTAATTAGCGAGTTTAAAATTTACGGTTATAAGATAGAAGAAAATTACCAAATTCTCAATGCTGCAAATTACGGAGTACCACAGTCTCGTGAGAGATTATTCCTCATAGGTGCAAGAGAAGATGTAGAGTTACCAAAATATCCTCAACCAACTACTAAACCAGCATTAACAAATAATTTAACTCATAATAAAATATCTGATATCCCATTGAGTCCGACAGTATGGGATGCAATTCAAGATTTACCTCAAATAGAAAAATATCCTGAATTAGTAACAAGAGATTGGGTTGTAGGAGAATACGAAAAACCTAGTAACTATGCTCGTGTACTTCGCGGTCTTAAATGCCTAAATGATGATTATTCTTATAAACGCGAGTATGATTTGCGAATACTTTCTTCAAGTTTAAGGACAAAACATTCTGCGGAAACTATTCAACGTTTTCAGGAAACTCAACAAGGTGAAAGAGAAAAAATTAGTCGTTTTCATAAGCTACATCCTGATGGTGTCTGCAATACTTTAAGAGCCGGAACAGACAAGTATAGAGGTTCTTTTACATCTCCTAGACCGATTCATCCATTTACACCCCGTTGTATCACAGTCAGGGAAGCAGCAAGATTACATTCATACCCTGATTGGTTTAGATTTCATGTAACCAAATGGCACGGATTTAGACAAGTTGGTAACTCTGTACCACCGCTACTAGCAAAGGCTGTGGCGAGTGAAATTATTCGGAGTTTGAATATTTCGCCTTTTAAGCCGAGTTTGCGATACAAGTTGGGAGAGGAAAAGCTACTACAGTTTAAGATGTCGCAAGCAGAGCAATATTATCAGCGTGATTAATAATACACTTTGCAATATATGCAAAGTTTGGGCTAAGTCCAAGTACGGAAAAATGTACTATCTTCCCAGATATTAGCAGTCCGCCCTGCGATCGCTGTTAATTCTTCCTTTTTAAGAGGCACGAAAGCCTGCGCTATCTTGACATTGCTCTCTAATTGTGCAATAGTCTCTGCTGCAATTACACAACAATGAACTCCAGGCTGAGACATTGTGTAACCTAAAGCTTGCTCCATACCTGTCAATCCACCTGGTTTAAACAGCCGACCATAAGCCGGGACTTTCATCGCAATCACACCAACATTTTTTTCTTGAGCAACTGGTAGAACTACCGGGATAAATGGGTGTGGGTGGTGTTTGTCGGCGGCATTCACAGGAATCAGTGCAGTGTGGAAAGGATAGCGACGTAAGCCTTCAGCAATTATTTGAGGATCGTGATGTCCGGTAATACCTGCGAAGCGCACCAGTTTTTGCTGTATGGCTTCTTCTAAAGCTTTAATTGCACCAGATGGACTAAAGATAGTGTCGAGTTCTTCAGAAAAAGAAACGTGATGCAACTGCCACAAATCGAGATAATCTGTATTGAGGCGTTTTAGCGATCGCTCTAGTTCTCGCCATGCACCATCCCGATCTCTTTGATCGGTCTTGCTTGTTAGGAAAACCTTTGAGCGATGAAGTGGTAGTACTTTACCTAAATAATCTTCACTCGGCCCATAACTAGCCGCAGTATCAAAGTAGCGAATGCCAAGTTCCAGCGCTCTTTGAATAATTGCTGTAGCATCACCTTCTTTTCCTTCCCAGGATAGTGGCGTTTGTCCTGCTCCTCCTAAGCCAAAGATAGGGAGTTTTACTTCTGTGCGTCCTAGTACCCGTTCTGGCATGGTTGCTGGCGGTGGTGCAGTGTTGGTATTATTTTGCCCAAAAGTATTAATTGACACAATACCTCCAGTTACAGCAAGACTAGTAATTAGGAAATTACGCCGCGTTTTTCCTTCTGTCATGATTGGCTTTGAGGCGAAATTACTTTTATTTTAATATCTTAGCAATGTGATTTTTTTAAAAGGGCTGCATGTAATAGTCAGCCATCAGGAGTACACTTTTTAAGTGAATTTACTTTATATTAAAACTATAGCTATTGTCATTATTATATTGATGCAAAATGTGATAGGAACAAAATATTTTTCATCTGCGTTAACTTCAACCCGACCTTTAAAACTTCATAATCTCTTTTATAGTACAGCACGGCGTAAATAAACATACCATTCAAAATAGATGAAAAGCTTAGGCTGTATTAATTTTGAATTTTGAATTTTGAATTCCGCCTTGCGGTACTAGTCTCTTGCTGGGAATGTAACCGCTTAGGCTTTACCTCTTTTCTAAGTGTAGAGCTAAGTAAGTGGGTGTGAATAATTAAAGTTTTGTAGTTAGAACTAGAACCGCTCACTAAGAGCCAATTTGATTAATTCTATATTGATTAACATAGTTTTATTTATTCTTGCCCACTTACTCTTTCGACATTTCTAAGTTCTACCTGCAAATGAGATTAGAATATTAATAAAAATTTTTTAATAATTAATTCTTATAGATAATTAAAGGATGTTTAATTTTTTCATAACCTAAATTTAACCAAAATTTATCCGGTATCAGAGTTAGACTTTTTGAAATAAACATCAGACAGAAAAGCTAAAGCGTACAGGATGCAAATCACATGAGTCGAAAAGTCAGCAAAGTACTTAAACAGTCAGGAGTGATTCCTTATAGAGTGAACAATGGCAAAGTTGAAATCTTGCTAATCACAACCCGTAACTTTCAACACTGGGTAATTCCAAAAGGAGATATTCCTAATGGTATGAGTCCGCCCGCTTCAGCAGCCAAAGAAGCTTGGGAAGAAGCAGGGGTGATTGGGCAGGTAGATGCGAATGAACTGGGAACTTACAAGTACCGCAAAGGAGGCAAAATTTACCGAGTTAAGATGTATTTGTTACCAGTTGAGATGCTAAGTGAAGATTATCCAGAAGCTAGTAAAAGAAAACGGCAGTGGGTAGAAGTAACTACAGCTATCAGATGGGTTAAGTTTAATTCACTCAAACGGATACTGAAAGGTTTTTTCCAGGTAAAATCTCACTTTTGTGCATTCCAAAATACTAATTAGATATAAAAAAACACCCTTAAATAGGTATAACTAAATACATTTAAAAATTTTTTAGCGATTGATTCACCGTTCATAACAAGTTTTACCATCACTAAATTCATTACTACAAACTTTAATTTATTTAAGTAAGTCGGTGGAAAAAAACAACCTATCTTAAGAAAGATTAGCTAATAAAAAAAACTGCATTCGCTAATCAAAATAAGTAGGGGACTTCCAGTTAAAAAAATATCTCATTGTAGGGGCGCAAGACCTTGCGCCCCTACAAATAAATAATTTGGGATAATTTATTTTCTGCAAGTCCCTAAACATTAGACATTCACTGAATAGACTTATCTGTTCTAAATCCACAATAAAGCTACCCAAGTTTTTATACCGACAATTCCATCAGCTTGCAATTTCTTAGATGTTTGGAAACTAACAATTGCATTCTTAACGGAATCAGAAAACTTTCCGTCAATAGCATCAGTATATAATCCAATATCTTTTAATTGCTGTTGTAATTGTTTTACTCTTAGCCCAGAATCTCTTAACTGCAATGCATTAAATCTATTCAAATCGGCTCGACCGCTAACACCAGCGACACCAGAGATATCACCTGCATATTGATGGATTAAGTATTGCCCCTGCCAAGCACTAGGAATACTTGGGTTCTGGGTTCCATAGTGGGCAATCCATAATGGATAATTAGCAAAATCAGATGGATTGCCAATTTCTTGCCAGAAACTGGGGAAAGTATAAATGATTGGCTTAATTGGTTTTTTTGTTTGTTGTAAAAGGGCTTTTTCCACCTCTGCTAACCACTGTTTAGCTGCATTAATTACAGCTTGGCTACTTACTTTGTCAGTTACCTCTACATCTAGAACTGGTGGTAAATCTCCGGGTTCTAATTGCCCCAAAGTTTTTAAGAATTCCTTTGCTTGCTGAACCGGGTCAGATGTATGGGGGTGAAAAAAATGATAAGCACCCCGAATAATACCAACAGTTTTCATGGTCTGCCAATGATGAGCAAAAGAAGAGTCTTTAATGCTAACTCCTTCTGTAGCTTTGACAAACGCAAAGGTTTTACCAGAATTTTTTACTGCCGTCCAATCAACTCTGCCATCTTGGTCAGCAACATCAATTCCTTCCATAAAATTTTTAACCTTTTTGATTAGTACAATACTGAACTTATCAGAGGCTTTGATTAAATTTATGCTTTTTCTGGGTCTTTGAGTAAATTACAGAATATTTACTACGGTTGAGTGTCAACACGCACAGGAGTCACTCTGACTTTGCCTGTACAAGGCTTGATTTCTTCTGTGAGGGTCAAGTGCTGGTAAGCATTGGGAGGCGTAATTTCAATCTTACTAGAAATTGGGCAGTTTTGCTCTGGAGAACTAATGTGGTTATATGCTATCTGAAATGAGGCTTGTTTTCCAGGAGCTAGAGTTACTTGTTGTCGAGGTTGCTTACTCAAAAAGTAAGTATCCTTGGAGCGAATAACTTTAATCCCCTGTAAAGGTTGATCTTTTGCATCCAGTAGTGCCAATCCGGGATAACCGTTGAGCGTGCAAGGGGATGAGGCGTTATTGGTGAAGGCGTATGTAAGTGCAACATTCCCAACACCAGCATCTTGGGAGACTCGGCGCACTGACAATTGGCTAGTTTCACAGCGCGTCGGATTCGTGGCAATAGTTGCTTCAGGGGTAGAATGCTCTATAGATTTTGCAGTCGGTGTAGGTGTTGAGTTCAACACAGCTTCTTTCGTCGGCTGTTCAGTGCTTGCTGGCAAAGCTTGCGGCTGTTTTGTAACAGAGGAAGAACCGACACAGCCAGTTGTCATTGCAGTTAGGAGCAACAACATACTGCTTTCCACAATTAGAATTCGCATATCTTCTTTTTTTGTAGTGAACTACTTACACTGATGCTTTATATACAGTGTAAGTTTCCAAATTTACAAGGGTTAGCGTTGCTGTGCATATACCATCTTTTAATAACGTTATTAGTATTCCTGTCATTATATGTATTGAAAGAGGCAAGAGGTAAATTATGAAAGATGAAAGAAACTTTATCGAGCGTAGAAAGTTGCTTAAGAGATACGCAGCTGGCGAGAGAGACTTTACTGGGATTAGAATCAGTTCGCGCGGGCTGGATGGAGAAGATTTGCGGGAAATTGACTTGAGCGGAGCCGATTTGATAGGTGTTGATTTGAGTGGCTCCAACCTGAGCCATGCCAACTTGAGTGGAGCCAAAATGCTTTGTGTTAACCTCACTAATGCCAATCTCAGTTATGCCAATTTGCGAGGAGTTGACTTGAGTGGTGCTGATTGTATTGGGACTGACTTCTCCAATGCCAGTTTGAATGATGCTATCTTGACTGCTACTGTATTTGATGGGGCTAACCTCTACAGGGCAGCGATTGGTGGTACTGCCAAATTCATAAAAACTGACTTCAGGGGAGCCAAAAATTTCCCTCCTCTCGGAGAAGGTGTTTTGGTATGTAAAACTTTTTGGGAGGACGGAGATTTCTTCAAAGGGCCTGATTGGATTGAGTGAGGTACAAGAACCCCACCCTCAACCCCCTCCCCGCTTTTCGGGCTACGGTGTACACACAAGTCGAAGTAAACTACTAGGGGAAGGGATTTGAGGGTGCAAG